>JADZFZ010000081.1 GCA_020854145.1 Deltaproteobacteria bacterium | reverse complement strand
GTGCCGCACGCCGCGACCGAGGTGAGCAGGGCCAAGAGCAAGCCGAGTGCAGAGATGCGCATGGCGCTCAGGATACCGCTCGTCGCCCCGCACATGTAGCGCCGACGCGCTCGACGACGCGCGCCTCGGCCGAGGGCGTGCTCGACCGCGACCGACACGTCGGGAAACGCGACGAGCGCGATCGATTGGCTCGAGCGGTCAGGCCAACTCCTCCCGCAGCGATGCTGTGACGAGGGCCCTCGACGGGACCGCCAAGACGACCAGGCGCGACCGCCTCGGGGGTCTCCGTGGTATCCATGGCGTGCCCGTGACGCTGGCTCTCACCTGCGCGCGCTGCGGCGCGCCGCTGCCGCTCGATGCCGTCCGAGCGCCGTTCGCGAGCTGCGCGTATTGCGAGACCACGCTCGCGATCCAGGGGTCGGCCGTGTCGGTGACGGGGAGCGCGCCGAACGCGCCGGGCACGAGAGCGCCCTCCGCGTCGCAAGACTTCTCGCGCGACGTCGCCGACGCGATCGGTCGCGGCGTCGATGCGTTCGAGGCGGTTCGCGAAGCGTCGGCGCGGCACCTCGGCGTGGCGGGCCAGAGCGAGGCCGTCGCGCGCGTGACCATCGCCATCGCCCGCGACTTCGAGCGCGAGAGCGGCGCTTCGATCGCGCGTGACGTCTCGGCGCTCTGCCGGATCACCGAGGCGTATCTGCGGGCGATCGACGAGCTGCGACAGTCGTCGTCGACCGAGATGAACCTGCCGTTCCTCGCCGCGACCTCGGAAGGGCCCAAACACTACCGACGGACGCTCGATCCAGCGGTCATCGCGCGGCTGGCGATGGAGGAGCCGCCTCGCGCGGCGGCGGCGAGCCCGCCCGGGGCGCCGGGGACGAAGGAGAAGCCGAAGAAGAAGGGCTGGTGGCCGTTCGGCGCCTGACCGAAGGCGACCGGCGCGTGGGGCGCGCCGTCAGCGACGCGACCCGTGATCAGGCAACCTCACCGCTCGGTCGTCGCACTTCCCCCGCTCCCACGATCCTGCGAACCAAGTGGGCCCACGAGGGTGAAGAACCGGTGCTCGCGGCGAACGGTTGGGTATCTCTCGTCAGGCCCCGAGCCCGCGCCACGCGGGCCCGACGCTCCGGCTGCGATGCTCACGTGCTCGTCGAGCGCTCGAGGCCGAGCCTGCGCTCGACGGCGCGAAGCACCACGTTCGCCGCGTAGCCGAAGAGCCCCACGACCACGACCACCGCGAAGTACACGTCGGTCTCGAACGACATCTGCGCCTCCTTCGCCAGCGCGCCGAGCGCGATCCCGCTCCGGGGCGTGAAGACCATCTCGGTCACCACCGCGATGACGAGGCTCGTCGAGAGCGCGAGGCGCGCCGCGAGAAAGCAGCTCGGCATGACCTCCATGATGGCGGTCAGCGCGCGGACCGAGCGCGGGACGCCGAAGACCGCGAGCAGCTCGCTGCGCTCACGCGAGGCGCCGAGCCGGCCCCTGGCCACGGTGATCGCCACGATGGGCACGCAGCCGAGCACGATGGTGCCGACGTACGCAGGCTCGCCGAAGTCGAAGGCGACGAGCAAGAGCGGGAAGGCGAGGATCGGCGGCACGGCGCGCGCGAGCTCGAAGAGCGGCTCGCCGAGGACGTACGCCCACGCCCGCGCACCGAGCGCGACGCCGCAGCCCATCCCGACGAGCAGCGCGATCACCCAGCCGGCGAGCGCGCGAACGAGGGTCGCCTCCGCGTGCACGAGGACGCGGGCCCCGGGCGGAGCGGCGGGATCGAAGGCGCCCGCGAGCGCACGTGCGACGTCGATCGGGTCGGCGAGCAGCGTCCTCCCGATCCATCCGGAGCGCGCGAGCGCCAGCCAGAGCGCGAGCCCCGCCGCGAAGGTGGCGGCAGCGAGCGCGAGGCGCCCGGCGGAACCCTTCGTCATGGGTGCGGGCCCGCTCCGAGGACCCGCGCCATGGCGTCGCCGAACGAGCTCGTCGTTGGCGCCGCGGCGTCCGCGTCCCCGTCCGGCCGTCGCGAGCCGAGCCGCGCGTTGAGCACCATCCGCGCGGTCGAGACCCCCTCGCTCGCCCCATCGGTGGACCACGGCTTGCCGTCGATCACGAGCACGCGGTCGCACGTCTCGACGAGGCTCTCGACGTCGTGCAGCACGACGAGCGCGCGCACGCCCCGCTCGCGGACGAACCGGCGCAACGCCGCGCGCGCGCGCCGCGCCACGTCGACGTCGAGCGCGGAGAACGGCTCGTCGGCCAGCAGCACCTCGGGGCCCGACGCGAACGCGGCGAGCGCCCGGAGCAGCGCCGCCTGCTGGAGCATGCCGCCGCTGCATTGGTAGGGCCGGAGCCCGAGGTCGAGATCGAGCGCGAGCTCGGCGCGCAGGCTCTGCGCGCGGGCCGCAGCGCTGCGGTACCACCCGCGCCCGGATCCGGAGGCCGCGAGCGCGATGCCCGATCGCAGGCTCGCCCACGGCCAGAAGGACTGCGCGTAGCCCTGCGGCACGAGCGCCACGCGCGCAACGCCCGCCGGCGTCCGCGACCGGGGCAGGACCACCTCGCCGCGCTCGCACGGGTGCAGGCCCGCCACGGTGCGCAGCAGCGTCGACTTGCCGCAGCCGTTCGGCCCCGCGAGCCCCACGATCTCGCCGGCCGCCACCTCGAACGACGCGGACACGACGACGCGAGCCGCGGCGTGCGACGCCGCGACGCGCCGGAGGGTCAGCGGCTCGGCGGGCTGCTCGCGCTCGCCGGCCATCGCCCGGTGACCACCAATCCCGTCAGGTCGAGCGACGCCGGGATGATCCCCGCTTCACGGTACTGCGTCGCCATACGCACGAAGGCATCCTCGCTCGTCTCGGTGGTCGGAAGGAAGCGCGCGTCCGGGTAGCGCTCCACGTGCGGGCGAAAGGCTTCCGGTAGGAAGGGCCGCAGGTCGCCCTTGGCCTCGCCAGGGTGCGCGGCGATCCAGGCGATGGCCTCGTCGAGCGCGGCGGCGAGCCGCCGGACCTCGTCCGGGTGCTCGCGCGCCCACGCCTCGCGGACGTTGAAGCTCCCGAAGAGGAACGGGTCGCCGAGGTAACGCGGCACCTCGGCGAAGTCGTGGATCGGCTCGGCGACGCCGCGCACGATCGCGGCGGTCGCCGCCGGGTCGTTCGTGAAGAGGGCGTCGACGCCTCCGTTCGCGAGCGTCTGCGCCTGCAGGAGCGGCTCGATCGGCTGGATCGTGACCGCGCTGGAGTCCACCGCGTTCGCGCGCAGGATCGCCTCGAGCCACGCGCGGTACGCGGCGGTCGGCAGGATCCCCACGCGCCGGCCCCGCAGATCGGCGATGGAGCGGAGGGTGGGCTCTCGGCCGGCCTCGGGCTTGCGCCGCAGCAGGAAGCTGATGCGGTGACGCGAGTCCTCGACGAGCGCCGTCAAGAAGAGCAGGCGCGTACGGCTCCGCAGCATCGCGCCGTACGTGATGGGCAGCGCCGTGTAGCCGGCCAGGTCGATGCGCCCCTCGACGAGCGCCTGCATCATCGGCTGCGCCGTGTCGTACATCTGCAGCCGCGGCTCGATCCCGTGGCGCCGGAAGATCCCCCTGCGCTCGGCGACGAAGACCGGAAGGCTGATGCGCAACCGGCTGTAGCCGATGGTCAGCGGCGTCCGGTCCCGCTCATGCGACGTGCGCGCCGGGGCGGTGCTCTCCGCGCTCGAGCATCCGGCGGCGGCGAGGGCCACGAGGCTCGCGCACACGAGCTGGATCGCGGCTTGGGTGCGGCCGAACGACGGCACGTCGAGCTCGAAGACGCCCATGGACGACTCCTCCGTCGAGGAGGATGGCCCGCCGCGTGGGCGGCCGCGTTGCGGCGCCTCAATGCCGCGGTCCGCGCCCGCGGGATTCCGAGTGAGCCTTGCGCCCGCGCAGCGGGCGGAGGCGAAGTCACAGCCGCAGCCGAGGGCAGCCCGGTGCTGCGAACCCGACCTTCACTTCGCGGGCAGGCGAACACGCACCGTCGTGCCGCGGCCGAGCTCGCTCTCGATGGAGATGTCTCCGCCCAGCGACACGATGGTCTGCCGGCTCGTCGGCAAGCCGAGGCTGAGCCCCATCCGCCCGTCTTTGCGGGCGAAGCCGAAATCGAACACCCGGGGCAACGCTTCGGCGGCGATCCCTCGACCGGTGTCGCGCACGGTGACCTCGACGCTGCCGTCGCCGGAGCCGACGAGGATCTCGATGCGGCCCTCGCCGTCGATCGCGGCGATCGCGTTCTGCAGCAGGTGCAGCCAGACCTGGTTGAGACGTTCGGGGGCGCACTCGACCGTCGGCAGCTGCTCCGGGTAGACGCGCTCGATGCGGATGCGTCCCTCGACCTGGCCCGCGACGAGGCTGACGGCGCTGTCGAGGCCGGGACGGACATCGACGGCCTGCACCGCGGCGCGGTCGAGGCTGACGAACTGCTTGAGGCTCGCGACCACCTCGGAGATGCGCCGGCTGCCGGTGCTCTGGAGCGCCGCGACGCCGGCGCTCGCGTCGAGCATCCGGCGGACGCGCTCGATCGTGTCCGGATCCGCCGCGCCTTTCTCGAGCCGCTCGATGGCCTGGCGCAGCGAGCGCTGAAGCGTGTCGGAGGACGACATCACGACGCCGAGCGGCGTGTTGATCTCGTGGACGATCCCGGCGACGAGGCGGCCGAGCATGGCCTGCTTCTCCGACTCGACGAGCTGACCCTGCGTGGTCTGTAGATCGTCGAGCGCTCGTCGGAGCTCGCGCGTGCGCTCCTCGACCAGCTCCTCGAGGCCGTCTTTGAGGCGGCGGATCTCCGCGAGGGCGCGCGCGTTCTCGAGGCCGACGGCGAGCTGGTTGGCGACCGTGTGGAGGAGCGCGAGGTCCTCCTCGTCGAGAGGCCGGCCGTCTCGTTTGTGCCCGACGATCAACGCGCCGGGCGCGGGCGATTGCCCCGTCGCGTCGGCGCCCGCGCGACGCTCCGTCGAGCGCGCTCCGCCGAAGGGCACGATTGCCTCGATGCCGTGCTTCTCGAAGAAGGACGGTCCGCTGTGCTCGTCGAGCGTCAGCTCGGCGTCGTACGCGGAGACCCACCGACGCGCCTCGAGCGCGGCTGCGATCGGTGGGTGGTCGGTGGGATCGAGGGACTCGGGTAGCGGCACGACCGAGCTCGCGGGCCTCTCTTCCGCGCCCGGCTGCAGCGTGATGCATCGCAGGAGCGGGGCGCCGGCCGTGCCCTCGCGCGACGCGACCCACGCCCGCGACAGGCGCATCGCGCCCATCAACGCCGAGCGCGCCGTCTCGATCGCGTCCTCGACCGTGTGCGAGCGCGCGATGGCCTCGCTCGCGGTCTCGACGGCGTCTGCGTAGAGGTAGCGCGTGAGATGGATCCGGTGATCGACGTAGCTCTGTACGCGGAGCTGCAGCAGCGTGAACGACACGATCGAGCCGGCCAGGCCGAGGCCGATGATCGCCGGCGACTCGGTCACGACGCTTCCGAAGACCTTCACGGCGCCGAGCACCAGCCCGACGTAGACGAGCGACACGACCGCGGACACGAGCAGGAAGACGAGGCCCTTGCCGAGCACCACGCGGATGTCGAAGAGGCGATGACGGACGATCGCCCAGCCGAGCATCAGCGGGAACGACGCGAGGCAGAGCATGGTGGTGACGCCGCTCGCGATCGAGACGGACGACTCGGGCGGGACGATGGTGAGAACGCTCGGCGGCAGGAACGACACGATCGCGGCGACACCCATCAGACGCGCGCGCTGCCGGAGCGCGGCGGGCCTCGATCGTCGCGCCATGCGGACGCAGACGATCACCAGCGCCACGACGCAGAAGGTGAGCAGGATGCCGCTGGCGGCGATCGCGACGCCGAGATGCGTCCCGTCCGCGACGCCGGTCGACATCCGGTAGCTCGAGACCACGCCGAAGCCCATGAGCGCGAGCGCGAGCGCGAACAGGATCCGGGAGAGCAGGCGCAGCCTGGGACCGACCCGATGTCCCGTGAACCTGAGCGCGAGCCAGAACGCAGCAGGGCCGTAGAGCGGGACCATCGCGTCGGAGATCAGCTTCCAGTCGAAGACGAGCTCGGACGTCGCGATACCGGATCCCATCTGGATGGAGCTGACGAGACAGAAGAGGAGCAGAGGCACGGCGGCGGGGTCGTCCGGACGCCGCCACCACACGAGCCACCCGACGGCCAGGTACGCCAGGGCCACCAGGTGGTAGCCGCCGAGGAGCCAGAGGAAGGGAGCTGCGAGCGGGTCGGGCCGCTGGGCGTGCAGCACGAGCGTTCGTCGTGCGCCCGCGGGAGGGACCTCCACGACGACGGTGTTGACGCTGCCCGCGTGGTCGTCGAGCAGGTTCACGGCCTCGACGACGCCGCGCCGCCCCGGCCCACGCGCCGCGAGCGACCGTCCGTTCACCTCGAGCACGAGCGCGAAGGTGGGAACGTCCGCGAGCGCATCGGACGCCTCGCGCGTGAGCGGCACGGCGGCGACACCCCCCTGCAGCGCGTCCACCACGCCGATGCCGGGCGAGGCGCTCGTGAAGAAGTCGAGCACCGAGCCGAGCCCGAACGTCATGGCCAGGCCCTGCACGACGCAGAGCGCGACGACGTACGGCGACCGTCGCCGCCGCGGCTCCGCGGTTCCCATGGGGCGCCGATTGTAGGGGAGCCGACGTCCGGCCGTGGCGTCCATTAGGATCGCCGGCGGTGTCCGGGGCGGTCCCAGCCCATCTCGTCGGTGACCGGTGGCGCGCGGTCCGGTTGATCGCGCGGGGCGGGATGGGTGCGGTCTACGAGGCGCAGCACCACCTGACGGGCGAGCGCGCCGCGCTCAAGATCGTGTTCGCCCACACGGCGTTCGATCCGATCGCGGCCGAGCGGTTCGTCCGCGAGGTGAGCCTCGGGAGCGAGATCGGGCACGCGGGGATCGTCCGCGTGCTCGACGCCGGCGCCGACCCACGCACGGGAGCGCTCTACCTCGCGATGGAGCTGCTCGAGGGCGAGACGCTCGCTGCGCGCATGAACCGCGCGTACGACCCGTGGGGCGCGACACGCGCCATCGCCGACGTGCTCGACCCGCTCGCGGCGGCGCACGCGAAGGGCGTCGTCCATCGCGACCTCAAACCGCAGAACGTCTTCCTCGCGCGTCGTCCGGGCGGCGGGGAGCGCGTCGTGCTCGTCGATCTCGGCCTCGCGCGGCAGATGGGCGACGCGGGCACGACGAGCACGCAGGCCATCGTGGGATCTCCCGGCTACATCGCGCCCGAGCAGGCGACGAGCGCGCGTGCGGCGACCCCCGCTGCGGACGTGTGGGCCGCCGGGGTCATGCTCTACGAGGCGTGGGCGACGGTGCAGCCGTTTCGCGGCGAGACGCCCGCGGCGATGATCGTCGCGACGTGCACGACCACCCCCGCGCCGCTCGCGACC
>JADZFZ010000080.1 GCA_020854145.1 Deltaproteobacteria bacterium | reverse complement strand
TGGCTCACGTGGGTCGCGGCCGGGCTGTTGAACCGAGCGAGCCTGACGATCGGTCGGTTTCGTCCCACCATCGAAGACCTCCGCACGCAGACCACGATGGGCATCGTGACGAACGTCTTGCTCGTGATCTCGGCCGTTCTCGCGGTATCGATGATCCGGTCCATCAGCGCGGCGCAGGATCGGCTCCATCACGGCGAAGCCGCGCAGCCGCCGACGACGTTCTGAGGCGGTGCGTGACGGTTCTGCGCCTGCTCGAGAGCGTGCACGGCCACCTCGGCGTGCTCGCGGTCGCCGCGCTGCTCCACCCCGCGATCTTCCTGCGCAGAGGCAAGCCCATGTCGGCCGGCGTGCGGCTCTCGGTCGTGCTCAGCACGGTCGGCGCGCTGCTGGCATTCGCGAGCGGGCTCGTCGTCTACCCGGCGTACCGCGAGCACGTGCGCGCCACGCTCTTCGCGCGGAGCACGACCGCCGGCCTGTTGTTCGAGACCAAGGAGCACGTCGCGTTCTTCGTCCTCTGCATCGCCGTCGGGGCGGGCACGTGCGCGATCGTAGCTCCGCGTGACGCGCCGGACCTGCGACGTTCGGCCGCGTGGGCGTACGCTGCGGCAGCAGGCTTGTGTCTCCTGGTGGTCGCGATGGGCAGCGGCATCGCCTCGGTGGCCGGGTTCCCGTGAGCGCGTCCGGACCGTAGAATCGGCGGCACATGGACGAGCGGGAGGTCAAGCCCGAGCCGACCGACGCGCCGCCGGACGACGCTGGGACGTTCGACGGCGATCCGATCGACGTCGCGTGGAAGCGGTTGACCGACCGCTGGGACGACGACGACGCGCACACCAAGCTTCTGTCGGTCGGGGCGGCCGACGCGCGGCTCGGCGAGGTGGTCGCGCTCTATCGACGCGTCGCGGAGGACGGCGAGCGGAGCGAGAGCGACCGCGCCATCGCCAAGAAGAAGATGGACAACGCCGCGTTCCTGGCCGTGCAGATGATGGAAGCGACCAAGACGCGCAAGCGAGACGTGCCCCGATTGCGACCGGGCGTGGTGGCCGCGGCGTTCGTGACGATCGCGCTCGGAGGCCTTCTGATCTGGGCCGCGACGCACCAATGACGTCCTGGTAGCATCGGGTCGTGCACGTCGATTTCGCCGCGCGCGAGCTGACGATCAAGCTCGTCTACTACGGCCCGGCGCTGAGCGGGAAGACGACCAACCTCCAGGCGCTGCACCGGTTGTTGTCGCCCGACTGTCGGGGCCGGCTCATGACGCTCGAGACGCGCGACGACCGGACCCTCTTCTTCGACATGTTGCCGATCACCGTACGCGCCGAGAGCGGCGTCGCCGTCCGCATCAAGCTCTTCACCGTGCCCGGCCAGGTGATCCACAACGCCACGAGGCGTCTCGTGCTCCAGGGTGCCGACGGCGTCGTCTTCGTCGCCGACTCGCAGACCGACCAGACGCGACCCAACGCCGAGGCGTTCCTCGACCTCAAGGAGAACCTGCGCGAGAACGGGATGGCGATCGACAAGCTCCCGCTCGTCATCCAGTTCAACAAGCGCGACCTGCCCAACGCGCGCAGCGACGAAGAGATCGAGGCTCTCGCGAAGCGAGGTCGCGAGCCGGTCTACAAGGCCGTCGCCACGCGCGGCGTCGGTGTGGTGCAGACCTTCGTCGGGCTCATGGACCTCTGCTGGGCGCAGCTCGACCGCGAGCACGAGCTGACCAAGAAGTTCGGTATCCCGAGCTCGCTGGTGAGCATCGTCTCCAAGCGCCTCGGCGTCTCGTCGGAGGCGCGGCCGTGACGCTCGCGGGACAGTCTCTGGTCGACCTGACGCTCGGTCAGGGCTTGCGGCTCGAAGACCTCGTCGACCGCGAGGCGCTCGTCGAGCTGTGCAAGTCGTTCTACTCGCTC
Source organism: Deltaproteobacteria bacterium (assembly GCA_020854145.1). Lineage (GTDB taxonomy): Bacteria > Myxococcota_A > Polyangia > Polyangiales > JADZFZ01 > JADZFZ01. The sequence goes on along the minus strand of JADZFZ010000080.1, from coordinate 9,092 downwards.
TTCGGGATCTCTGTCCGCGTCATCTCGAGCGACGGGCTGCTCGCGGACGTGCACGAGGAGCGCGAGGTCTGTCGGTACGTCAACTCGTTCGCGCAAGGTCGAGCGGCGTGCTCCGGAGTGGTCGACTCGGTCAAGACCACCGTGCCCACCGACACGGGTCACTACGTCCATCCGTGCTTCACCGGCGCCGTCTACCGTGTCGTGGGGATCGTCTACGACGGGCGGCAGCTCGGACGCATCGTGATCGGGCCGTACCTGCCGGCCGAGCGCAACGAGGTCCCGCGCACGCTCCTGACGGTCGCGCCCGAGATCCAGCCCGACGCCGCCGCCGAAGCGCTCGACGAGATGCCGCGCGTGCGCGAGGAGACCGCGCGGCACGTGGCCACGCACCTGCAGAAGACGCTCGATCTCATCCTCTTCAGCGGGCACCGCGCGTTCTTGACGTCGCAGATGCACCTGGCCAGCGTGCGCGAGAGCTTCCGCGAGCTCTCCGAGCGCAACCGCCAGCTGAAGCAGTCGTTCGATCGCCTGCAGGAGCTCGACCGTCTCAAGTCGAACTTCCTCGCGACGATCAGCCACGAGCTGCGCACGCCGCTGACTTCGATCATCGGCTACAGCGACATGCTCGCGGAGCAGATCGCCGGGCCGCTCAACGAAGAGCAGACCGAGTTCGTCACGACGATCCGTGACAAGGGCGATCAGCTCCTGTCGCTCATCACCGGTCTGCTCGATCTGTCCCGCCTCGAGTCGGGTCGGATGTCGGTGCAGCTCGCTCCGTTCCCGTTCGAGGACCTGATCTCGGACGTCGCGGCGACCGCGACGCCCATCGCGCGCAAGAAGGGCGTCGAGCTCGTCGTGCAGACGCCGGGCCCGGGGACCATCGTGGCCGACCGGGAACGCCTTCGCCAAGTGTTGACGAACCTCGTCGACAACGCGCTCAAGTTCACGCCGGAGGGCGGCAAGGTGTCCGTGCGCGCGCGCATGGCGATGGCGCTCGACGGCCCCGACGGCGAGGTGGGCTCGGCGCTGCTCGGGGAGCCGCGACGCGAGGCGGAGGTGATCGTCAGCGACAGCGGCATCGGTATCCCGGCGAGCGAGCACCAGCGCATCTTCGACGCCTTCTATCAGGTGGACGGCAGCTCCACGCGCGCGTACGGCGGCACCGGCCTCGGGCTCTCGATCGTCAAGCGTCTGGTCGACGCGCACGGCGGGAGCATCGACGTGGAGAGCGCGCCTGGCGCGGGCACCACATTCACGATCCGCATACCGGATGGAGAGGCCCGCGCGTTCTCCGTGCCTCCGCCCTCGTCGGGGCCTTCGAGCACGGCGGGATGAGCGAAGAAGCGCTGCTCGCCCGGATCGCGGCGAGGCTGACCGAGCTCGGGCCGACGACGAACGCGGGCGATGTGCCCGGCACGGTGCGCGTCCCGGTGGGCGACGACGCCGCCGTGATCGCGATCGCACCAGGGTCGGACGTCGTGTTGTCGGTGGATGCGCACGTCGAAGGGGTCCATTTCGAGCGTGCCTGGATGACGCTCGACGATTGCGGATATCGCGCGGTGATGGCGGCCACGAGCGATCTGGCGGCGATGGGCGCGCTCGCGCGCGGCGTGTTGTTGGCGATCGCGGCTCCCGGCGGGACACCGGACGACGACGTGATGGAAGTCTTCGAGGGTGCGCTGCGTGCGACGCGCGCGGCCCGGATGGACGTGCTCGGTGGGAACCTGACGCGTGCGCGCGATCTGTCGGTCACCACGACCGTCGTCGGCGAGACACGCGGCGTCGTGCTCCGGCGCAGCGGCGCGCGCCTGGGTGATGGCCTCTACGTCACGGGCGACGTCGGGCTCGCCGCGCTCGGGCGCGCCGTGCTCGCCCACGCCGACCGGGCCACGCTCGAGCGAACCGCGGCAGGCACGGTCGCGGTCGCTCGTTATCGCGCGCCCGTCGCGAAGCTCGTGCAAGGCGCGCGTCTCTGCGACGTCGCGTCCGCGTGCATCGACGTCTCCGATGGGCTCGCGATCGACGCCGGACGATTGGCCCGCGCCTCGTCGGTGCGTGTCCGAATCGCGACCGAGGTGTTGGCGTTCCCGCCCGACCTCGACGCGTTGGCGGCTGGGATGGGTCTCGCGACGTTGCCGCTCGCGCTCGCCGGCGGCGACGATTACGAGCTGCTCTTCACCGCACCGGCGGGGCACTCGGTCGAGAGCCTCGGGACGCGTATCGGGCTGGTCGTCGAGGGTGAGCCCGGCATCGAGCTACACGACGAGCACGGTCGCGAGGTCGCGATCCCGAGCGGCTGGGATCACTTCCGCACGTAGGCGCTCACAACAGGTCGAGCAGGCGCTTGGCGCGCTGATCGGCGGCTTCGAGCAGGCCGTCGGCCTCGCTGCGCGGGATCGCGAGCTTGGTCACCAGCTCGTCGAGCATGACCTTCTCGCGGTCCGACTGCGTCCCGTCGATGTACGAAAGGATGACCGCATGTTGCAGGAGCAGCCGGCGATCGGGCTCTTCGAGCTTGTCGACCGGGATGTCCGAGAGCGACTTGGGTGACGCGGCGAAATCGCGTACCGACTGGGCGTCTTCGCTCCCGAGCTCGAACGCGCTGATGAGCGCTTCGAGGACTTCTTTCTCTTCGCCCTCCATGCGCCCGTCCGCCCAAGCGACGGCGACCAGGGACTTGAGAATGGCCTCTTCGTGGTCTCGCATGGCTTTTCTCTCCTGCGCTTCGGCGCCGGGAGACTACCAGGATCGCGACCGCGTCCAGCTCAAATTTCGCCTTCCGACCAGGGGGCTTCGGTTGTGGGGCGTGGGACGCGCGTCACCTCTGCCCGCAACGCGGGCAGAGGCAGGGTGAGCGGCGCCGCGCTCGGGTCGGAAGGCGAGAAACTCTCCGTCTCCCGGCGTTGCCCGCGAGGGAGCGCAGCCTTAGGCTCCGCCCATGCCCGAGCCCCGCGTCGACCTCGATTTCGCCGCGTACGTGAAACGTCAGAAAGAGCACGGTCCGGCTCCGGCTACGGCGACGGAGGCGCGGCCGATCCCGTACGCGTTCGTCGACGACGTTCGCGTCACGCGCGCGCTCGGCCGGGTCAAGCCGGTGGAGCTCGCCGCCGCAGCGACCGTTCGCATGTGGAAGTCGCTCAAGAAGAACGAGCTGCTCGGCATGTGCATCCGCGTCTCGGAGCGACAGTTCCCGCGGTTCTATCGCTTGGGGAAACAGGCCTCCGACGTCCTGGGCATCGCGATGCCGCAGATCTACGTGGCGCCGAGCCTCGCGTCGCTCAACGCGCACACCTTCGGCACCAACGACGATGCGTTCATCGTCGTCAACAGCGCGATGGCCGACTACATGACCGACGAGGAGATCCTCTTCGTCATCGGCCACGAGTGCGGCCACATCCAGAACAACCACGTCGTCTACGGCACTGCCCTCCACTACCTGCGCACTGCGGCGATGCTGCTGCTCCAGTGGGTGGCCGCTCCCGCCGTCGTCGCGCTCAACTCGTGGTCGCGTTACGCCGAGATCACGTGCGACCGCGCGGGGCTGCTCGTGGTGAAAGACTCGAAGATCGCGACGCGCGTGTTCCTGAAGCTCGCGGTCGGATCGCGCTCGCTCTTCGACGAGATCGACGTGGACGAGTACCTCGATCAGCTCGGTGACGCGCGCGAGGGCGCCGGGCGCTTCGCGGAGCTGCTCGCGACGCACCCGTACGTGCCCAAGCGCATCGCGGCGCTCCGCGTCTTCGAGAAGACCGAGATGTTCCAGAAGGCCGTGGGACGAAGCGGCGGCCTCACGATGGACGAGTGCGACCGCGAGGTCGACGAGCTGATCAGGATCCGGTGACGAAGGGGCGATGCGCATGAGCGAAGGCGGCGGAGACGACGAGCGCAGGGACGACGAGCGCGAGGGCGACGAGCGCGAGCGCGAGAAAGAGGGACGGCGCGAGGATCGCGAGGCCTCGGACGCTCCGAGCGAAGGCGCGGGAGGCTCCCCTGCCGGCGCACCTCCGGGCGAACCGAGAGCCGAGGCGTCCGCGGGCGCGACCGAGCAGGAGCACGGGGCGAAGGTCATCCCCATCACCGCAGCGCGCGAGGCGCACGACGCGCGTCGCAGCAACCCGCCGCCTGCGCCCGCCCCCGCGGCGTCGGGGCCGACGCTCGGCGGCTTCGCGGCCGAGTTCCTCCGCAGGAAGCACGAGGTGCTCGGAGCGTTGCGCGACGTCGCGGAGATCGCGTCTTCGAGCGGCGCGCACTCGATCGCCAAGAAGCTCCGCGACGAGCGGATCCCGCGCCTGGACGAGGAGAGGTTCCACCTCGTCGTCCTCGGCGAGTTCAACCACGGCAAGACGACGTTCGTGAACGCGCTGCTGGGCGCGTCGGTCCTGCCGATGGGCGTGACGCCGACGACCGCGGTCATCCATCACATCCTGCACGCGGAGCGCCCGAGCGCGCGTGCGGTGCGTGAGGACGGGAGCGAGACGGTCGTGGCGTTCGACGCGCTCGACTCGTACGACGCCGACGGCTCCGCGGACCGCGCCAACGTCCGTTACCTCGAGGTGCGTTACCCAGCGCCGCTCCTGCGCGACCGCGTGGTGCTGGTCGACACGCCGGGCGTCAACGACCTCAACCTGTCGCGCGCCGAGATCACGTACAGCTACGTGCCGCGCGCCGACGCGGTCATCTTCCTGCTCGACGCGGGCCAGATTCTCAAAGAGAGCGAACGCGCCTTCCTCGAAGAGAAGCTGCTCGCCCAGAGCCGCGACAAGATCCTCTTCGTCATCAACAAGATCGACTTGCTCACCGACGACGAGCGCGAGCAGGCCGTGTCGTACGCGAAGAACCATCTCGCGAAGATCGTGAAGAGCCCGCGCGTCTACACGCTTTCGAGCGAGATGGCGCTCGCCGGCGACCCGAAGGGCAGCGGGCTCGAAGCCTTCCTCGAGGAGGCGGGGCGTTACCTCGCGAACGAGCGCGGCAGCATCCTGCTCGAGAACGCGCTCGGCGAGGGGCTCCGCGCGTCCATGACGTTGCGCCAGGCCATCGAGCTCAAGCGGCGAGCGCTCGCGCTCGCCACGGTGGACATCGACGCGCGCATCGCTCGGCTCGAGGCGGAGCTCGAGGGACGCGCCGGCACGATCGCCGATCGTCAGCAGCGCGTTCGCGAGCAGGTGGCCGAGATCAAAGTGCGCGCGCGCCACCGCATCGAGCTGTTCTCCGAGCGGCTGCTGCGCACGTTGCCGGCGGAGATCGACAAGGCGACGTCCGACGATCTGAAGCGCTTCCTTCCGGGCTTCGTGCAGGAGTCGTTCAAGACCTTCGCGGAGGGCCTCGGTCGCGAGGTGACCGATGATCTCGAGAAGCTGGCCGAAGAGACCATCGCGCTCTTGCAGGAGGACGCGCGCGATCGCACGACGCGCATCGCGGACGCGCTCGGCGCGGCGAGCCCCGATCTCACGATCAAGGTCGACACGTTCGCCTACGACGTGTCGGTCTTCGCGCTCGGCGCCGCGGGCATCGGCGTGCTCACGATGGTCAACGTGGCCGTCGGCGGCGCGATGCTCCTCGCCACGCCGATCCTCGCCGTCGTGCTGCGCGGTCAAGCCGAGAAGGAGACGCGCAAGCGGGCGAAGGAAGCTCTGCCGGCGGCAGTGCAGGCGGCCACGCAGCGCATGACGCAGACGTTCGACGACGCGATCGACGAGCTCGGTCGGCGGCTGGTCGACTTCGTCGCCAACGTGGGCGAGGAGCTGACGCGCTCGGTGATGGAGCTCCTGCGCGAGGCCCGGACGGCCCGCGAGCGCGGCGAGCAAGCGCTGGTTCGCGCGGAGGCCGAGACGGGCAGCCTCGCGGTGCGCGTCGCCGAGGTCGACGAACGGCTGCAGGGCTTGCGCAAGTCGCTGCTCGAGAAGCCCGAAGACGCGACGACCGGCTGAGCCATCGATTGCCCGGGATACGCGTCGCGGCGCTGTGGGTGTACCCGGTCAAGGCGTGTCGCGCGGTCTCGATGGACCGCGCGCGCGTCGGACGCCGTGGGCTCGACGACGATCGCCGCTTCATGGTCATCGACCCGGACGGCACGTTCCTCTCGCAGCGGACCGAGCCGCGTCTCGCGACGGTCACGACGATCGTCGACGACGGCGTGTTGCGCCTCTCGGCCGATGGGCACGCCTCGGTCGCCGTGCCGTGTGCTCCGACGAGCCGCGAACGAAGGCCCGTGCGCGTGCACTCGAGCTATGCGTCGAGCGCGTGGTCGATGGGGACGGAGGCCGCGCGTTTCCTGTCCGAGGTGCTCGGTCGCGCCGCGGAGCTGGTCAAGATGCCGGACGACGAGGAGCGCCGCGTCGCGGCGAAGCACGCGCCCGAGGGCGCGCTCGTGAGCTTCGCGGACGCGTTCCCGCTCTTGCTCACGTCGAGCACGTCGCTCGACGATCTCTCGGAGCGCGCGGGCACGCCGATCCCGATGGCGCGCTTCCGGCCCAACGTGGTCGTCTCGGGAGCTGCTCCGTACGACGAGGATCGATGGTCTCGCCTGCGCATCGGCGACGTCTTCTTCCGAGCGCCGAAGCTCTGCGATCGCTGCGTCGTGACCACCACCGATCAGCTGAGCGGCGCGCGTGGGCCGGAGCCACTGCGTACGCTCGCGACCTATCGCGCGTGGGATGGTGCGGTGTGGTTCGGGACGAACTTGGTGCCCGAATCGGAGGGTGACGTCGCCGTCGGAGACCACGTCGAGGTGGTCGATCGGCGGTGATCGATCGGTGGGTCAGCGTCGACGCGCCGCGGACCGCGGGCGCGGCCGGTCCCCCCGAGGAGCGGACCCTCGGCGGGGCGGCCGGGCCGGAGCGGCATCCGGGACGGGCGTGGCGGGCTGTCCAGCGATCGTCGCGCGGACTGCTGCGAGGATCTCCGCAGCGAACGCGGGGTCGTCTACGGCGCGGGCCACGCTGATCGCACCGACCCATGCAGCCATCGTCGAGAGCGCTCGGGCGCGCGCATCCGCTCCACCGATCCGTTCCTCGGCGAGGGAGATGATGCCGGCGATCTGCTCGGTGAACGCGTGTCTCAGCGCCGGCGTGGCGCGGGCGAGCTCGGCGGCGAGCGCGGGCACCGCACAGCCGGAGCCCGCGCTCTCGACGTGGTCCGGAGCGAGGTACCGATCGGTGGCGAGCTCGAGCCAACGGGCACCACGCTCGTCGGGGAACGAGTCGAAGAGGTTCCTCCGGGACTGTGCGAACGCGCTCGCGAGGGCTTCGGCGACGAGCGCGTTCTTGTCTCGGAAGTGGGCGTAGAACGCGCCGTGCGTGAGACCCGCCGCCGACATCAGCTGGTCGACGCCGACGGAGCCGACGCCGTGCTCGCGGAACAGTCGCGCCGCATGGCGGACGATGCGCGCGTGTGAACGTGCTTTCTGAGTCTTTCGCTCGGTCACCCAATCAAGCTAGCAGAGCTCGTTTCGCCGTTCGTGGCGGCCGGGGCGAGAGCGTGCGTTTGCGGCGCCACAATCCACGCGCGTGAAGCCCTATGAAACGATTGCGGAGCGACCCGCCCTCGGACGATACTTCTTGCGATGCGCCGAATCCTGGTGGTGGACGACGAGGAGAACCTCCGCATCGTCCTGAGAAGCACGCTCCGACGTCACGGTTACGAGGTCGAGGTCGCGCGCAACGCGGAGGAGGCGCTCGAGCGGCTCGACGCCTTCGATCCCGACGTGATCCTCTCCGACGTGCGCATGCCCGGGATGGGCGGCCTCGCGATGCTCGGCGAGCTCAAGGCGCGGGGCGCCACCGCGACCGTCATCATGATGAGCGCGTACGGCAGCATCGACCTCGCCATCGAAGCGATGAAGGCCGGCGCGTACGACTACGTGAGCAAGCCGTTCAAGCCGGACGAGCTGGTGCTCGCGCTCAAGAAGGCCGAGGAGCGCGAGGCCTTGCGTCGCGAGAACCGCGCGCTCCGGGAGCAGCTCCTCAAGGAGCATCGGTTCGACGAGATCCTCGCGAAGTCGGGGCCGATGATGGCGGTCTTCAAGACCATCGCGAAGGTCGCCGACGTCAAGAGCACCGTGCTGGTGACGGGCGAGAGCGGCACGGGCAAGGAGCTCGTCGCGCGCGCGCTGCACCGGAAGAGCTCGCGCGCGTCCGGCCCGTTCGTCGCGGTCAACTGCGGAGCGATCCCCGAGGCGCTGCTCGAGAGCGAGCTCTTCGGGTACAAGCGCGGCGCCTTCACCGACGCGAGCAGCGACAAGAAGGGCCTGTTCGAGGAGGCCAACGGAGGGACGCTGTTCCTCGACGAGGTGGGAGAGCTGCCTCTGTCGCTGCAGGTGAAGCTGCTGCGCGTCCTGCAGGAAGAGACGATCCGGCGCCTGGGGGACACGCGCGACCAGAAGATCGACGTCCGCATCGTCGCGGCGACCGTGCGCGACCTCCGCAAGGAGACGGCCGAGGGGCGCTTCCGCGAGGACCTCTACTACCGGCTCAACGTGCTCCCCATCCACATCCCGCCGCTGCGCGACCGCAAGGAGGACGTCAGCCTCCTGGTGGACGCCTTCATCGAGCGCAACAACGACCGCCTGGGCACGCGCGTACGCGGCATCGCGCCCGCCGCGCGCAAGCTGATGCTCGAGTACCACTGGCCCGGCAACGTGCGCGAGCTCGAGAACACGATCGAGCGCGCCATCGTCCTTGCCGAGAGCGAGGTGCTGCAGGCCGAGGATCTCCCGGAGCGCCTGCGCGAAGCGCGCGACCCCGTGCAGCTCCACCTCTCGAGCGGCGAGCTGTCGATCAAGAAGGCCTCCCGGATCATCGAGGAGACGCTCATCCGCCGCGCGCTCGCGAAGACGGGAGGCAACCGCACCGCCGCCTCGAGGCTGCTCGAGATCAGCCATCGGGCGTTGCTCTACAAGATCAAGGACTACGGGCTGAAGTGATCGGCCGCGCGCGGGCTCGGGCGGCCGCGGCGGACCGTCACGCGCACCGGGCGCGATCACCCGCCGATTCGCGCCGCCGCGATCGGCCGGGCGCGATCACCCGCCGATTCGCGCCGCCGCGATCGGATCGATCAGCGAGAGACGATCGAAGAGCGTCGGCAGCGCCGCC
>JADZFZ010000079.1 GCA_020854145.1 Deltaproteobacteria bacterium | reverse complement strand
CGGTGGAGACGTCCGCAGACGGCAACGTGCACGGCACCTTCGATCCGCCCGATCTCGGAGAAGGAGTGACCCGCGTGCGTCTGCGCCTCGTGCTGGTCGGAGGTGCGGTCCTCGAGTCGCCCGAGGTACCGCTCGTCGCGACGGCGACGACGATCGAGGGACACCTCGATGCCACGGGGGAAGCGCCCGTCGGGCTGACCAACCCGGCGCGCCACTACGTCGTCACCGGCTCCTGGCGCGTGCGCGGGATGCACCCGACGGTGGAGCCGCTGGGCTCGGGAGGGCCCTTCCCCTTCGTCGCGGTGGGAGACGGCGTGCCGGTTCGCATCGAGCTCGCGGCCACGATGGTCTACGCGGAAGCGGATCCGCCGCCGTCCCCCTCGCTCGGTTGCGACACGGCCTGCGGCGCGACGAGCGGATGCGTCGATGCGACGGTGTTCGGCCCGCTCGAGCTCCTCGTGCCCACGCCACGCACGTCGTACCCATCCGTCTACGAGCTGCTCGCCGGCGCTCCGGCCGAGATGCCGATGACCGTCACGACGATCCCGGGCGGCTACGCGGTGGACTTCACGCCGCCGGCGGGCGCCCAGGTGAGCGCGGGGGTCGCGTTCCGATTCGTGCAGACACGGGAGCACCGGTGTCCCGACGGCCGTGTCGCGCGCACGATGGACTGGTCGCAGCTCGTGCGCACGGGCGCGGTCGTCGTTCGCACGCCCTGACGTCGTCGCTCGGGTCAGCGGCGGGCGATGGGCGAGACGCCGTCCGTGACCGAAGCGTCGGCTTCGGCAGGCGGTCCTTCCGGCGGCAACGTGACGACCATCTCTGCGCCACCCGCGGCCGATCGGCGCACCTCGATGTTGCCGCCGTGGTCGCCGACGATGCGATGCACGATGGCGAGACCGAGCCCGGTGCCCTTCGTCTTGCTCGTGAAATACGGCTCGAAGACGCGATGGCGATTCTCGTCCGCGATGCCGGCGCCATTGTCGCTCACGCGGATCACCGCGGCGGGAGGCGCATTGGCTCTCGTCGCGTTCGGCGACGGTGTGGCCGTGACGCCGACGACGACCTCTGCACCGCCGGATGGGTGCTTGTCGCGCGCGGCGTCGCTCGCGTTCTGCACGAGGTTGACCAGGACCTGCGTGAGCTGCGCGCGGTCGGCGCGGACGACGACGCGCTCGTCGCCTTCGAGGCGGATCGCGACGTCGGGGTCGGAGGCGTGCAGGGACACGACGTGGTCCGCCACCTCGACGACGTCGAGCGCGTCGGGCTTCGGTTTCGGCATCCTCGCGAACGACGAGAACTCGCTCACGATGCGCTTCATGCGCTCGACCTCTTCGAGGATGGTCGTGGTCGATTCCTCGAAGATCTCGTCGAAGTCCGGATGCCGCGTCTTGTAGGTCTTGCGCATCGTCTCGATCGACGTCTGGATCGGGAACAGCGGGTTCTTGATCTCGTGCGCGATGCGGCGCGCGATGTCCCGCCACGCGGCGATGCGCTCGGCGCGAAGCAGCTTCTCGCGTGTTCCTTTGAGCTCCGAGGTCATCCGGTTGAACGCGGCGACGACGCGACCGACCTCGCCCCCGGCGGTCGCGTGCACGGTGGCGTCCAGGTCACCCGCCGCGACGCGCAGCGCCGTCTGCTCGAGCTCCGCGAGCGGGTTGGACAGCCGGCGCCCCACGATGAACGCGAGGAGCCAAGCACCGACCAACCCCGCGGCCAACGCAGCGAGAAGGCTGCGGTCGAGCTCCGCGAGCGCGTCGCGCAAGGTGTCGTCCGGCACGAGAGCGACCAACGTCGCGACCCGCTGTCCGTCGACGTCGAGCAGCGGGACGGCGCGCGACGGCTGGCGCGCGAAGCGATCGCGCAGCTGCGACGGCAGCGCACCGTCGGGCCCCGCCAGCGCCACCGTCACGATGCCCGGCACCTGGAAGCGCGCGACGAAGCTCTCGGACACGATGCGACCACCCGCGACCACGACGGTCGCGTCGTCTCGCGTCGCCACGCACGTGGACGTGAGCGCCAGCACGTCGCGGCCGCCTGCCTCTCCGCGAACTCGCCAGGTGCGCACGAACGGGTACGCAGGGGCGCGCTTGGCGACCTGCGCCAGGCGTCGCTCCGACGCACCTCCGCGTCGCCCGGGAAAATGGCCACTTCCGAGGATCCGCCCGTTCGCGTCGAGCACGTCGAGCACGTCGAGATCGAGCGACTCCCTCAGATCGGGCAGGAGCGCCGACAGCTCGGCCGCCGCCTGGGCGTCGAAGCGGTCGGCGGCCAGATCGAGCAGCGTCCGATCGACGAGCAGATCCTTCGCGCAGAGGCGCGCGAGCAGCCGTCGATCGGTCTTGGTGATTCGTTGGTACTCCGCTTCGACGTTGCGGGTGATGCCCTCGAGCCGACTCGCGAACGCAGCCTCGTGCTGCTTGCGCAGCTGGGTTCGCGCGAACACGGCGCCCGCTCCGAGCGGGATCGTCGCCGCCGCCGCGAGCGCGACGAAGATCTTGAAGCTCATCCTCACGGCAGGGCTCCCGTGCCCGGCGGCGCGGTGGTGGGCGCGTCGTGCGGCACCGCGGCCGCGGCGCGCGGGCGCGAGAGCCACATGTCCCCGAGGACGAGACGACCATGCGGATCGAAACGCGTCCCGCGCAGATCCGCGCGAGCGTGGAGCGCGATGCGACGTCGACCGAGGACCACCGCCGACAGTCGCCTGGCCGCCGCGCGTGCGGCCGCTTCGTCCCACAACGCCGCGCTCACCGCGAGGTCGGCGGCCACCACGCCTTGACCAGCAGCCGCGAGCGCCGCGGCGACCTCTCCACCGGGATCCGGTCCGGCCGGCACCGCGACCGCGATGCGCAGATCGAAGTCACCCGAGTTGATGCGACCCGGGTAGCGTGCTGCGGGGACGGGCTCGACCTGCAGCGCCACGCCGGCCTCGTCGAGCTGCGCGACGAGGAGCTCCGCGAGCGAGTGCTCCATCGCGTCGCCGGCAACGACGGGCACCGTGAGCGTGACGTGCCGTGCCTGCACGGACGGCTCCGCGCGGGGCGCGATGCCCGCGGGCGCGCCCGCGAGATCGGTGCGCGCCACGACACCCGCAGCGCCGAGCCCGGCCCGATCGATGGCGGCGGCCACGTGGGCGCGAACCGCAGCGTCGCGCAGCGCCGGTCGGCTCGGGTTGAGCACGAGCAGCACGATGGCCAGCGGCGGGCTCTCGGCCGAGGCCACGGGGCGCGCCGGGCTGCGGCGATAGAGCGCCGGCGCGATCCACGATCCGTCGATGGCGCCTAGCTCGAGCGCGCGAAGCTCGTCGTTGCGCGCGCGCGGCGGGTCGAACGCGATGCGATCGAGATAGGGCCCCGCCATCGCGGCATCTCGAAACGCGCTCAGCGTCACGGCTCCTGCGCGGAGCGCGACCTGGAAGGGCCCCGTTCCGCTCGGCCGCGCCACGTCGAATCGCGCGGGCACGATCGCGAGCGAAGGCACCGCGAGAAGGCGCGCCACGCGGATGGGATCGAGAGCCGTCCGGATCTCGACCGTCTGCCGATCGAGCGCGCGCACGTCGGGCTGCGTGCCCAGACGCACGAGCGGTGCGACGGCCCACGACGCCGACTCGAAGGCTCCCGCGCGCCGCAACGTCGCGACGACGTCTCCCGCGGTGACGCCGCGCCCGTGGTGGAAACGGATCCCGGAGCGGACTCGCAGCACCACGGGCCCCGCCGGCGTCTGTCGCACCGGAAGCGCTTCGGCGAGGACGGGCTGCAACATGCCCGACGCATCCACCCGGTAGAGCGGATCGAACACCGCGGCCGCGATCGTCGCCGCGAACGGATCCGTGGCGGTCGCCGGATCGAGGGCAACGACGGGGGAGGGCGACGGCAGGCGGATCGAGCCTCCGTAGCGAGGTGGCAACGCGCCCCGTGCGTCACGCTCCCATCGCGTGCCCGCGACGAACGACGCGATTCCCACCGCAGCGACCGCGAGGACTGCGCGCGATCGCGCTCCGACGCGGCGGGCGTCCGTCGTCATCGCACGATCCACAGCCTGCTCGTGCGCGCGACTCCGGCAGCGGGCTCCTCGATCGCGAGCAGCTCGACCAACCCGTCCGAGTCGACATCGCCCTGGCCCGCGACCAGCACGCTTCCCGCGAGCTCCGGCGACGTCCAGCTCACGCGCTGCTCACCCGTCGGGCTGACGATGCGCACCGTCAGACGGTCGCGACCGCCGAAGTCGGCGCTCGACGAAGAGAGCACCTCGAGGTCGCCGTCGTCGTTGACGTCGGCAACCGCGACGGCGGCACCCGCGTCGGGAACCGCGCCGAGCATCACGGTGCCCACGCGCACGCGCAGCGTCGCATCGGGGCTCGTGACCGCGATGACGCGCAGACGCTCGCCGCCAATCGTCTGCAGCGTGGCTGTCGCGCGCCCGTAGAAGGGCGCGAACGCGACGGTCGGGCTCACCGGTGCGCTCGTCGCGCAGCGGTCTCCGAGCGCAGGCTCGAAGTGGTCGCGACCGGCGGCCAGTCGACCCGTGGTGCACGCCTCGAGCGGGTAACCCTCCGCAGCGCTCGGCGTGACGACGAGCCCGCGCTCGATCGACCAACGCGCATCGAAGCCGAGCGCGTGCTCGCTCGTGCGGCCCGTCATGACCACGCCCTGCGCCGTCCGCTCCAGCACGATGGAGCCGACGGCTCGCCGCCGAGGCGACGGAGCGCGACCGATGGTCTCGAGCGATGCGCGGGCGACGACCGTCGGCGTCTCCGCCGGTGACGTCCTCGCTCGTGCGCGAGCGGCCACGCTCGGAGCCCCGATCCGCAGCACCTCGAGCGCCTCCGCCCGAAGCAGGACGACCTCGTTGCGCTCGTCGCCGTCCACGTCCGCGACACCGAGAGCGACGTATCCGTGACTCGGTAGCGCGACCGACCGCGGCTGCACGCGAGCGCCCTCGACCGGCGGCAACATGCCCACGTACGAGCGCAGCTCGACGTCGAGTCGCTCGCGAGCCCACGGCGACCCGAGGCGCGTTCCGACCGGGGGCGACCGCCGCCTCCACCAACGTCGCGCGGTCGAGACGACGCGGCCCTGCACGACCAGGTAGTGACCGTCGAGACCGGCGCGCACGACGACGAGGTGCTCGTATCCACCACGCGTCGCGGCGCCGATCGCCTCGGCGAGATCGTCCACATCCGTCGTGGTGTCGGTCGTGCGCTCCACGCGCAGCACGCCGCGCACGCCACCCGCGGCTGCGACCACCGGGCCGACCAGCGCCTCGACGAGCTCTTCTCCTCTGGGTGCGCTCGCGGGCAACGCCGACCGCGAGACCACCAGCACGTCACCCGCGCCCGATGTCGCGCGCCCGAGCGCGTCGCCCACCTGGCGTGCGAGCGACGCCGCGATCCGATCGACCGTGGAGCCCGTCGCCTCGGGTGTGCACGCTGCGGCGCCGGGCGTCTGCGCCGTGCTCGGATGGGCCCAGAGCATCCCGAGAGCCGCGATCGCGGCGGCCGACATCCTCGCTCGACGCGTCACGCGACGCGCGATCACGGCGGCGTCCAGTCGACGTCCTCGCGGCGCGTCGGCGCGCTCGGCGTGTTGACCGTCGTGGGCGCCGTCGCGGCGGGCGCGCCCGGCTGCGCGGGTGCCGGAGTCGTGTCGTTGCGTTGCGCAGTCGGCGCGGGCGGCGCGGGCATCGGCGGAGTCGGCGGCGCTGCGGGCAACACGACGCCGAAAGGCGCGGCGGCGATCTCGTTGCCGCTCACACCCGCGTCCTCCGTCGCGACGTCCGTCGGGATCGCGCCCGCGTCGGGCACCGCCACCTCGGTCGGGACGGTGCCGTCGAGGAACAGCTCCTCGATCGCATCGGGCTGGTCGAAGTACGCGAGACGTCCCGTGGCGGGATCGATGCGCGCCGGCACCACGCCTTCGGGTCGGGGGAACTCCACCACCGGCTCGCCGTGGGTGGCGGCGCGCACGACGTCGGTCCAGATCGGGACCGCCGTCGATCCGCCGCTCTCGCGACGCCCGAGCGGACGACGATCGTCGAAGCCGACCCACACGGCGGCGACCACCTCGGGCGTGTAGCCGACGAACCACGTGTCGCGAACGTCGTTGGAAGTGCCCGTCTTCCCTGCGGCTGGGCGACCCAGACGGCTCGCGCCGCGTGCCGTGCCGTCGGTCACGACCGAGCGCATCAGGCTCGTCATGAGGTACGACTCCGCGGGTGTGATCACCTCGCGCGCTACGGGGCGATCGGGCAACGCCAGACGTCCTCCATCGGGACCGGTCACGCGCGTGACGACGTGGTACGGCGCCCACTGACCTCCCGTCGCGAAGACCGCGTACGCGTTGGCCAGCTCGATGGGCCGCACCTCGCTCGCCCCGAGCGCGAGCGGCGGTGTCGCCTCGAGCGGCGAGGTGATGCCCATCGTCTGGGCGAGGGCTGCCACGTTGCGCGGACCGACGTCCATGATCATCCGAACGGCCACGAGGTTGACCGACTTGGCGAGCGCCTCTCGGACGCGCACCGGCCCCGAGCCGTCCCACGACTCGTAGTTGCGCGGGCGCCAGCGATCGAAGGCCTGCTCGGTGGGATCGACGAGCGACGCGGCCGTGTATCGCCGCGCGCGCAGCGCCGCGGCGTAGACGAACGGTTTCATCGCGCTGCCCGGTTGCCTCAGCGCTTGCGTCGCGCGATCGAAGCCTCCGGGCCGGCCGTCGTATCCGCCGACGAGCGCGAGCACGCCGCGCGTCCGCGGATCGATGACGACGACCGCGCCCTCCGGCCCCAGCTCGAGCCGCGCCGTCGCAGGCCTATCGGCGTCGGGCAACGAGAGGATCGAGACCCGCGTGCGCGCGTGTGCCGGTGCGAACGCAGAGGCCGAGAGTCGATCCGGGTTGAAGCGCGTCAGGTCCGACATCCGCGCCACCGCGCGATGGCCGCCCACGTCGAGCGCGATGTGGCCGGACGCATCGTCGGCTCCCGTGACCTCGGCTTCGTAGGTGCTGCCCACACGCAGCTCCGCGACGCGAGGCAGGGGTCGCGGCGCGCTCGGGCGTCGTGCCCGTGCGCCTCGCTTGGTCGGCGGCGCAGCCTCGCGCTCGGGCGCGCGGAGCGGGCCGCGGAAGTGTTGCCGTCGATCGACGGACTCGAGCCCGCGTCGCAGCGAGTCGCGCGCAGTCCGCTGCAGCTCCAGATCGATGGTCGTGTGGACGGTGAACCCGCCGTGCACGAGGGCGTCGCGCCCGACGCGCTCGCGCAGCTCGTCGCGCACGATCTCCATGACCTCCGGGGCGAGGCTCGCGCCCTCCTCGGGCGGGTCGACCAACCGGATCTCGGTCGCGCGCGCCGCCGCGACGTCCGCCTCGGGCACGAACTGCTTGGCCGCCATCTGGCCCAGGACCCAGTCGCGCCTGCGTCGCGCGCCCGCCGGATTGGTCCTCGGCGACAGGCGAGTCGGGGCCTGGGGCAGACCGGCGAGCAGCGCGGCCTCCGCCAGCGTCAGCCGGTCCACGCTCTTGCCGAAGTAGAAGCGACTCGCTTCCTGCACGCCGTAGCGGCCGTGCCCGAAGTTGATGTGGTTGAGGTACAGCCAGAGGATCTCGTCCTTCGTCAGCTCCTGTTCGAGGCGCCGCGCGAGGATGAGCTCGCGGACCTTGCGCCGGAACGTGCGCTCGCTCGAGAGCAGGAGGTTCTTCACGACCTGCTGCGTGATCGTGCTCGCGCCCTGCCGCAGCTCGCCGTG
>JADZFZ010000078.1 GCA_020854145.1 Deltaproteobacteria bacterium | reverse complement strand
TCGGCGACAGGTCGGTCACGGTGCAGGAGAGGCCGTCGAAGGTGAGGTCGGCCACGCGCCAGAAGTCCGTGAAGTTCTGGTCGTCGGCGGAGGCATCGAGCCGCACGGGACCGAGCTCGGCGATCGGCGTGCTGCCGCCGCAGTAGATGCGGACGACGACGTCGGCGGGCGGGTTGTCGCTGGGGCGACCGCCGCTGCGATGGTCGCTGTAGTAGTGGACGCCCACCCGATAGGTGCCCGGGTAGGGGCGATCGATGTTGATGTTCTCCGGGCCGAAGCCGGTGACGTCGTCGAGGTCGAGCCGCGGATCGTCTTCACCGCCGCCCGGGCCCCACGTGAGGCGAAGCCCAGCGCGCAGGTTGCAGTTGCCGAAGTAGCAGTCGTCTTCCGCGAACCAGCGGTCGGCCTCGGGGTTGAGAAGGTGGAGATCGACGTCGGAGTCGTCGCAGTTGGGCGGTACCGGGCTGCGATCGCACGAGCGGTCGGGCGCGTTCCAGAACATCTCGACGCGCAAGCCCTCGCGCGGGATGGCGCGGACGATCGTCTCGCACGACGCGGTCATGGCGTCGTCGTCGACGACGGTGAGGCGGATGCGGTACTCGCCGGCGATGTCCGGGGTGAATCGCGAGGTCGGGACACCGGAGGGCAGCGGCGGCGACGACGAGCTGCCGGTCGGCAGCGACGCCGTCTCCCACGACCACTGCACGATCGAGCCGTCGTCCTCCGCGCGGCCGACGAGCTCGACGGTCGTGAGCGGCGTGGTCTCGATCGTCGGCGGGCAGATCGCGTCGGGCGGAGTCGGCGTGCCGATGACGATCACGTCGCACGAGTCCGAGAGGCCATCGGCGTCGGTGGCCGTGAACCGGAGCACGTAGCGACCGCGGCGATCGGGCACGAGGACCGTGATCGGCTGATCGGCGGGGCTCGGGTTGGCGACGCTGTCGCCGGGGCGCTCGACGACGTCCCATCGGTACGCGGCCACACCGACGTCGTCGGTGGCCATCGCGCTCAGGGTCACGGGCTGGCGCGTCGGAGCGCGGATCTCGTCGCTCGGGCAAGCGACCATCGGCGGCTGCGTGAGGCGGACGCGCGCGATGCACTCGCCCGTCGCGCCGTCGTCGTCAGTGACGACCAGCCGCAGACGATAGGAGCCGGGCAGGTTCCCGACGAAGACCGTAGACGCGCGATCGCTCGGCGTGACGGTCGCGGTCGCGGCCGGGGGCGACTCGACGATCGACCAGGCGAAGGCGATGACGTTCTCGTCGTCGTAGCCGTCGCCGACGACGTCGATGGGACGCCCCGGGGGTCCGGTGATCTCGTCCTCCGGGCAGATGGCGGCTGGCGGGCCGAGGATGCTCTGCACGACGAACTCGCAGCTCGCCTCCAGGCCGCTCGCGCTGCGCGCCGTCACGCGGACCGTGTGCTCGCCGACGGTCGTCGGTGTGACCTGCGTCGCGGGCGCGGTGGCCGGAGACGGCGTGATCGCGGAGCCGGCGGGCTGCGCGACGATCTCCCAACGCCACGAGACGGCACGGCCCTCGGGCTCGTCGCGAGCCATCAGCGCGACGCTGCGGCCGGGGCTCGTGTAGCGCGTCCGGGGCGAGCATCGGACGGCGAGCTCGGGGGGCGGGCCGCCGTCGGGGGGAGGCGGCGGGATCGCGCCGTCGAGCCGGGGTGTGCCGCCGTCACCGTCGCTCGGCACGGTGCGCGCACCGCAGCCGAGCGCGCTCAGCAGCGCGAGACACGTGAGAAAGCGCGGGATCATGTGGCGTCCGTGCATCGCTCGAAGCGCACTCTCTGCGATCCCCGTGCCGGGCTCGACACCCAACCGTTCGCCCCGAGCAACGTCGAGATGAGCCACTGCGCGCTTCGACGAGCTGAGACGAAACAGCCCCACCCTTCGGGTGGGGCCAATGTCTCGTGCGAGTCGGGTCGGCGGCGGCGGTGTCCAACGCAGCACGAGCGGGTTCTCGTCGGCGACGTCAATCCACCTCGATGACGATGCAGGTGATGTTGTCTCGCCCGCCGCGCTCGTTCGCGAGATCGACGAATCGCTTGACCGCGTCGTCGCCCGGCAACGTCAGCACGAGGGCGACCTCGTCGTCCTCGAGGTAGCCGTGCAAGCCGTCGGAGCAGACCAGGAACCGATCTCCCTCGCGCACCACGAGGCTCTGCACGTCGACCTGCACGTACTCGCGGTTGCCGACCGCGCGCGTGATGACGTTCCGGTGTGGCGACTGCGCAGCCTCTTCCTGGCTGATGAGCCCCTGGCGCACCTGCCACGCGGTGAGCGTGTGGTCCTCCGTCAGCTGCGTCGCGACGCCGTGGCGCACCATGTAGATGCGGCTGTCGCCCACGTGCGCGATCCACGCGCGGTCCGCGGCGATCATGAGCGCGGAGATCGTGGTGCCCATCCCGTATTGCTCGGGGTCGAGATCGGCGAGCCCGTAGACCATGTACGTGGCGTTCTGGACCGCGCTCTCGAAGATGCGCTTGATGCGCGCCATCGCGTCGGGCTCGTCGGTGCCGCTCTTGACGAGCGTCTCGACGTCGCGCTCGAGGTTGGCCCGGCCACGCTGGACCATCCCGACGAGCGCGTCGATGGCTTCGGCGCTGGCGACCTCGCCCGCCGCGTGGCCGCCCATCCCGTCGGCCACGACGTAGAGCCCGAGCTCGTCGTCGCTCCAGTAGGCGTCCTCGTTGGAGACGCGGCACATCCCCACGTCGGAGCGAGCGTGGGACTGTCGGCGCAACGAGCGGCGGGGCGTGGACACGAGCGCCGATTCAATCACCGGAGGCACGCGCTGGGAAGTGTTGCCCAACTACATCCCCAGCGCGCGGAGACCCGACACGGCTCGAGGCCAGTCGGGCCGCAGGGCGAGCGCGCGACGAAAGGCAGTGGCCGCGCCCGCCTGGTCACCGCGGGCGCCGAGCAGCTCGCCGAGGGCTGCATGGGGAACGGGGTCGTTCGGGGCGGCGTCGACGGCGCGACGGGCCGCCGCGATCGCGGCCTCGACGTTCCCGGTCGCTCGCTCGGCCAGCGCGAGGTCGAGCCACAAGGTGCTCGAGGGCTGCGCGGCGGCGAGCGCGCGATAGAGGTCCGCCGCGCGACGTGCCTCGCCCGCGGCGAGCAGGGCGCCCGCGAGATCGCGATCGAGATCGGGGTCGGGTCGGTCTTCGCGACGGAGCGACTCGAGCAGCGCGGCAGCCTCGCGCGGTTGCCCGAGCGCGAGCCGGACGTACGCCAGGTCGCGCGCGGGCTGCCAGTCCGTGGGGCGACGCGTGCCGTCGGAGTCGACGGCGGCTGCGCGCGCCAGGACGCGGGCACAGGCTGCCCAGGCACCCGCCGCGGCCGCCGACTCCGCGACGTTCCGGAGGATCGGCAGGTCGGCGCGCGTCGCATCCGTCTCGTCGAGCGCAGCCGCGGCATCTTCCACGCGGCCGGCCGCAAGCGCGACCTCGACGCGCAACGTGCGCGTCGCGCGACGGTCGGCTTCGTCGACGGGGACGATGGCGGCCACGAGGCGCGATGCCTCGACGTGCGCGCCTTCGCTCGAGAGCAGGCGCGCGAAGGGAGCCACCGCCGCGACGTGCGTCGGAGCGGCGGCTACGGCGCGTTCGAGCGCGACGCGCCTCGCAGCGGGTCGCCGGCGATCGGCCTCGGCGCGTCGGATCCACCGTGCCGCATCCGCAGGCGCCGCGCTGGCGCCCGCACGGACCGGCAGCACGAGCATCGCGGCCAGCGATGCGAGGAGGAGCCCGGGCAACGTGCTTGACCACCTCGACACGCGGCCCAATCGTACACCGCTCCATGCACACGGTCTCGCTCCGCGGCGCACGTACGCACAACCTGCGCGGCATCGATCTCGACCTGGAGCTCAGCGACCGCGGCTCGGTCGTCGTCGTGGCCGGCGTCGCGGGCGCGGGCAAGTCGAGCCTCGCCCTCGACACGCTGTACGCCGAGGGACAGCGCCGTTACGTCGAGAGCTTCTCGGCCTACGCGCGACAGTTCCTCGAGCGGCTTCCGCGTCCGCCCGTCGACCTGCTCGAGCCGATCCCCGCCGCCATCGCGGTCGATCGCGCAGCACCGGTGCGTACCTCGCGCTCGACCGTCGGCACGATGACGGAGGTCGCCGACTACGTGCGCTCGCTCTATGCGACGGCGTCTCGGCTGCACTGCCCGGGCTGCATGCGACAGGTGGAGCCCGACGACGCGAGCACCGCCGCACGGCGCGTCTGCGAGGAGCACGGCGATGCACGCGTGACGGTCGTCTACAGGCTGCCCGTGGCCGACGTCGACAGCTTCCTCGGCGTGCGTGACTCGCTGATCGCATCGGGCTACCGGCGCGTGCTCGTGGGCGGCGAAGCGGTCGATCTGGACCGCGTGGCGCCGAGCGACGTGATGCCCTCACCCCGGCCCTCTCCCCATCCGGGGAGAGGGGGACGGGTTCCGAATCCTCGACGCGACGCTTCGACGCGCGTCCCCTCTCCCCGCGCCGCGGGGAGAGGCAGGGTGAGGGGCCACGACGCGAGCTCGGGCGCGACCGCAGGTGCCGGCGAGCTCGTCGTGATCGCGGATCGCACGACGTCGCGCGCCGAGGACCGTGCGCGACTGGCGGAGGCGATCGAAGCCGCCATGAAGCACGGCGACGGGCGCGCCGAGGTTCACGTCGACGGCGGTGCGATCGCGCGTTTCTCGCGCGACCTCCATTGCGCCTACTGCGACACGTCGTTTCGCGACGCCACGGCGGGCCTCTTCTCGTTCAACTCGCCGGTCGGTGCGTGCCCGACGTGCCGTGGCTTCGGTCGCACCATCGAGGTCGACTGGGATCGCGTGATCCCCGACCACTCGCTGTCCATCGCGCGCGGCGCCATCCGTCCGTGGTCGGGCAAATCGACCGAGTGGGAGCGCGGCGAGCTCGCGAAGGTCTGCAAACGGAGGCGGATCCCGACCGACGTCGCCTGGAGGCTGCTCACGGACGAGCAACGCCACGTCGTGATCCACGGCGAGCCCGGAGCCGATTGGCACCGTGGCGAGTGGCCCGGCGTCGCGGGCTGGTTCGCGTGGATGGAGCAGCGCACGTACAAGATGCACGTCCGCGTGCTGCTCTCGCGTTACCGACGCTACGAGGCGTGCAGGGCGTGCGGGGGAGGGCGGCTGCGACCGGAGGCGTCGTGGTGGCGCATCGGCGGGCTCTCGATGCCGGAGCTGCTCGCGTTGCCTGCGGGGCGTGCGGCCGAGACGGTGGAGCGTTGGCAACGCGAGGACGTCGCCGGGCTCGCGTCGCACCCGCTCGCACGTACGCTCGCGATGGAGCTCGGCGCGCGTCTTTCGTACCTACGGAGCGTCGGGCTCGGGTACGTTACGCTCGACCGCTCGTCGCGGACGCTGTCGGGCGGCGAGTCGCAACGGGCATCGCTCGCGAGCGCGCTCGGCGCCACGCTCACGGGCGCGCTCGTGGTGCTCGACGAGCCGACGGTCGGGCTGCACCCGGCGGACGTGCGACTGCTCGTGAGCGCGATCCGCGACCTCGCGTCCGCGGGGAACCTCGTGGTGGTGGTGGAGAACGACGCCGCGATCCTCGCGGCCGCAGATCGCGTGATCGAGCTCGGACCCGGTGCCGGGGTCGAGGGCGGGACGCTCGTGTTCGACGGTGCGCCGAGCCTGCTCGTCGATGCGCCGACTGCGACGGGGCGCGCGCTCGCGGGCAAGACGCTGCCCGTGCGCGGCGCGCCCTCGTCGCCGCTCGCCGCTTCGAGGCCTCGATGGATCGAGCTGCGGGGAGCGCGCGGGAACAACTTGCGCGGCGTGGACGCGCGGTTCGCGCGCGGCGGGCTGACCATCGTCACCGGCCCGAGCGGCAGCGGAAAGAGCTCGCTGGTCGGCGACACGTTGTACCCGGCAGCCGCGCGCGCGCTCGGACAGTCGAGCGAGAGCGCCGCGCTTGCCTTCGATGCGATCGATGGGCTCGAGGGGCTCGCCGGTGTCGTGCTCGTGGACCAGTCGCCGCTCGGTCGCACGTCGCGCGGCAACGCGGGCACGTATCTCAAGGTGCTCGACGAGCTGCGGGTGCGCTTCGCGGCCGAGCCCGAGGCGATGCGGCGCGGGCTCGTCGCGTCGGCGTTCTCGTTCAACGTCGAGGGCGGGCGCTGCGAGGCGTGTCGCGGCGAAGGCTTCGAGACGATCGAGATGCAGCTGCTCGCGGACGTCTCGTTCCCGTGCGTCGTGTGCGGCGGCCGTCGGTTCAAGGAAGACGTGCTCGCCGTGCGCCATCGCGGCGTCACGATGGGCCAGGTGCTCGACATGACGGCGGCCGAGGTGGCCGCGTGGCTGCGTACGGGCCTCGAGAGCAGCAGCAAGCGGCGGTCCGATCGCGCGCTGGATCGGCTGCAACCGTTGCTCGACGTCGGGCTCGGGTATCTGCCGCTCGGGCAACCGCTCAACACGCTGAGCGGTGGCGAGGCGCAGCGGCTCAAGCTCGCAGCCGCGATCGGCGGGGCCGCGGCGGGCTCGCTCGTGATCCTCGACGAGCCGTCCGTCGGTCTGCACCCGAGCGACGTGCGCGAGCTGATGGGCGCGATCGACGCGCTCGTGCGGCGCGGCGACACGGTGGTCGCGGTCGAGCACGACATGTCGATCGCCGCGTGCGCCGATCACGTGATCGACCTCGGGCCCGGAGGCGGAGACGCGGGCGGCGAGCTCGTCGTGCAAGGCACGCCGGCGGAGATCGCCGCGTGCGAGCGCAGCGCGACCGCGTCGTTCCTCGCGCCGCTGATCTCGACGGGCTCGCCCCTCACCCCGGCCCTCTCCCGCGAGGGGAGAGGGAGCGTGGTCCCGGATCGCGCGGCGCGGCCCATCGCGGGGAGAGGGAGCGTGGTCCCGGATCGCGCGGCGCGGCCCATCGCGGCGCGTCACCTCTCCCCGCGACGCGGGGAGAGGCAGGGTGAGGGGCCGAGAGCACGCGGGCCCCGTTCGCCCGCCGCAGCCGCCACCGACACGCCGCGCGCGATCCACGTGGAGCGCGCGACCGAGCACAACCTGCGCGAGGTCACGGTCGACATCCCGCGCGAGAAGCTCGTCGTCGTCACGGGGCCGAGCGGCAGCGGCAAGAGCACGCTCGCGTTCGACGTCGTCTATGCGGAAGGCCAGCGGCGTTACCTGCAGACGCTGTCGCCCTACGCACGGCAGTACCTTCCGCAGCTCCCGCGCCCCGCCGTCGACCGCGTGGTCGGTGTGCCGCCGACCATCTCGCTCGAGCAACGCACCGCCGGTGCGGGCGGGCGCTCGACGGTCGCCACGGTCACGGAGGTCGCCCACTACCTGCGGCTCGTCTGGTCGCGTGCGGGAGAGCAGTGGTGCCCCGACTGCGACGTGCCCGTCGTGGCGCGCGATCGCGATCAGATGGTCGCCAACGTGATGGAGCGATTCGCCCCGCGTGCGGCGGTGAAGATCGCCGCGTCGGTCATCCGCAAGCGCAAGGGTCATCACGGGCCCGTGTTCGAGCGCGCCGCGCGCAACGGGATCACCGAAGCGGTCGTGGACGGCGAGCTCCGGACGATCGATGCGACCACGCGGCTCGAGCGCTACGCGATCCACGACGTCGACCTCGTCGTCGCGACGGTGCGCGCCGGGGACCGCGAGGCCGTGGGCGAGGCCGTGTCGCGTGCCCTCGCGACCGGCGACGGTTCCGTCGGCGCGCGCTCGGGCGCCGTGACGCTCGCGATGTCGTCGCGTCGGACGTGCCCGACGTGCGATCGCGGTTTCCCGGAGCCCGATCCGCGCTTGCTGTCGTTCAACACGAAGGAAGGTGCGTGCCCGAAGTGCGATGGGCACGGCGCCATCGACGCGGACCCGGCAGTCGCGGCGAAGAAGGAGCGACGTCGGCAACGTCGCGAGAAGCAGGGAGGTCGGCGCGACGAGCCCGAGCGTGGCCCGTCGGTGCGAGCGGCGCGCGTCGCGTGCCCCGCGTGCGCAGGCACGCGTCTGTCGCCCATCGCGCGTGCCGTAAAGCTCGGCGGGCGCGGGGTCCACGAGGTGCTCGCGCTTCCGGTCGAGCGCGCCGCGTCGACGCTCGGAGGGCTCGAGCTCTCGGAGCGCGCGCGTCTCGTCGCGGGAGCGGCGCTCGGCGAAGCGGGGACGCGTCTGTCG
>JADZFZ010000077.1 GCA_020854145.1 Deltaproteobacteria bacterium | reverse complement strand
TTTCATGGCGACGACGCCCCCCGCGCCGTCGCATGGGGACGATGAGCAGCCTGCGTGCCACGCGATGCCTCCACGACTTGCCGCGGAATCCCGCGGGCAGGAGAGCCGCGAGCGTCGCCCGTACGTGCACCGTGCACTGCACGGGTCGGGAACCCAACGCTCGGTGCGGGCGGATCCCGTGGCGCGCTACTGCGCGTACATCGTGATGTCGGTCGCCGCGGCGAAGGCCATCCGGTGGGCTTCGTCCCAGTCCGGGTGGCGCACGAGCACGTAGCCGTCGGAGACCAGCGTGTTGCGCCAGTTGCGTCTCTCGGTGCCGATCGGGAGCAGCTTGTCTTCCACGATCCAGCGGCCGAAGCGCGCGTGGTAGGCGTCGCGCCCGGTGATGCGCGTGATCTTGCCCTGACCGAGCGCGCGCTTGAACACGATGGCCGCGTTGTACTTCCGCTCCGTGCTCGCCTCGAAGCGGTGGAAGCAGACGGCACGTGCCCACTCGCGGAACAAGTCGATGTCGCACGTGTAGTTCATCTGATCGACGAGGTGCGCTCCGCCGGGGCGCGCGCCGATCTCGCCGAACACGATCTCGCCGCTCGCCGTCCGATACCACTCCATGTGCGTGAAGCCGTCGCCCATGTGGAGCGCGTCGAGCACCTTGCGACCGAGCGCGATGCCGCCGGCGAGCTTCGCCTGGGACATGTCGCGCACCGTGATGATCACGGGGCTGATCCACTCCTCGCTTCGCGCTACGAGCGGACGCGGGAGGTACTGCGCGACGTTCTCGAACGCGGGCCGTCCGCCGATGCAGACGGTGTCGAACGTGTACTCCTCGCCGTCGACGAACTCCTCGCAGCTCACCTCGGGCACGCGGTCGAGCCGCGGCACGATCGCGCCCAGCTCGCGCTTCGAGTCGACACGATAGGTGTCGGCGCTGCCCGCGCCCGCGATGGGCTTGACGATGAGCGGGTAGCCGATGCGCTCGGCGGCCTCCCAGATCCCCTGCACCGACGAGACGCGCGCCGAGCGCGGCACGCGCAACCCTGCGGCCGCGACGCGCTCCTTCATCACCTGCTTGTCGCGAAAGCCGATGGCCGTCTCGACGCTCATCCCGCGCAGGCCCCAGAGCTCGCGCATCCTGGCGGCGAGCACCACGAGCGGCTCCCAGTTGGTCAGCGCGCGATCGACGTTGCGTCCGCGCATCCACGTGTTCGCGCGCGAGAGGACGTCGTCCTCGTCGAGGATGCGCGGCACCTGGAGGTAGTCCGTCAGGTATCGCTTCAGGTCGCCCGGCAGCGCCTCGCGCGGCGTGTCGCCGATGCCGTAGACGCGCGCACCGACCTCGGCGAGGCCGCGCGTGTACTGGCGCATCTCGGGCGGGTACGACGGAGCCAGGAATACGACGTCGATGCGCGCAGCCTATCACGACGGCAGGGGGCGCTGGCCAAGGCCCTCACACTGCCTCTCCGGAACGGCGAGAGGCGCGGCCGCTCACGGGGCGAGACCTTCGGCCGTCGCGGCTGCGGCTTGCCTGGCGTCGAACGACACGAACGCCACCGACGAGCCCGTCAGGGCCGCGAGCGCCAGCGCGCTCGCCACGTGGATGGCGTCGAAGCCGCGGAGCGCCCGCGCTGCGGCGATCTCGCCTGCACGGTGCGCGATGGGGGCGTCGAGCTCGACCACGACGAACGCGGCGAGGTCGGCGTCGAGCCGGCTCACGCACCGCGCGAGGCCGCGTGGCGACAGCGCGCCCTCACGTCGTCGGCGCGCGAAGGCGGCGCGCGCTTCGGGGTACGCCACACGCGAGGTCGCGACGGCGGGCGCGGCGTCGAGCCGGCGCCGCACGACCGTGCTGCCGTGCTCGCGCACGTAGAGCTTCACCAGGGCGCTCGTGTCGAGATAGAGCAACGTCATCGCCGGTCTTCGACGACGGCGTCCGCGAGGGAGGCACCCCGTACGCGCGCGGCCCGCGGGTCGCCCCGAGGCTTGCCACCGCTCCACGAGAGCTTGCCCGATGCCGCGAGCGCAGCCAGACGTCGATCGAGCCGGAGCTCCGGAGCCTCCACGGGCGTGATCACCGCGATGGGCTCCCCGCGGTCGGTCACGCGAACAGACTCGCCTGCCCGCACGCGCCGCAGGATCGCGCTGGTCGAGTTCTTGAGCTCCCGGACTCCGACGCTCGGGATCTGCCGCGGCGGCATGTAGCTACGATGACCCCACTCGTGGCTACACGTCAATCCCGCGACCCGTGGGCGGACGTTGCGCTAGGGTTGCCGCCGCATGCGCAACGTCGTGTTCGTCGCTCCGTTCCCGCTCGAGACCACGCTCCGCTTCGTGCGCGCGGTCGGCTCGTTGAGCGGCATCCGCCTGCTCGGCATCTGGCAGAAGCCGCCGCAGGGTCCCGAAGGTCGGCTCTTCGCGGACATCGTCACCGTCGCCGACGCGCTCGACACGCGGCAGCTCGTCGAGGCGACGCGCGCGCTCGTCGCGAGGCACGGTCCGGTGGACCGCGTGGTGGGGATCCTCGAGCCGCTGCAGGTGCAGCTCGCGGAGGTGCGACGGCACTTCGGCCTCGACGGGACCGACGTCGACACCGCCGACGTCTTTCGAGACAAGGCGCGCATGAAGGACGCGTTGCGCGCGCACGGGCTGCCTTGCGCGCGTCACCGGCTGCTGACCTCGTGGCAGGACGCGGACGTGTTCGCGCGCGAGGTCGGCTTCCCGATGGTGCTCAAGCCGCCCGCGGGGATGGCCTGCAAGGCGACGTGGCGCATCCGCTCCGTCGACGAGCTCCGCCAGGCGCTCGAGGCCGTCAAGCCGTCGCCCGACAACCCGACGCTCGCGGAGGAGCTCCTCGTCGGGCGCGAGCTGTCGTTCGAGACGCTCGTCGTCGGGGGCGAGGTGCGGTTCTACGCGCTCACGCACTACTACCCCGGCCCGCTCGAGGTCGTGGAGAACCCCTGGATCCAGTGGGTCGTGCTCGTCCCGCGCGAGATCGCGTCCGCCGACTACGACGACGGCCGCAAGCTCGGCTTCGCGGCGGTCAAGGCGCTCGGGCTCCGCGACGGCATGACGCACATGGAGTGGTTCCGACGCACCGACGGGTCGCTCGCCATCGGCGAGATCGCGGCGCGTCCGCCCGGCGCCAACATCGTGCGCCTCCATTCGCTGGCCCACGACGCCGACCTCTATCGCGCCTGGGCGCGCGCCGTGATCGACGGCGCCTTCGACGGGCCCATCGAGCAGCGGTACGCGACGGGCTGCGCGTTCTTCCGAGGGCCTGGCCGCGGCCGCGTCGTGCGCGTCGAGGGGCTCGACCGCGCGCAGCACCTCGTCGGCGAGCACGTCGTCGAATCCGTCCTGCCGGAGATCGGCGCGCCCAAGAGCGACAGCTACGAGGGCGACGGCTACGCGATCGTGCGGCACCCGGACACCGACGTCGTCCGCCGCGCGCTCGCAACCCTCATCGACACCGTCCGCGTCCACTACGCCTGAC
>JADZFZ010000076.1 GCA_020854145.1 Deltaproteobacteria bacterium | reverse complement strand
GGGTGGCGCGATCGGCGTTGCGCGCGAGGCTGCGCACGTCGGTGAGCGTCTCGCGGATCTGCCCGCGCTGCTCGGGGCCCAGGGTCTCGCCGATGACCTGATCGACGTCGCTGATCGTCTCGCGCCCTTGGCGCATGAGCGGCCCGATCTCGCGCCGCACGTCGCGCAGCGTGTGATCGAGGCTCGAGAGGATGCGCGTCGTGTGGGGGCTGTCGATGACGCGCTCGCGCGTGTGGCGCACGGTCGTGTCGAGCTCGGTGATGAGCGAGTCGATGTTCGCGATGATCTGGTCGAACCGGCCGCGGTTGTCGCGCAAGAGGCCCGAGATGCTGCGGAGCATGGACGCCGTGTCGTCGAGCAGCTGCGAGAGGAGCTGACGGTTCTCGCGCAACGTGCGCGTCATCGTCTCGAGCAGCTCGTAACCGAGCGCGAGCGCGAGATCGAGACGCGGTGGATCGACGCCTTCCACGATCGCGCCGTCGCGCAGCAGCGCGCGCGGTCTCGTGCGTCCGTTGGCTTCACGGATCTCCCAGGTTCCCGGGTCGATCGCGACGTATTGCTCGCCGAGCACGCCCTGCGTCGCGACGTAGAAGATGGCGTCGTCGTGGACGGTCTCGCGCACGCGCTCGTCGATGGCGACCTCGAGGCGGACGAGCTTGCGCTTGCCGGTGCGCGGGTCGAGCCGACCGCCGAGGTAGGTCGCGGACTTCACGGTGCCCACGCGCTCGCCCGCGATCTTCACCGGGGCTCCGGACTGCACGCCGCCGGGGTTGTTGAAGTCGACGTAGACCGTGTAGCTCTTCTCGAGGCGCAGGCCGCTCATGACGAGGAGGAACCCTCCGAGCAGCACCATCGCGACGAGGAGGAGGAGGCCGACTTTGACCTCGATGGCGCGGTCACCCATGACGCGGCGTCGACGCTACCACGGCGGCCGAGGGGGAGAGGCGCCCAGGCGCGGGAACGTGCGTTCGACGAGGCTCCGCGTGAAGGACGCACGGAGATAGAAGCCTCGCGGCATCACCGAGACGGGGGCGTCGTGATCGCCCGCGGCACGTACGCGTGCAACGCCGTCGCGCGCCTTCGGGCGCACTTGCAGGATGGAGCCGACCCTGGCGTCGAGCGACGCGATCCCGCCGAGCGCGACCACGTGCTGGACTCGCTCCCAGTCTTCGCGGAGCGCCTCTTCTTCGTCGGGCGACGGCGACCAGACGAACGCGCTGCCGACGCGGCGATCGCCGAACGCCAGGCGACGGTCGTGCTCGATGGGCACCCACAACACGCGCGCGAGCTTGGCGCGTGCGCGGCTCGTGTCCCAGCGCTCCGAAGGGAGCAGCCCGAGCGCGAGCGTGCACACGAACGTGCTCTCGCGGGGCCGGCCGTCGCGGCGCACGGGGATCGTCTTGATCTCGAGGCCGAGCGAGGGGACGTCGGGGCCCGCCACGCCGGTGCGCGACGGCACCCCGAGCGCGCGCTCCACGAGCTCGCCGACGAAGCCCTTCGCGCGTCGCGGATCGACGGGCAACGGCTCGGCCAGCGAGGCCGCGATCTCGGCGAGCGTGCGACCGCCGATGCCGCGGGCGCGCGAGAGCAGCTCGTCCTCGCTCGCGATCGAGGCGCTCGGCAGCGACGTGCCCATCGCTTCGCGACACTACTACGGCGGGCCGTCGGCTTGACCTCCCCCATCGGTGGCGCGAGGCTCTGCGCTAGCTGGCGGGGGGCTTGGCTCGCAAGAGACGATTCCCCATGCACGTGTGATCGGAAAGGTGGAGACGATGCGCGAGCAAGAGCAGCCCATTCACGGCCGAGGCTTCGACAACGTCGCGGCCGACGCTCCCGTCGACGAGCGCGGACGGTTCATCGTCCGCACCTACCTGCATCTCGTCGGCGCGGTGTTCGCGTTCGTCGCGATCGAGGCGGTCCTGCTGCGCACGCCGCTGCCCGAGCAGATGATGCGGGCGCTCGCGGCGTCGCGGTACAGCTGGCTCGTCGTGATGGCGGCGTTCGTCGGCTCGGGGTGGCTGGCGCAGAGCCTCGCGCGGAGCCAAGCGTCGGCGCTCGCGCAGTACGCGGGCCTCGCGCTCTACGTCGTGGCCGAGGCGGTGATCTTCATCCCGCTGCTCTTCATCGCGGTGCACTTCGCCACACCCGACGTGCTGCCGACCGCGGCGCTCATCACGCTCGTGCTCTTCGGCGGTCTGACGGGGGTCGTGTTCATCACGCGCAAGGATTTCTCGTTCCTGCGGGGGATCCTGGGGATCGCGACGTTCGCGGCCATCGGCGTGATCGTCGCGAGCATCCTCTTCGGCTTCACGCTGGGCACGATCTTCAGCGGCGCGATGGTCCTGCTCGCGGGCGGATACGTCCTCTATCGCACGTCGAACGTGCTGCACCACTACCGCACCGACCAGCACGTCGCCGCGGCGCTCGAGCTCTTCGCCGCCATCGCGCTCCTCTTCTGGTACGTCCTGCAGATCGTGCTGAGCCGCGGCCGCCGCTGAGAGGGTCGATCAGAACTCGCTCTTTCGGGGAGGTCGTAGGAGGGGTCGCGCTCGTAGCGCGACGCCCTCCTACCAGCCCGGGGCCGCGGGGGGCGGCGTCTGAGCCCCCCGCCAGCGACTGGGCGGGGGGGGACGTGCGTGACACTTCACGTTCGTCGCGTATTTGGGCATCCTCCGCGCATGCGCCTTCGCGCCGTGGTGTTCGCTGCTGCCCTCGTGGCGGGCTGCAACACCGTCGACCTCGGCGACAACTTCACGCAAGGGGAGGTCGCGGTGAACGACGACTTCTTCTACTGCCGGGTGCAGCCGGAGGTGATCTCCGCGTTCAGCTGCTCGGAGGGCGCGGCCGGTGAGGGAGGCCAGTGCCACGGCGACATGTCCGCGATGCGCCTGCGCACCATCCCGACGCTCGTGGCGTGCGACGTCGATGGCGTGGTCTCGGGGACGATCTCGCCCGAGGAGCGCACCAACTTCGAGGCCTCGCGTGCGCAGGTCTCGGGAACGTCGTCCAACAGCCCGCTCCTGCTGCGCCCGATCGGCGTGCAGTCGCACCCGCGCGTCATCTTCGCCCCCGGGGATCCGCCGGCGGACATCCTGCGCATGTGGATCGACGGGGCCGGCCCGTGAAGGCGACGCTCGGGTCCATCGCCGTGGCGCTCGCGTGCGTGCTCGCGTCGTCGGTCGCGCACGCCGACGAGCCCACGACGTACGCGCGCGTGGTGGTCGACTCGACCATCCTGCGCTCGGGGCCCGGGACGTCGTACCGGCGCGTGTTGCTCGCGCACCGCGGGGACGTCTTTCCGATCCAGGAGCGTGCGACGACGGGATACTGGTTCGGCGTCGAGCTGCCCGACGGCACGACGGGCTGGGTGCTCGGCGCGCACGTCTACAACCACGAGGTGGACGAGGAGGCCGCGACGCGCGGACGCTTCTTGCCCTGGCTCTTCGCGCCTCCGCCCCTGCTCGAAGCGACCGGGGAAGTCGCGATCGTGGGCGGTGTGCTCGGCACCTCGGGCTTCGTCGCGGCGCGGCCCAACATCCTCCTCGACCCGCACATCGGGTTCGGCGCCGACGTGGGCGTAGCGGTCTCGAGCGAGGGGCGCCTCTTCTATGGCGCCGGCTCGGTGACGGTGAACGTGTTCCCTCGCTCTCCGATCGTGCCGTACCTGGTGACGGCCTTCGGCGCGGCGATCAGCTCGCCCAACGCGGACAACTTCGTGCTCGAGAAGGGCACGCTGGGTTACGCGTCGGCTGGCGGCGGGCTCCGTTTCGGCTTCCGCTACCGACTGATCCTGCGCTTCGAGATCCGCGACACGATCTTCTTCTCGCCCAATCGCTACAACGAACGACTGGAGGTCGCTGGTGGCGTCTCGGTCTTCTTCTGAGCTTCGGCGGCCCGGGCAGCGCGGCCGTCTCGCAGCCCTCGGGGCCCTGCTGCTCGTCGCTTCTGCGCTGCTCGCCGGGTGCGCGACGGTGCGGCCCGAAGACCGCGAGTTTCTCGCGGAGCCCGCGATGAGCTTCAGCGCGCGCTCGCGCGAGGCGGCGATGGACGAGCACATCCTCCAGAACCGCGAAGGCTCGATGGGCGGCGGCACCGCGGGCGGCGGCGGTTGCGGGTGCAATTGACCCGAGCACGCACGGCTCTCTGCGTCGCCGCGCTCGGTGCGCTCGTGCTCGTATCGTCGGGTGCGCGTGCGGACGGGCGCGCGTCGGCGTCCACCACGTTGTTCCTCGAGCCCGGCACCGGCACGACCGTCACGAACATCACGCCCCAGGTCGACCTCAGCCAGAACCTCGGCGACGACGTCACGCTCAGCGTCGGCTACGAAGCCGACATCGTGAGCGGCGCCACCGAGCGCCTCGTGGATGCGCCCGGGATCGACGTCGTCACGGGCGCGTCGTTCGACGACATCCGGCACTCGGTGCGCGGCGGCTTCGAGATCCGACACGACGTCGCGTCGCTCGCGGGCAGCTACACGTTCGGCACCGAGAGCGACTATCAGTCCCACGCGTTCTCGCTCACGGCGGCCGCGGAGCTCTTCGATCGCAACACGCGTCTCGAGCTCTCGTACGCGCGTGCGTTCGATCGAGTGTGCAACCTGTCGCAGCCGCGCGCGACGGAGGCCGTCGAGCGTCAGGCGCTCGACTCGTCCGACGGGTGCTTCACCGAGAACACCGCGCGCACGACGAACGACCTCGCGCTCCACAACTTCCAGCTCTCCTGGACGCAGGCGTGGACATCGACGCTCGCGGTGCAGCTCACGGCCACGGCGAACCTCGCGCACGGGTTCCAGACGAACCCCTATCGCGCCATCTGGCTCGGTCGCGGAGGCGCGCAGGAGCACGCGCCCGAGGACCGCGCGCGTTACGCGCTCGGCGTTCGCGTCAACTGGTGGCTCCGGCCCATCCGCGGCGCCGTGCAGCTCGCAGGTCGGATCTATCGAGACACCTGGGACGTCGAGAGCTTCACGGTCGAGGTGGCCTACGAGCAGCACCTCGGGTCGTTGTTCCGCCTGCGCGCGAGAGGCCGCTACTACGGGCAGTCGGCGGCCGCCTTCTACAGCGACGACTATGGACGCGAGCCACGCGGCCAGTACTTCGTGGGCGATCGCGAGCTCTCGGAGCTGACGAGCATCCTCGTCGGCGGGCGTTTCGCGTTCGTGCCCGAGTCGGACGACGAGGGCCACGTGCTCGGCTTCCTCGCGGGCCTCGAGCTCGTCGCACGTTTCGATTGGCTGATCCGCGACTACGCGAACTTCCGCCTGTCGGGCCTCGAGCCCACCGACACGCAGGCCTTCGTGATCTCCGGCGGCATCGAAGCCGGCTGGTAGTCGAGCGCTCCAGACGAGTCGTCCAATCGGGGTTCGCTCTTCGGGGGATCGCAAAGGGGGGCGCGCGTGTAGCGCGACCCCGTTGCCTCTCCGGGGACGCTGGGGGCGGAGCCCCCGGCAACGGTCACTCAGCCGGCGACGCGCGCGACGACGCGGCCTTCGCGGAGCGCGAGGACCTCGCCTTCGGGCAACGGCTGCCAAGCTTCGTCGCTCAGCGGCACGCTCGCGACGAGCGCCACCTCCTGCGCGGCCGCGCCGTCCGTGCCGTCGCCGAGCGTGAGCCCGGCGAGCGGCGCGTCGTCCGCCATCGTGCACGTCCGGCAGAGCAGGTGC
Source organism: Deltaproteobacteria bacterium (assembly GCA_020854145.1). Lineage (GTDB taxonomy): Bacteria > Myxococcota_A > Polyangia > Polyangiales > JADZFZ01 > JADZFZ01. The sequence continues at coordinate 7,349 of JADZFZ010000076.1, read as the reverse complement.
AGACCCGGCGGACGGATCACCCCGTCGGCCTGCGTGCGGCGGTGCGCGTGCGCGAAGACCGTGTCGCCGTCGGCGTAGAGGAAGTTCGCGGGGCCGCGTGCGCGGAGCCATCGCGCGAAGTCGGTCACCGCGGCGAGTCGCTCCGCCAGCTCCGGCGTCGCACCCTCGACCGAGCGCCACACGTCGCGCATCCGCTCGAGCAGCGCGCAGAACGCGAGCTCCGAGTCGGTGTCGCCGATCGGTCGGAAGCGCCATCCCGCCGGCGGTCGATCCGGCTCGAGCCCGGAGAGCGTGCCGTTGTGCGCGAACGCGTGCACCCGACCGCCGAGCTCGCGGCTGAACGGTTGCGTGTTGCGAAGGGCGCGGTCGCCGCGGGTGGCGAGGCGGATGTGCGCCACGACGATCGAGCTCCGCTGCGGGTGCTCGCGTACGAAGCGCATCCACGTGCTGTCGCTGGCGGGCTCCGGCTCGCGCACGACGAGCGCGTCGGGTCCGTCGTAGAAGGCGACGCCCCAGCCGTCGCGGTGCTTGCCCGTCAGCCCGCCGTGTCGCGCGAGCTCACCGAGCGAGAGCTGCACGCGCGTGGGCGCACGCGCCGACATCGCGAAGAGCTCGCACACGAGGCCTAATATACGGCCGCGTCGTCGCCGTCGGTGACCGTGACGTAGAGGATCGTGTCGGCGCGGATCGAAGGGTCGATGAGATCCCACGCGCTCAGGATCGACTCGGCGTGCATGGGCCCGTACGCGATCACGTGCAGCACCTGCTTGATCCAGGCGTCGGCTGCGACGACGTTCATCGAGCTCTCGAGGACGTCGAGCAGCTTGCCTTCCAGCAGCATCTGCGCGCGCTCGACGGGATAGGGCGAGTCGAACGGGAACGCGATGGCGCGCGTGACGCTGACCCCGACGCGATGGCCGTCGATCTCGACGAGGATGTCGGTCTTGTTGCTGTCGATCGGGTCGTAGACGATCTCGGTCTCCGACTTGATCAGGAGCGCTCCTTCGCAGCGATGGAGCACCTCGAACGCGAGCGCTTCGGAGAGGCCCGAGCTGCCGCCGGCGGTGCCGTCGGCGAGGATCTCGCGGGCGCCTTCGCTCAACCGCGCGTCCGTCTCCGAGAAGCCCATGACGAGCGCGATGGCGTTGCGGAACGCGGACGGTCCGGGGTCGAGCAGCTCCACGTCGTCGAGCTCGCCGCACGCGCCGGTGATCGGCCCGATGCCGTCGGTGCTCGCGTCGAGCGAGCCCGTGTCGGGCACGCTCGCGTCCGGCGCATCGCCGTCGAACGGTGGTGGAACGTCGCCATCGACCGCAGGGGCGTCGGCGTCGACCGGCGGAACGTCCGCGTCGACGGGCGACGCGGCGTCGCCGGGATCCGCCGGGCCGGTGTCGGCCTGCGCGACGTCCGCGAAGGATGCGTCGGGCGGCGTGCCGCCCGAGTCGTCGTCGCCGCACGCGCTCGGGAGCACCGCCGCGAGCAGCAGTGCGCCGGCGAGGCCGAGCCTCGAAACCCAGAGCCACGAAGGACGAAGGGTCACGTCGAGAGGATGCGCCATGCGCCGGAACGTACCGGACGAATTTCGAGTGAGCCCGAGCCCGCGAAGGCGGGCGACGGCGAAGTCGCAACACGCCCGAGCGTCTAGCGAAGGGCGTGAATCCTTTCCCGTGGTGCAGGCTCTCACCCGACATGGACGGTTGGCTCGGCTTCGCGATCTTCGTGGCGGTCTGGTTCGTCGTGCAGCTCTGGGTGCTTCCCAAGCTCGGGGTGCCCAGCTGAGCGGTTCCGACACCGCGCCGGTCGGCGCGGCAGCGAGACGAAGACGACCCGGAGCCGGACGAGCCGGACCCGAAGAAAGGATGCCCATGACGACGGTCGGAGCGGACGGCACCACCAAGCGCGGATCGATGGGGTGGCTACCGAAGATCGCCATCGGCGCCGTCGTAGCGCTCGTGCTCGGGTTTCTGTTTCTCGGCAGCGGCGGTGATGTCGGCAGCTCCGAAGCGCGTCGCCTCGTCGAGGGTGGTGCGCTGCTCGTGGACGTGCGCACGCCCGCAGAGTTCTCGGCACGGCACATCCCGGGTGCGGTCAACATCCCGCTCTCGGAGCTCGATGCGCGGATGAACGAGCTCGGGCCCCGCAGCCGCGCCGTCGTGCTGTACTGCAGGAGTGGCAATCGCAGCGCCCAGGCGGCCCGCATCCTCGAGGGTGCCGGGTACTCCAGAGTCCACGATCTCGGGGCGATGAGCCGATGGTGACGCGGGCACGACCTTGGTTGCGCTGGGTGCTGTCCGCGCTCGGCGGCGCCGTCGTGATGGTCGCGTTGGGACAGGTCCTCGCGCTCGCGGGAGGGGGCTGCGCGATCCTCTGTCGCCCGCCCATCGCCGCGCTCTACGGTGCCGTCGTCGGGCTGCTGGTCGTCGGCAGCGCGACGCGCAGCTGACCCGCGATCGGACGAAGGTTGGTGATTCGTGTCGGTCTCGAGCTCCCTTCGACGAGTGCTCGGCTTCGCGCGGCGCGCGGCGTGGGCCGTGCTCGCCGTCGTCGTCGCGCTCGGCGTGGCGTGGTTCCGGCTCTGGTCGCCGGTGCGGGTCGAGGTCGCTCGCGCCGATCGCGGCACGATCGTGCAGGAAGCGTTCGGGCGCGGCACGATCGAGAGCCAGCGCGAGGCCGCCGTCGGCTTCGACCTCGTAGGACGGCTCAGCGAGGTGCTCGTCGACGAAGGAGCGCGCGTCACCCTGGGACAGGAGCTCGCGCGCCTCGAGACCAACCAGGCCGAGGCCGACTTGCGCTCGGCGCAGACGGGAGTCGCGGCGGCGCGTGCGTCGTTGCGGCGGCTGGCCGCGGAGGAGGAGCGCGTGCGTGCGCTGCTCGTGACCGCCGAGCGCGAGGCAGCGCGTGCTCACACGCTCTTCGGGGCGGGTGCCGTCTCGGGCCAGCAGCGCGACGACGCCGTCGATCGTGCACGCGTCGCGCGTGCCGAGCTCGATCGCGTGCTCGCGCAACGTTCGGAGGCGACACGCGGGATCGACGTCGCGGCAGGGGGCGCGGAGCAACGCCGCGTCGCGATGGTTCGCGCGACGCTCCTGGCGCCGTTCGAAGGGCTCGTGACCCGGCGGTTCCGCGAGCCCGGCGACACGGTCAGCGTGGGATCGACGGTGCTCCGCATCGTGGACACGAGCCGGGTGTACGTGAGCGCGTCGGTCGACGAGACGGTGCTCCCTCGGCTCGCCGTCGAGCAACGCAGCACGATCCACTTCCCGGGCGAGGACGCGCCCATCGCCGGCAGGGTCACGAGAGTGTCCTGGGAGGCCGACCGCCAGACGCACGAGATTCTCGTCGAGGTCACGCCCGATCGCCTCGAGCGGCGCGTGGCCATCGGTCAACGAGCCGACGTGCGCATCGAGATCGCGCGTCGCGATCGTGTCGTCCGCGTTCCCATCGGCATGGTCCACCACGACGCGTCGGGGCCCTACGTGCACGTCGACGAGGGCGGCCGGATCGCGCGCGCGCGCCCGCGCTTCGGAGTCACCGGCAACGACCGGGTCGAGGTGCTCGGCGGCCTGTCGCCCGGAGCGACGCTCCTCGGTCCGGAGCGCGGAGCGGCTCCGCTTCCGGTCGGCCGGCGCTGGGTGGCGCGATGAACCTCGCAATCCGCGACGTCCGCAGGCACCTGCCGCGGTTCGTCGGGACCGCCGCGGGGCTCGGGCTGCTGCTCACGGTCGTCATCGCGATGCAGGGCATCTACGCGGGCATGGTCGACGACGCGACCATCCTGACGCGCGCCATGCGTGCAGACCTGTGGGTCGTCCAGAAGGACACGCGCGGTCCGTTCGCGGAGTCGTCGCGTCTCGATCCCAGCGTCGAGGCGCGCGCGTCGGCCGTGCCCGGCGTTCGGAGCGCCAGACCCTACACGTACCAGCTGATCCAGCGCGAGCGTGGTGGCGCGGTGATGCGCATCGCGCTCGTCGGGCTGGGGTGGCCCGACGATCCCGGCAGCTCGCTGCCGCTCGTCCGAGGGCGTCTGCTCGCGCAGCCGCACGGCGAGATGATCGTGGACGCGTCGCTCGGGCTCGGGATCGGCGAGTCCCTCGTGCTCGCAGGCGAGCGTTATCGCGTGGTCGGGCTGACGGCGAACGCGCTCACGTCGGGCGGAGACTCCGTTGCGTTCCTCAGCGTGGCCGACACTCAGCTGGTCGCGTTCGATCAGCCGGCGGAAGCCGTCGTGCTCGAGCGCGCGCGCATCGTCGAGCGCCTGCGTCGCACCGATCTCGGACGCGGACAGCCGGCGCTCGAGGAGCTCGCGACCGATCCGCGCTGGCGTGCTCCCTCGCTCGCGTCACCCCCCGTGGCCGCCGTGTTGATCGCGGCCGATCCGCATCGCGTCGCCGAGGTCCGCAGGACCATGCGCAGCTGGGGCGACGTCAGCGTGTACACGCAGGCCGAGGAGGAGGCGCTCCTGCTGGGCGGCGTGGTGGAGCGCGCGCGCATGCAGATCGGGCTCTTCTCCGTGATCCTGACGCTCACCGCGGGCGTGATCGTCATGATGGTCATGTACAACCTGACCCTCGAGAAGACGCACGACCTCGCCGTGCTGAAGCTCATGGGAGCGCCTCGGCTCCGGCTCCTCGGGATGGTCCTGCAGCAGGCATGGTTGCTCGGTGCGCTGGGCTACGCGCTCGCGTACGTGCTCGGTGAGCTGGCGTACCCGATGTTTCCGCGGCGCGTGCTCATCACCACGACCCTCGCCTGGGCTGCCCCGCTCGCCACGTTCGTCGTCGTCACGCTCGCGAGCATGCTGGGCGTCAGCCACGTCATGCGCGTCGATCCGGCGCGCGCGCTGGAGGGCTGACCATGGCGGAGGCGGTGCGTGCGGTCGGCCTCACCAAGACGTACGTGACGGGCACGACGTCGGTGGTCGCGCTCGACGACGTCAGCATCACTCTCGCGTCGGGGACCGTGGCGGCGTTGCTCGGGCCGAGCGGCTCGGGGAAGTCCACGTTGATCAAGGCGCTCGGTTTCGTATCGCCGGCTGATCGGGGAGAGGTGCTCTTCGAAGGACGTTCCGTCGTGAAGGACGGGACGGCGCTCGCGGATCTGTCCGAGCTGCGCAGGAGACATCTCGGGTTCGTCTTCCAGAAGGCGAATCTCACGTCGTTCCTCACGGCGCGCGAGAACGTGGAGATCGCGTGCGAGCTCGGCGGCAAGGGCGACGGCAGGCGACGCGCTCGCGAGCTCCTGGCGTACCTGGACGTCGCGGGCAGGGAGCGGTCGTATCCCGAGATGCTCTCCGGTGGAGAGCAGCAGCGAGTGGCCATCGCGCGCGCGCTCGCGAACGAGCCCTCGTTGATCCTGGCGGACGAGCCCACCGCGGCGCTCGACAGCGTCCGCAGCCGAACGGTCATGGAGCTCTTTCGCAAGGTCGCGCACGAACGTGGCGCCGCGGTGCTGGTGGTGACCCACGATCATCGCGCGCTCGACGTGTTCGACGTTCTCTACGAGATGGAGGACGGTCGCATCCGCCCCGCTACGGCGGCGGGAGGGGCTCGCCGATAGACTTCTTGCGTCAACGCATATGGGGAGATCGACTCGATGTCCCGGCGATCGGCTACGATGATCGTGTGGCTCGCCGTCGTCCTGCGCTCGGAGGGTGGGGAACACTGTTGTTGCTGGCTGCTGCGTCGGCGTGTGCACGCGACGCCGATCACGAGCGCCAGCAGGTACGGCAGCAAGACTGCGTGACCTGTCACCTGCCGGACTACGAAGCGACGACGAGCCCTCCGCACGTCGATCGGTTCCCCACCGCCTGCGCGAGCTGTCACCGCACGGACGCCTGGGTTCCCGCTTTCTTCGACCACGACTGGCCGCTCGACGGAGCGCACGCGACCGCGCTCTGCCTCGCGTGTCACACGGGTGAGCCGCCGAGATTCGCGGGCACTCCTCGGCAGTGCGTGGGCTGTCACCAGGACGACTACGACGCGAGCCCGTTCCCGGGTCACTCGACGTTCCCGACGACGTGCGAGAGCTGCCACTCGACGACCGCGTGGCGGCCCGCGACGTTCGTGCACGCGTGGCCGCTCGACGGCGCGCACGCGACGGCCGCGTGCACCTCGTGCCACACGGGCGACCCGCCGCGCTACGCGGGCACACCGACCGAGTGCGTCGGCTGTCACCGCGACGACTACGATCGAAGCCCTTACCCGGGTCACTCGACCTTCCCGACGACCTGCCAGGACTGCCATACGACCTCGGCGTGGACACCCGCGATGGGCGGGACCCATCCCGAGGGCGCGTTCCCGATCGCCCGTGGCGCACACTCCGGCTTCGCGTGCCTCGACTGCCACGATCCCGCTCTCGGCGCGCCGCAACAGGGCATGAACACCGACTGCGTCGGCTGCCACACCGGTGAGCACACGCGCGCTCGGATGGACGACAAGCACCGTGAGGTGAGTCGTTACCCGTCGGGTGCCGCGGCGCCCAACTTCTGCCTCGATTGCCATCCAGACGGGCGCAACTGAGTGATTGTTGCCGGGGGCTCCGCCCCCAGCGTCCCCCGCAGAGGCAAAAGGGGGCTGCGCTACGAGCTTGCCCCCTCTTGCGACTCCCCGTGAAGACGAGTCCCGATGCGCTGACTTCAGGTCTCGCCGCGCTTGGTGATCGTCTCGATGCCGAAGGAGGACAGGATCTCGGCAGGTGACGTTCCGCCGGCTTGCACGATGACGGCGTCGTTGGGGATGGGAGCTTCTCGGCTGCCTCGGCGCAGCGTCACGGTCGCGTCGTCGATGCGCACCACGTCGCTCGGCAGGGCGGTGCGCACGACGCCGCGGGCCACCAGAGCGTCGATGCGACGCTTGTTGGCGTCTCGGCAGCGCGCGAACGCGCTTCGTCGATAGCTGATCGTGACCGACGCGCAGCGACCGAGCTCGGCGAGCGCGATCGCGCTCTCGACGGCGCTGTCGCCGCCGCCCACCACGAGCACGTGCGCACCCTCGAAGGGCTCGGGCTCGAGAAGCCGATAGTGGACCTTCGACAGATCCTCGCCCGGCACGTCGAGCTTGCGGGGGGCGCCACGGCGTCCGAGCGCGAGCACGACGTTCGCCGCGCGCCGCTCGCCGCCGCTCGCGACCACTGCCCAGCTCCCGTCTGGCAGGGCACGAAGCCCCGTGACGAGCTCTCCCGTGATCACGGGCAGAGACGTGCGCTGTCGGATGTCCGTCCATAACGCGAGCAGCTCCTCCTTCCGCATGGTTTGCTTACGTACCGTTCCGTAACGGGGGATCTCCAGAGGACCCGTCATCACGATCTTGGATCGTGGGTAGTGGGCGACGGTGCCGCCGAACGCCTCGCGC
>JADZFZ010000075.1 GCA_020854145.1 Deltaproteobacteria bacterium | reverse complement strand
TTGTTACTCGCGCTCGATCATCTCGACGTTCGCCCGCGGGACGCTGACGCGCGAGCCGTCCTCGAGCTCCGCGACGAGCATGCGCACGAGCGTCTCGCTCTCCATGCGCGCGAGCGCGATCGGAAGCTCGACGACCTTGCCGAGCCGTCCGAAGTGCGGCGCGCGGATGATTCGGATGGGCGAGCCCAACGTGATGCCCTGCGGCGGCGGCGGATCCGCCTGCGCGGCCGTGTCGGCGTCGAGAGCGATGACCACCTCGGGGCGGATGACGCCAGCGCGGATCTGGGTGGCGCCGTTGGCCGAGGCCTTCTTGCCTTCGTGACGCGCGAGCAACGCATGGGTCGCTTTGGCCATGGCGATCTCGCCGAAACCTTCGGTCACGACGATCGTGGTCGGGAGCTTCTCGGTGCCCGTGATGGCGACGCCGATCTCGTGGCCGACGATCTGCTTGATGTCGTTGTAGTGCATCCCGCCCACGACGACGGCGCGCACACCGACCTCTTGCGCGCGCTTGTAGGCCTCGAGCGTGAGCAGCTTGCCGCCGACGGCGATCGCGCCGCGGTGCGACTCCGAGAACTTCGCCGGCGAGAGCACGTCGGTCGGTCCGGCGACGATCTTCACCGGGCCTTCGACCTCGCCTCCGAGCCCGAAGATGCCCTGGGCGAAGACGCCGATCGTCTCGACCGTCACGCCCTCGTCCTCGAACACCTCGATCACGTGCCCGTCCACGTAGGCGCGCACCTCGACGGGCGTCGGGGCCTCCCGCAGCATCGCGGTCCCGGTCGTGCGCGAGATGCTCTCGACGGTGCCGGTCACGGGGCTCGGCAGCGGCGTCTTGAAGAGCCCGAAGATCCCCTCGGACTCGGCGAGCAGCGCATTCTTTGCGATCTTTCCGTTCTCTCCGACCTTCATCAGGGTCGGCACGTCCGACGGAAGACAGTTGAGCCGGCCGGCGACGTTGATCGGGTACACCTTGCCGGGGAGATCGGTGCGGGCGACGACCCGCTCGCTCTCGACGCGGTCGCCCTTCTTGACGACGACGGTGCCCTTCAGCGGCAGCCTGCGCTGCTTCCGGATGACCGTACGCTCGGTGACCTTGAGCCCAGGGGTGAAGGCGGCGCCCATCTCAGTGATCCTCGCCCGGGATGTACTTCGCGTCCTCGCCGTCCGCGGGGTACTCGTGGCAGGCCTTGCCCCACTGGAGGAGCTTGTCGACGCGTGCTTTCGAGTCTGTCGGTATGGTGAATGGGCGCCGTCCGCGTCCGTCGAGCACGATGCCGACCAGGCCGCCCGCGACGTCCACGTCGCGCGCGATGCCCGGCCCCGCGCCGACGTCGATGTGCCGCACGGGGCGCAGCGTCGTCTTGATGGGCTCGCCGTAGGGAACCTCGACGAGCTTCATCTCGCCGTAGAGCAGGGGCTCTTCGTAACGTTTGCCGCCCGGCAGCTCCATCTTCACGAGGCAGAGCTCCTGGCCCGCCTTGGCCGGGCCGACCGGCGCGATGCACGAGCCCAGACGCACGAGGCAGTCGCGCTCGAAGACGTCGGTCGCGGCCTTCGGGTTGACGGTCGAGAGCACGCCGAGGTGCGGCATCATGAAGATGCTGTCGACCGCGAGCTCCGTGACGCCCTCGGGGAGGAACGCGTCGATCATCATGCGGACCGACTGGTGGCGCCGGGGCGCGTGCGAGAGCACGCCGCCCGATCCGACGATGAGATCGAGCGCCATCATGTCGACCAACGTCTGGCCGCTCGAGGTCTGGCGGAACGCGTCTGCGATGGTGCGCTCGGTCTGCACGCCGCGCAGCTCGACCGCGAACTCCTTGTGCTGCTCGAGCGACAGCCGCAGCGCCTCGCGCGCGATGGCCTGCTCGATCTGCAGCTCCTCGAGCGTCTGCGGGATCGTGGTCGGTCGGATCATCTTGTTGCCGATGCGGTTGCGCAGCTCCTGCTCGTCGATGTGGATGGGCACCCATCGCAGGATGTTCGGCAGCGTGGCCTCGACGAGAACGTTCGAGACCGAGTAGCTCATGCCGAGGTTGGCGCTGACCGTACGGTTGAACTTGCCCTTGAAGACGGAGAAGACGTCCGTCGTCGCGCCGCCGATGTCGACGCCGATGACGCTGATCTTGTCGCGCTTGGCGATGGCTTCGATGAGCAGCCCGACCGCGCCGGGCGTCGGCATGATGGGCGCGTCGGTCATGTCCATGAGCTTCCGATAGCCGGGCGCCTGGGCCATGACGTGCTCGAGGAAGAGGTCGTGGATGCGCTCGCGCGCCGGCAGGAGGTTCTCCTCCTCGAGCGTGGGACGCACGTTCTCCTCGATCTGGAGCGCGGTCTTCTTCGCGAGGATCTCGCTGACGCGCGTGCGAACGTGCTTGTTGCCGGCGTAGACGACGGGCAGGTCGTAGCCGATGCCGAGGCGGGGACGCGGGTTGGCCGCCGAGAGCATCTCGGCGATGGCGACGACGTGCTTCTCGGTCCCGCCGTCGACGCCGCCCGCGAGCAGGATCATGTCGGGGCGCAGCTGGCGGATGCGCTCGATCTTCTCGTGCGCGAGACGGCCGTCGTTGATCGCGAAGCTGTCCATCACGATCGCGCCGGCCCCGAGCGCGGCGCGGGTCGCGCTCTCGGTCGTCATGTTCGCCACGACGCCCGCCACGACCATCTGCAGGCCGCCGCCGGCGGACGAGGTCGAGATGTAGATGTCGACGCCGGTGTCCGCGTCGTGGTCGTTGACCTTCTTGTCCTTGGGCGCGTCTCGATATCCCCCGGCTTGGCCGTCGGAGGGAGCGGCCTGCTCGGCGCTACGCTGCGGGCGCAGGATGCTCTCGCCGTCGAGCAGCTTGCGACCTCGCAGCTCTTCGACCTCCTCGACGGCATTGAAGACGCCCTTGGTGACGTCTTCGAACGGCGCCTCGACGGTGGTCGGCGCCTCTCCCCGCGTCACCAGGCGGTAGGTGTCACCCACCTTCTCGATGAGGATCGCCTTCGTCGTCGTCGATCCGCAGTCGGTCGCGAGGACCGAACGGATCTCGGCGAACTTCACACCTGCCTTCGACGAGCCCGCAGGATCGGCGTGTGCGTGGTGCTTCTCGCGATGGGCTGCATCCGCGTCCGACATGGCGCGGGACAGTGCCCCGCGCCTTTCAGGATCGCAACGTGTGTTTTCGCTAGTGAGCGACGGCGCGGAGGCCGGAGCGCCGGCTTCCGTGGGTCTCGATGGGGTCCGCCTCCTCGGGAACCTCGCAGAACAAGATCGAGCAGCTCGATCGACCCGCTTCGCGCATGCGGCTGCAGAGCTCGACGAGATCGTCGTCGACGTCCACCACGGTACCGCCGATCGGACGCGCGGACGTGTGGTCGTACCGACACCCGGCGAGCGCGACCCAACGGCCGCGGTACTCGTTCCGGCTACATATCTCGTCCCAGGACAGTGCTTCCATCGACTCTTCGAACCTCTCCCCCCAGGAAAGCCCTTAGCGAGTTCCGGGCCGCGTCCGCGAGCGAATCGCGTCCAGCCCAGCTGCACAGGCGTCTTCGTGCCGATAGTCACGAAGCCATGCGACGGCGGCGCGAGAGCGCCAGCAAACGAAGACCGCGACGCGGTCAAGCAAGGAACGGCTCAGCTACGAGTCACGTTCGTTCCGCGTCCTTCGGACCGCGGATCCGTCGGCCCCTACCTCGGGGGCGCGCCGCACGGGGGTTTACGCGCGGCGTATGTCAGGGTTTGCGCTTTTCTGGACGGCACCGTAGCCGTCCCAAGCTGCATGCTCCGATGCATACCGAGGCTGAACCGGCTCGTCAAGATCTCGGCATCGACCGGCTCCCCGGGTGGCCACCCCGCTGGCGACTCCAGCCCAAGGTGACGAGGGATGAACGAGTGGCGACCGCACCGCCGATCCGAGGCGGTGCCGCGGAGCGCAACGAGTCTTCGAGCGGAGCGCAGCGCGGGCGGGGGTGGGCCCCGGAGCGACTTGCTCGCGACGGGCGGGGGTCTGCCCGCCAGACCCCCGAGTGCTTCCTACGGAGCCGGGCACCAATCGCCGAAGTGGCTGCGCGCGCTGCCTGCGCAGCCCACCGACGAGAGCTGGCGATAGAGCGCTTGCGCTTGCGGGCAGCTGCCACGCTGGAGCAACGAGCCCACCCGGTTGCCGCCGCGGCTGACGAGCGCGTCACGCAGAGGCCTGAGGCTCGAGTGGCCGCGACCCACGTGCCGCTGCGCATTGCGCATCGCCGAGACGCCGCCTTCGATGTCGCCCGAGTTCGTGGCGGCCAGGCCCGACGCGACGAAGGAACGGGCGCGCGCCTCGTCTTCGGCGGACGGCCCCGAAGGCGTGTTGGGCACGTTCGGCGTGTTGGGCACGTTCGGCGTGTTGGGGATCACGGGCGGCGTCGGGACGGGTGTGGGCATCGTCGGCGACAGGACGGCCGTGCCCATCGGGTTGCCCGTCGGAGTCAACGTCGTGGTGCCCGTCGGGGACAACGTCGAGCCCGTTGGAGAGCCGGTCGGGGACAACGTCGGCGAGAGCGTGGTGCCGGTGGGGGCGGTCGGCGGGTACGTCGGCATCGTCGGCGGGTACGCGACGGTCGGCGGCGGAACCTGCGTCGTCACTGCCACGGCGGTCGGTTGCGTGGTCGCCGGCTCGTCGTCGCTCATCGCGACGTACGCGATGCCGCCGACGGCGCCCGCGCCGAGCACGAGCATCACGAGCACGATCGCGATGATCTTGCCTGCGCCCCCGCCGGAGGCTGGCGCCTGTTGCGGCGTGTAGCCCGTCCCGTAGCCGGGTGCGGGCGTCGCGCCGGGGTAACCGATGGGCGCGGGTGTCGCGCCGGCGAACGGAGGGGGTGTGGCGCCCGCGAAGGGTGCGGGCGAAGAGCCGCCGAAGGTTCCCTGCCCCGTCGCGAACTGCTGGCCGGTTCCGGGCGCTCCCCCGGGAAACGCGGGGGCCATCGCCGTCTGAGGCATCGGGCCGGGTGTTCCGACGGGTGAGCGCGGGATGGCCGTCTGTCCGGATCGATCGACGGCCGCACCCCCGGAGGTCGCCATCGTCCAGGACGCCGCGGGGTCGTCGAGGCCGGTGACGTCGCGGAGGAACTCCATCACGTTCTGCGGCCGCTGATCGCGTTGCTTCGCGAGCGCGCGCATCACGGCCTGGATCATCTTCGGCGGCAGCTTCGCGGTCTGCGGGAACGAGTCGAGCGGACGCGGCATCTGCGTCATGTGCTTCGACGCCCATTCCCAGGGCGTTTTCGCGTCGAACGGGAGCTGGCCCGACAACATCTCGTAGACCATGACGCCGAGCGAGTAGATGTCGCTGCGGTTGTCGAGCGTCTGCCCGGTGAACTGCTCCGGGCTCATGTAGGGCGGCGTGCCGAGCACCATGCCCTGCTTGGTGAGCTTCGCTTGCTGAGCGTCTTCGGCGTCGTCGCGCTTCGCGATGCCGAAGTCCAGGACCTTCACGAAGTCGGTCTGACCCGCGCGGTTGGTCAGGATGATGTTCTCGGGCTTGAGATCGCGGTGCACGACGCCGAGCTGGTGGGCCTCGTGGAGGGAGCCGCAGATCTGGATGAGGATCTTCTCGGCGCGCTGCGGATCGATGGCCCCCCGCTGAAGGACGTGCGCGAGCGACTCGCCCTGGATGTACTCCATGACGATGAAGAGCTGGCCCTCGATCTCGCCGAACTCGTAGAACTTGATGGTGTTCGGGTGATCGAGGCCGATGACCGTCTCGGTCTCGCGATGGAAGCGCGCGAGGATCTGCGGGTCGCGTGAGAGATCGGAGTGCAAGGTCTTGATGGCGACCTTGCGCGTGGTTTTGCCCATCTTCTGCTCGGCCAGGTACACCCGTCCCATCCCGCCTTCGCCGAGGATGGAAAGGACTTTGTACCGGTCGTGGATGGTGCGACCGACGAGGGTGTCTGCGGTGTCTTGGGCCGTGCTGTCCATGGGCTCGCGCTCGCTCCGACTGCCGAGGATACGATCCGCTTGGGCGGGGACCAAGCCGGCTCCGCGCGATTGTACGAACGCAGTCGGCAAAGTGCCCCCGCAGGTCGGGTCGGCTACCCTGTGAGGAAAGGATCTTACCTGGAGCTTGCCATGAAGCTGGGAAACGCTGGCGCGATTGCGCTGGCGATCGTGCTCGGGGCGGTCGCGCCGGCGTGCGGCGACGATGACGGCGGGTCGTCGAGCGATGCGGGTCGCGACTCTGCGACGCCCGATGCGGGGCCACGTTCGGCGACGAGCGCGATCTTCGACCCCATCGAGGGGCCGATGACGTTCCAGGCCGTCGGCTTCCCGAACGATCTCCTGCTCGACGAGACGGGGCACCTCACCGGGCTCGGCGAGCTGCCGGGTGAGGCGAACGTCCCCGATCCGTCGTATCAGGACGGGCTGCGTCAGACGCTCGCCGAGCTCGACGGGTTCTCGGCGGTGGCGCCCGTCTTCCTCTACTTCCGCGGCGCGCTCGACCCCGCGTCGTTGCCGGGCACGCCGACGGCGTCGACCGAGCCGAGCGCATCGGTGGCGCTCGTGAACGTCGACGAGGGCTCGCCCGACGTCGGCACACGGGTTCCGATCCGCGTGCACTGGAACGAGGAGCTCGGCCAGATCGCCGCGCGCCCGGCGATCGGCTACCCGCTCGTTCCCGGGCGCAGCTATGCGCTCGTCGTGACCGATGCGCTTCGCGGCGAGGACGGGCTGCCCGTCGCGCCCGACCCCGACCTCGCGACGGTGCGCGATGCGCAGAGCGCTCCGGCCGACCCGGCGCTGGCGCGGGCCTGGGCGTTGTACGACCCGGTCTTCGATCGTCTCGAGGACGACGGGGTGGCGCGTGGGCGAATCGTCGCCCTGTCGCCGTTCACCGTGCAGACCGTGGCCGGCGACCTGACCGATGCACGCGCGATCGTTCACGCGCTCGCGCCACCCGCCGTCGCCGACGTCGAGCGGTTCCCGCGCGAAGGCTACACGCTCGACGATCTGCTCGGGCACCCGGCGATGCCGTTGCCGGGGCGCGGCAACCCGTCGAGCGACCCCGCCGAGCTGCAGGGGCTCGCGCACGAGCACATCGGGTTCGTGATCAACGGCTACTTCGACTCGCCGAGCTTCTTGTCGGACAGGCCCGGTCACCACGGTCGCTTCGTGCGCGACGAGGCAGGCATGCTGCGCGTGCGCTCGACCGAGCGCGTGCCTTTCACGTTGGTGCTGCCCCGCGGGATGGACGCATCGGGGTATCGCGACTTGCGCGTCGTGCTGTTCCAGCACGGGCTGTCCGACGATCGCACGGGGGTGTTCGGGATCGCGGACACGCTGTGCGGCGCGGGGCTCGCCGTGCTCGCGATCGACGCGCCGTTCCACGGGATGCGTGCCGTGGGCACCGAGGACGTCGTCAATCGCCTGACCGGTGCGATGCGCCCCGATGGGTTCGGCGACCTTCGCGGGATGCCGATCGTGACGTCGTTCGCGGGTGTCCTGGCGAGCGATGGCGAGCTGGGCGCGTTCCAGCCGGTGTACTTGCGCGATGCGATGCGTCAGGCGGTCGTGGACCAGATGACCGCGGCGCGCCTGATGCGCGAGGGCGACTGGTCGAGGGTGCGCGCGTTGGCTCCCGAGCTCTCCGAGCTCTCCTTCTCGACGGAGCCGATGGCGGTCGTGGGCATCTCGCTCGGCTCGATGATCGCGACGCAGCTCTTCGGTGCGGAGCCGGAGCTGACGGCAGCGGTCTTGTCGGTACCGGGAGGCTCTTTCATCGAGATGGTCCAGAACAGCCGCCCGTTCAACGAGGGCTATCTGCCGCTCCTGTTCCCGCTGCTGGGCATCGACGTGCGCGCCAGTGACGTGGAGTACGACGGCTACGCGCCCGTCTTCTATCCCGAGCTGGCGGTGTGGCAGACGCTGCTCGATCGGGGAGACCCGATCGCGCACGCGCGCGGCGTCCGGCTCGGACCCGGCCACGTGCTCATGACGATGGCGAGGAACGACGAGACCATCCACAACAGCGCGACCGAGGCCCTCGCACGCGCGATGGCGCTGCCCATCGCGAGCGGCGACGAGCCGATCTACACGGACATGGCCTCGGCGGCACCGCCGCTCCGCGCCAACTACGCGTCGAGCCCAGGCACGATGACGACGCGAGGCTTGTGGGTCTACGAGCCGGCGACGCACGCATGCCTGCTCGATCAGCGCGGAGAGAGCTCGCTTGTGCCGCCCGGGCTGCCGCCGTTCGAGAGCCGGGACGAGCCCGTGCCGGTCGAGAACCCCATCGGAGAGATCCACGCACAGGTGGTGCGGTTCCTCGAGTCGTGGGTCGCCGGCGCCCCCGAGGTGGCGGCTCCTACGATGCGCTGAGCTTCACGCCGGGTCGCGTGGGAGGCGAAGGGTGAACGTGGTGCCCTTGCCGAGCTCGCTCGTCGCTTCGATGGTGCCCTTGTGGTCCTGCACGATGCGGTAGCAGATCGAGAGGCCGAGCCCCGTGCCGACGCCGACGCCCTTGGTCGTGAACCCGGGATCGAAGATGCGCGCCATGTGCTCGCCGGAGATCCCTTTGCCCGTGTCGGAGAACCGCAGGACGACCTGATCGCCTTCGGCGCGCGTCGTGATCGTCACCGTACCCTTGCCCTCGATGGCCTGGATCGCGTTGACGAGCAGGTTCATGAAGACTTGGTTCAGCCGGTTCGGGTAACACTCGACCTCGGGTAGCTCGCCGTAGTCGCGCACGATCTCGACACGGTCCTTCGTCTCGTGGCGCACGAGCGTCAGCGTGCTGTCGATGCCTTCGTGCAGGTTGGCGCGTTTCCTCTCCGCTTCGTCGAGACGCGCGAAGCTCCGCAAGGAGCGGACGATGACGGAGATGCGGTCGCTCGCCATGCGGTTGGTCTCGAGCAGCTCGCCGAGGATCGACACCGCGCGCTGGACGCGTGCGTCGGTGGCGAGCTCGCCGGCGCGCGGGCTCGCCATCGCCTCCTTCAAGATGTCGAGCGCGCGACGCATCGTGTCGGTGCTCGAGTGGATGGCGCCGACGGGCGTGTTGATCTCGTGTGCGACGCCAGCCGCGAGGCTACCGAGCGAGGCCATCTTCTCGGACTGGACGAGCTGCGCCTGGGCGTCGCGCAGGTCGCGGTTGACCCGCTCGAGATCGGTGGCGTAGTCGCGGATCCGTTGCTCGTCGCGCAATCGCTCGCGGATGTCGCGCATGAACAGCAGGATGGCGGGACGTCCTGCGTAGCGGCCGACGTTGGCGCTCACCTCGACATCGATTCGCTCGCCGGTCTTGGCCGAGAGGGGAAGATCCCGGTAGACGAGGCCCTTTCGCTCCCACACGTCGGCGATGATCTCCGCGCTGCGGCGACGGTCTTCGGGGGCGTGCAGCTCGGGCAACGTGCGACCGAGCAGCTCCGTGCGCTCGTAGCCGAGCAGACGTGCAGCCGCCTGGTTGGCGGCGAGCAGGCGACCCTCGACGATGTCGGCGATGAGGATCGCGTCGTGGGCGAGATCGAAGATGCGCTCCGCAGCCACCAGCTGATCGCGCACGGCCACACGCCAGCGCCACAACACGGCGACGAGCACGAGAGCCACGGCAGCGAGCGCGGCGACGTACGGGGTCGTCATCCGAGCGCCTTTGTCTCACGTTTCGCCGAGATCCTCCCGTTTTCGGGGCGGCCGCGGATGCTGATCGCGATCAACGTCGCGCCCAGGCGCGCGTGCTAAGCGCGTGGCATGCGTGCTCGTTCGCTGGACTGGCTGGCCACCGCCGTCGTCGTGGCGGTGCTGACGGCGTGTGGTGACGACGACGGCGCGGGCCCGACCGATGGCGGCCCGAGCGACCTCGGGTCGGACGCGACGACGCCGGACACGGGGCCGGCGCTGGACACGGGGCCGGTGCACGACGTCGGCCCGGCGGACGACGCGGGGCCGAGCGACGACGCGGCTCCAGCGCACGACGCAGGGCCCGCGCCGGACGGCGGACCTGGCGAGGACGCAGGGCCGGCGGACGCCGGGCCCGCCGCGGACGCGGGACCCGGCGAGGACGCAGGCCCCAGCGGCAGGTGCGAGTCGCGCGGCGGAGCGTGCGTTCCGGTCATCCCGGATGCGTGCGCCGACGGGATCATCGGCGATCCGCGCGAGTTCTCGTG
>JADZFZ010000074.1 GCA_020854145.1 Deltaproteobacteria bacterium | reverse complement strand
GTCTGCGAGACGCGATCGCGGCCATCCGGCATCTACGCGGACCACGGCTCCTCTACACGGACGAGGGCGAGACCGTCACCGCGAAGTCGCTGCAGCGATGGATGGCTCGCGTGCAGCGGCGTGCGTCGCTCCGCAACACGGGGAACCTGCACGTGTTGCGACCCACGTTCTGCTCGCACCTGGCGATGGCCGGCGCGCCCGTGCCGTCGATCCAGAAGCTCGCGGGGCACAAGCACATGCACACGACGATGCGGTACATGCACCTCGCGCAGGGCGAGACCGATCGCGCCATCCGGATGCTCGAGCGGAGCCACGCCGCAGGGCGCGAACGGCTCGATCAGCTTGGAGACATGCTGGAGACGGCCTCCGTCGCGCTCGCCGTCGGGGCCGTGGGAGGGTCGGAGCGAGGGAGTCGCCCGAGCGGCGATTGCCCTGAGAATCAGGGCAATCGGCCTCGCCGACGCGAGGCGCCTCGCCACGACGAGGCGTAGCCGAGGAGTGGTGGAGGCGCCGGGAGTCGAATGGAGCCCGGATCCGACGAGACCAGATCGGATCCCGCAATTCCCGACGAACCCGATGATGGGCTGGTCGCTCAGACGCGCTCGAAGCCGATTCCGACCCCCGGATTTGTTACAGCTGTAACAAGGCTCCGCACGCTCGCGTCGAAGGCGCGCGCTGCGTTGCGTGGCGGTCACGTCGAACGCGCGCGGAAGCTACTCGACGAGCTGAACGCGGAGCTGCGGAAGCTGCCGTGACGGGGCCGTCTGCTCAAGCGAGCGCGATGCCGCGCGACGGACTTCGAGTGCGCGAACGACGGCGACGAGATGGACCGTTGCTTGGGGAGCTGCGGTTGTTGACAGCACGTTCATGCGAGTTGCGGCGGGAGCTCGCCGCGATCACCGCGCGGCAGGACGTCGTGCTTCACCGCCTCCAGCGGGCCGGGGTCGCCTCGCACCGAATCGCGCGAGCCATCGCCTTCGGAAGCGGTGTGGTGCCAGTCGTGCGTGTGCTGCAGCGCATTGGCGCAGCCGTCCGGAAGCGGCTCCAGCGACTGCGCCGAGCCAGAGGAGCCGGCGCGGTTGGTCGACATGACGACGGCCGTGAGCAGGCGCCAAATCGGCGCACTGCCGAAGATCGATCGCGGTCTCTGTGACGCGTGTCCCGCCAAGTCGGATGTCGCTTGATGAACCACGCGCCCTTGGGGTCCATCTTGTCACTCCGGAAGGAGAACCGGAGATGACAACTCGGATCATTCGCAAGCGCAAAGTGCTGGAGACGTGGATCGAGGAGGCGCCTGAGGACGGAGTCGACGACCTGGACGAGGATGACGACGACGACGACGACGATGACCTCGTCGACGACGACGACGACCTCGACGACGACGACGACGAGTAGGCACATGAGGCGCCCTACGCGCGCGCGTAGGGCGCTTGACCTCCCGAGAATGGTGCTCTTCTTCAATGCGCTTGACCGCGCGAGAACGGACGCAATGACGGCAGAGGAGTTGGCCGCGCATCTCGTGGTGAGCGCCGCGGCATCCCGTTCCAGGTCTGGGTTGGGTCCGGCGGAAGCCTACCTGTCTCGATTGCGCGATGGGTCGAGTCGGCGTTCGATGAAGTCGGCGCTCGAGGTCGCTGCGACCGAGAGCTCCGGCGGTCAATTGAACGCAAGTGTGTTCCCCTGGGAGGTGCTCCGGCGGCCACACGCAGCTCTGCTTCGGGAGAGTCTCGTCGAAGGGCGGAGTGCGCGAACGGTCGCCCGGATGCTCTCTGCCGTTCGCGGCGTCTTGCGGGTCTGCACCGAAGCGGGGCGGATTTCACCACAGGACTTCGAAGGTTGCCTCGAGGCACTCCGCGTGAAGGGTGGCCGCGCGCACTGCACCCGACCCGTCGACGAGCGCATGGTCCGACAACTCATTACAGGGTGTCGGGACGGGACCATCGGTGGACGCCGCGACGCGGTGATCATGGTCGGCCTGTTCTTCGGTCTTCTCTCTTCGGAGCTCGCGGCGCTCGATGTCTCCGACTGGGATTCAGGGAGCACAACACTCCGGATCACGCGCCCGCGCTCGGGAGGGGCCTTCACACGTACGGTTCGGCTCGGAGCTTCCATCGCGGAGGTGTTCGTCGAGTGGCTGGTCGTTCGTGGCGGGGCTCGCGGTCCGTTGCTGGTACATGTGCACCGCAGCGGGCGAATCGTCGACCGCCGCCTGCGCCCGCGGGCCGTTCGCGATGTGCTGCTGCGGCGGTGCGAGCAGATCGGGTTGGTACCGCTCACACCCAGGCAGCTTCGTGCCGGAGCGCTGGCGCTGCACGCGCGCCGAGTGGGAGTGCCTGCCGTCCGGATTCTCGCGGGTCACGCTCGCCGTGCTACCACCGCCTGGTACGACGAGACGCTCTCTCCCGCTGAGTCGGTGGCGTGACCGCAGCTCACGACGTAGAGATGGTCGCCGCGTACGTCCGGGTGTCGAGCCGCACGCAGGACGACGCCATGCAACGCGCGGCAATCACGCGGGCGGCGGGCGCCCGTGGCGACGAGATCGGCGTCTGGT
Source organism: Deltaproteobacteria bacterium (assembly GCA_020854145.1). GTDB lineage: Bacteria > Myxococcota_A > Polyangia > Polyangiales > JADZFZ01 > JADZFZ01. The sequence continues at coordinate 25,781 of JADZFZ010000074.1, read as the reverse complement.
ATGCCGAGTCGCGCAGCGCCCGGACGCTCGCCCGGCCCGAGCTCGACCGCTTGAGGGGCGACGCCCGCGCAGGCCACCTGCGAAGGCTCTATCTGTTCCGCCTCGACCGCCTCACTCGCAGTGGGATCCGGGACACGCTCGAAGTCGTCGACGAGCTGCGCCGTCACGGCGTGGAGATCCGCACGGTGTCGGATGGCTTCGACCTCGATGGGCCCGCCGCAGAGGTGGTGCTCGCCGTGATGGCGTGGGCGTCGAAGATGGAGCGGCTGGCGATCAACGAGCGCATCTCGGCGGCGCGCGACCGTATGGAGCGCGAAGGCCGCGGCTGGGGCCGGCCCCGTCGCCTCGACGATGCGACGATCGAGCGTGCCCGCGCGATGCGCGCCGAGGGCCGGACTCTGCGCGAGTTGGCGGTCGCGCTGAAGGTCCCGCGGGCAACCGTCGGGCGCGCTCTTCTGGGTACGACAGGCGAGGCTGGCAGCGATCCACGGGAGTGACTGCCCGGAGACGCGAGAGTATAGGTCCGGCATGACGGTCAGGGCCGTGGCGTTGGTGCAGGTCGACGTAAAGCGCCAGTGGCGCCTCCAGTCCATGCTGGGACACCTCGCGGTCGCGAAGGATCTCGGCGCCGACCTTGCGGTGTTTCCCGAGGCGTTCCCCTTCTGGCAGAGTCGGACGCGCGCGTTGCGCATGGAAGACGCGACAGATCGACTCGCAGCGCTTGCCTGTCCGCCGGATTTGGCCTTCGTCGCGGGCGGCTACGTGCTCGACAAGGAAGACCAACTGCGCAACGCAGCGTTCCTCGTCTCGTCCGGACGCCGCGTGCGGCACTACTTCAAGCGGAAGGCGTGGCGAGGAGGGACGGGAGGCGAGCGACGGCCCGGACCGTATGGAATCCACGAAGGTACCGAGGCCGTGGTGTTTCGCTGGCGGGGAGGCAGTTGTCTCCCCCTCATCTGCTCGGACGTGTTCGGACAGTCGGCGGGCGATCAGGCGGCTCACGAACAGTGGCTCCGGAGAGAGCTCGCGCCGTTTCGCGAGGAAGCGCCTGATCTCGTGGTCGTGCCCTCTTATCCAAAAGCACCAACTGGGAAACGGTGGTGCGCGATGCTTCGGCTGGCGGCGGCAGTCCTCGATCGACCTGTGGCGTTCTGCAGCGTTGCCGGGCACGACGAGAGCGGGTTCGGTGGCGGCGGCAGCGCCGTGTACTTCCCCGACGGCACACGGAGTCCAGCACCGCCACCTCGGACATCCGGCGTCTTCGTCATCGAGCTTCCGCAGCGAGCGTAACGGCGTGTAGCGTCGCCGCATGCAGGTCCAGAAGACGACGGTCGAGAGCCTCTTCACGCACGAGCGGCGCTACTTGATCCCGCTCTTCCAACGGCCGTACGTGTGGACCCAGGCCGACCAGTGGGAGCCGCTCTGGGACGACGTCCGTGACGTCGCGGAGCGCGAGCTGGACAGCCTCGACGCTGGTGCGGAGCAGGAGCATCGGCCCCACTTCCTCGGCGCGATCGTTCTCCAGCCGCGGGCGCCCCACGGCAACCATCTGCCTGTGCTCGATGTCATCGACGGCCAGCAGCGCCTCACCACGTTGCAGCTTCTGCTGCGCAGCCTCCGCGACGTTGCCCAGGCGCGCGGCGACATGGCGACGGCGAAGTGGTGCACGGCGCGAACCGAGAACGCGAACGCGCTCGAGGATGTGGAGGTCGAGCAGCACAAGGTGTGGCCCACGCAACGGGACCAGCCGCAGTTCTTGGAAGTGTTCCAGGCGGGCTCTCGGGAGACCCTGGAGAAGCTTTATCCGGCCCGCGTGGGACGGCGCAGGAACGTGCGGCCCGTCATGGTCGAGGCCTACCTCTTCTTCCACCAGGCCATCGCCGAGTGGCTCGACGAGCACGCGGCGTCCCCGAAGGCGGCCACCGCGCTGCGGCTGGCACTCCAGAGGCGATTCGAGCTGGTGCAGATCGACCTCGACGCCGGGGAGAACCCGCAGGAGATCTTCGAGACACTCAACGCGCGCGGCGTACCGCTGCTGGCGTCGGATCTCCTCCGGAACTTCGTGTTCCGGCGCGCGAAGGGCCCCGCACACTCCGAGCAGTTGCACGGGAAGTACTGGGCTCGCTTCGATGAGCCGAACGATCCCGCACGACCCGAGGGCCTGCGATTCTGGGAGGTCGAAACGCAACAGGGGCGGCTGAGCCGCGCCCGCCTCGACCTCTACGTCCAGCACTATCTCGCCATGAAGCTCGAGCGCGACGTGCGCATCGGCGAGCTATTTCGGGAGTACAAGCTGTGGATCGAGGCATCTCATCCGTTCGCCACGCTCGACGAGGAGCTTGCCGAGTTCGGACGGTACGCCGACCACTTCCGGAGTCTGCAGAAACGCGAGGGTGACGCCGACCTCTCGCGCGTCGCAGCGTGGCTCGACGCCCTCGACACGAGCACCGCGTACCCCGTGGTCCTCTGGGTCTTGGGCGAGCCGTCGATCGACGTGTCCGCGCGCGGCGCAATGTTCCGCGACCTCGAGTCTTTCCTGGTCCGCCGTGCCGTGTGCAGTCGATCGACCAAGCAGTACACCCGTCGGTTCCTCGAACTGCTCCGCGACTTCAAGCGAGCTGCGACCTTCGACCGCGCGACGTTCCATGCGTTGCTGGCGGGTGGCGCGAAGGACTCTTTCGACTGGCCCGCCGACGACGAGTTCGAGTCGGCGTGGAACACGACCGACGCCTATCGGACGCTGAAGCCTGGTCGCGTCGAGATGATCCTCCGAGCCATCGAACAAGCGAGCCGCAGCTCGAAGTCGGAGCCGATCACCCTGCACGGACCACTCACGGTCGAGCACGTCATGCCGCAGGAATGGGAAAAGCACTGGCCGCTCCCGAGCGACGCAGACATCTCCGAGGCACGTGACCGACGGGAGGAGGTCCTTCACGACTTCGGCAATCTCACCTTGCTGACGCAGGCCCTCAACTCGTCCGTGAGCCACGGTCCGGCCGCCGAGAAGCTCCCGACGATCGCGGCGCACTCGAACCTGGAGCTGTCCAAGTGGTTCCACGGGCGATCGAGCTGGACCGAGGAGGACATCCGCCTGCGGGGCCGCGCCCTCTTCACGAAGGCTCGTGTTCTGTGGCCGGGCCCATAACACGCACCGGCGTCTCAAAAAGGTCGGAGCCGATGGCGCCTGGATCTGCCGGGTGCCGGAGGGCTCAGCCCGGTGTGTCCCGATAGGGTACTTCTGGGACCGCACCGTGTGCGATTGACCCGTCGACGCGCCGGACGCGCCCGATGTGCCCCAGGCGAGCGAGACGAGTTCGACTCTGATAGGCAGCGGCGAGGCGGACTTCGCGCAGGGCAGTGACGTCGCGAGCGATGGTGCAGTAGCCTTCCTCCCGATGCGATGGCGTCCAAGAATCAGAACGCTCACACCCTCACGCTCGGCGACGTCAAGCGACTCGGGGCCGCGCTTCTCGACATAGCCGATCGATACCCGACCGGATTTGTAACCGAGATCGACTTCTACCCGCTCGTGATCGCGTTCCTGTCTTGGAAGCTCGCCGGGCTCAAAGCCGAGGCACGCGGAGGCGAGGGGACCGAGGCCGTCGACTTCAAGGTGACGCGTACAACAAACCCGGCCTACCTCGAACTGGCGGTAGCGCCCCGCGTCCTCGGAGATCTCGAGGCTGACGTGCCGAAGGCGTTCCCGAACAAGACTCAGCTCTACGCGACGCAGAATGCGTCCGAACTCAACAAACTCTCCAGCCTCGGCGGCGCGACAAAAGGCCGATTTCTGCTTCTCCTCGACCTCCGGAAGAAGCCGCACGACGTGCAGGACCTGCGCAACAAGTACGAAGCCGCCGCAAAGGAGATGTCCGGCTCCAACGGGGTGCGCGTTGTCTACATCCATCGGGACAAACAAAGCTGCGCCGACTTCCTCATAAAGAACCCGGCGAAGAAGTAGTCGCGAGAGCTTGGCGCTCAGGGGAGCACGATGCTGAAGGTCATCAAGGAGTACCCCGCACGGGGTCCCTTGCAGCAGTTCCGGCTGGAGAGAGCTGCCGCGTTCACCTGCTTCAGGTGCGGCACGACGAAGACCGCCAAGCTGCGCTCCGTCTACGCTGGCGACCAGAGTCGGCTTCTGTGCAACGGGTGCTACGGTCGACTGCTCTCGATCTTCGACGTGAAGGCAAGCGGCTTGGGCGATGACGAGAAGGCCGACCGGCTGGCCCAGCTTCTCGTGGGCCTGGCGAGCGAGGACGATGCGCGCCGGGCCGTCCGCCGTCTGCAAGTTGCGAGGGCGTCGGTGGACCACCTGGTGCCGGCCGCGGTGCGGCTGCTCGGAACCGCCGAATACGTGGCAGCGAGCCTCGACGGCCGACCGAATCTGGACTGGTCTGCCGCGGTGATCGGACTCTGCAAGGCAGTCGAAGTCGAGGCTGGCGCGAGGCTTGTCGAGCCTCTGAAGCGCGGCGCCTCCGGCATCGATCTGTCGGTCGACGTGAAAGACAAGGACCTGGGTAGGGTCGCATCGTACTGCGCTGGGCGCGCCGACAAGCCGCCCGAGATGGGCGCGATGCGGCATTTCCTGCAGACGGCGGTGAACAGCGAGCAGCGCGCAACCACGAGCCCGATACTAGGAGTTCTGCGTGCACTCGTCGCGCGGTGGCCCGGCGCGTCGTGGATCCTCAGTCCTTCGGGCTTCTTGGGCGGGCTCGCAGAGCTGACGACGCGGTTCCGGAACCCGGCTGCCCACGTGGACGAACTGGCACGAGCTGACTTTGTCGCCTGCCGCGAGCTCGTGGCGGGCCCGCGCGGATTGCTGTGGGAACTGGCGCTAGCGACCCAGGCGTAGCCAGCAGCCTGCGGGCGCGACCAAGGAAGCAGGACCTCCGAGCCTTAGCGCGGCGTCGGTCCGGATAGAACTCGCGCGCACAGTGGTGCTGGCGGTCGCGAGAGGCCCGAGATCTCGCCACAGGATCACGACGCCGATCCGCTCGCGGCGCCGACGCTCCACCGAAAGCGCGCGGCGAGATTCCCCTCCGGCCCCTGCGGCGGCATCATCGTGCCCGCATCCAACGGGGGCCACGCGTTGCGCTGGCTGCGAGCCATGGGGGTTCCGTTTGACCGGCAAGAGCATGGACGTCTTCTCGCTGCGCGACGCGGTCGTCGGCGAGTACGAAAGGTTCGCGACCTCCTTCACGACCATCTACGCCGACGACATTCGGCAGCAGGTCGACGCGATCTACGCGCAGGGGCGCTTCTGGCCCGAGCCGCTGATCCAGGTCAACCCGAGCTTCAAGCGGACCACGACCGTCGAGAAGCTCGTCACCGACGGTGTGCTCGACGCGCGTACTGCGGACATCTTCCGAACCGACGCGGCGCCGAGCGGCGAGACGCTCAAGCTCTACAAGCACCAAGAGCAGGCGGTCGCGCTGGCCTCGCAGGGCGAGAGCTTCGTAGTCACGACGGGGACGGGGTCGGGCAAGTCGCTGTGCTTCTTCATCCCCATCGTGGACGCGGTCCTCGCCGAGAAGAGGCGCGGCGAAGGGCCGCGTACCCGCGCGATCATCATCTATCCGATGAACGCGCTGGCGAACAGCCAGCTCGAGGAGCTGCAGAAGTTCGTGGCGAACGTCGCGGGAGAGCGGCCCGTCACGTTCGCCCGGTACACCGGGCAGGAAGAGGACGACGAGCGTCGTCGAGTCGCGGACCATCCGCCCGACATCTTGCTGACCAACTTCATGATGCTCGAACTGCTCATGACCCGGCAGGAGGACGTCGACCGAACGGTCATCGGGAACTGCGCTGGACTCCGCTTCCTGGTGCTCGACGAGCTGCACACCTACCGCGGGCGACAAGGTGCAGATGTCGCGCTCCTCGTTCGGCGGATTCGAGAGCGGCTCTCGCCCGAGCGCCTGCAGTGCATCGGGACATCGGCAACGATGGCCAGCGAGGGCTCGCTCGTCGACAAGAGCAGGGTCGTGGCGAGGGTGGCGTCGAAGCTCTTCTCGGTCACGATCCCCGAGAGCAACGTCATCGTCGAGACCCTGGAGCGCGTTACCGACTCGAGCATCACGCGGGAGGGTGTGCGCTCGCAGCTCGGCGCTGCGATCGACGCTGGGGTCGCGACGACCCTCTCCGACGCCGAGCTACGCGCTCATCCGCTCGCGATCTGGGCCGAGACCACACTGGGCATCGAGTGGTCGGACGACGATCAGCGATGGAGCCGTGCTCGACCGAGCACCGTGAGCGAGGCCGTCGAAGCGCTCAGCAAGGACTCGGGCCGCGACGTCGCGACGTGCAGGCCCGCCCTGCGCGACCTGCTGCTCGTCTCGAGCACCCCGGAGGACAAGCGAACGTCGGCGGACACCGCAAGCGAGCACAGCTTCTTCGCGTTCAAGCTCCACCAATTCATCTCGGGCGCGGGCCACGCATTCGCAACGTTGGAGCCGCCCGGGAATCGCGTCGTAACCGTGGAGGGGCAGCAGTTCTTGCCGGGGAGCCCAGAGAAGCGTCTCTACCCCGTCCACTTCTGCCGCGAGTGCGGGCACGAGTACCACCCCGTCCGGCTCGCGAGCGAGGGCGGGGAACGGTTCTTCTACGCTCGCGACATCGACGACGCACCGATCACGAAGGTCGACGAGGACGACGAGTCCGGTGCGACGACCGCTGGCGAGGACGACGGCGGCGAGCGATTCGGCTTTCTGACGCTCCACCCTCGTGACTCCGGCACGGGTCCGCTAGCGTTCACGTTCGACGGCGACGACGCCGACTATCCCGACACGTGGCTCGACTACGATGCGGCCGGAAACCCGCGGCTCAAAGCGAGCCGCAAGCCGGCTCGCGCGGAGACCTTCCACGTCATGCCGACCGGCAAGGTCGGCCAGGGCGCCCGTGCGTGGTTTCTTCCGGGCAAGTTCCGCTTCTGCCTGCGGTGCAAGGAGAGCGTCGGCAGCGCCGCGCGTGACCGGAACCGGCTCGCGTCTCTGTCGGCGGAAGGTCGGAGCTCTGCCACGACCGTGCTCGTCGGCAGCACGTTGCGCTGGATGCACAGCGGCGACGCGGGGCTCCACCGGTACACGCGCAAGTTGCTCGGGTTCACCGACAACCGGCAAGACGCCGCGCTGCAGGCCGGTCACTTCAACGACTTCCTTTTCGTGAGCCTCATTCGCGCGGGCTTCCTCGGTGCGCTCGATGCCGCGGGTGACGCCGGGCTTCGCAGCGACGAGCTCGGCGTCGCACAGCAGCGAGCCCTCGGCTTCGATCGCCCGGGCGACGTCCGCGCCGAGTGGCTTCTCGAGCCGTCGTTGAAGGGCTTCAACCTCCAGGAAGCCGAGGCCACCCTGCGGCAGGTGCTGACGTACCGGGTGTGGTTCGATCAGCGGCGTGGCTGGCGCTACACGAACCCCAACCTCGAGCAGCTGAAGCTCGTCGAAGTCGAGTACCTCGGGCTCGAGGCTCTCGCGGCCGACGAGCCGCTTTTCGCCGAAGGACCACCCGCCCTGCGACACGCCTCCCCTGCCGTTCGCGTCCGCGTGTACCGCAAGTTGCTCGACCACCTTCGCAAGTGGCTGGCGATCCGGACACAGGTCCTCGATCCGAGCGCGAGCGAACAGATGATCGCGAAGGCACACAGCCGCATTCGGTCACCGTGGGGATTCGGTGCCGACGAGCAGGTGCGTCCGGCGCGTTGGCTGATGGTCACCGCGCCCCGCATCAGTGCCAAGAATCGTCGTGACGAGGATCTCCTCGTTCGCGGGGGCTCGCGCTCTGCGCTCGGGAAGGCGCTGCGCGATCCGAAGGTGTGGGAGGGCCCTCCGCCGGAGCTCAAGTCGAAGGACTTCGACACGATGGTCGACCATCTGCTGCGCGCCGCGAGCGAGCACGGCCTGGTCTGCGAGGAGAGCACGCCCTTCGGCGACTCGACCGGCTGGCGCCTGGTAGACGCCTGTGTCCGCTTCGATCGTGGCAAGCCGGACCCGACGGCACGCGCATCGTCGGAGAACCGCTTCTTCATCGACTTCTACTCCAACCTCGCTCGCATGCTTCGAGACCCCGAGCATCCGCTCTTCGGGTTCGAAGCACGTGAGCACACGGCGCAGGTCGACGCGGAAAAGCGGGTCGTGCGCGAAAAGCGGTTCCGCTATGGCGACAGGGAACGGGCGGAGCTCGCGGACGGCGAGAAGCACCTCAAGGAGATCAACGAGTCGAACCGCTTTCTCCCCGTGCTGTTCTGCTCACCGACGATGGAGCTCGGGGTCGACATCTCCGCGCTCAATGCCGTCTACCTCCGCAACGTTCCGCCGACGCCAGCCAACTATGCGCAGCGCAGTGGACGCGCGGGGCGCAGCGGGCAGGCCGCGCTCGTCTTGACCTACTGCTCGTCACAAGGCCCGCACGACCAGTACTTCTTTCGCGATCCGAAGGCGATGGTGCACGGCGAGGTCCGTCCGCCGCTGCTCGACCTCGCCAACCGCGACCTCGTCGACAGCCACCTCTGCGCGATCTGGCTCGCGTGCACCGAGGAGCCTCTGAGCCCGTCCATCTCGGAGCTGCTTGTGCTGAACGATCCGCAGCGTCCGCTGCGTCCGGAGGTTCGTACGCCGGTCAGCGCGCCGCGCGTCGCGGAGGCCGCCGGCGCGCGCATGAAGCGAGTGCTCGATCTCCTCGAGGAGGATCTCACGTCGGAGATGGCGCCGTGGTACCCGGGGCGAGACGAGTACACCCAGCTGGTGACCGACTCGGTGCTCGCGCGCTTCGACAAGGCCTTCAGCCGTTGGCGCGACCTCTTCCGCTCTGCGGAGCAGCAACGCGACGCCGCGCGCCGCACGATGGACGACTACTCGGCGCCGCATGCCGAGAAGCGCGCAGCACAGGGTCGCCACGCACAGGCCATCGACCAGCTCAACCTCCTGCAGAAGGGCACGAGCAGCAACTCCAACGACTTCTACACCTACCGCTACCTCGCGACCGAGGGCTTCCTGCCCGGCTACAACTTCCCGCGTCTGCCACTGATGGCCTACGTGCCAGCGACCAGCGACGGACGCGGGCGACAGACGTATCTCCAGCGCCCGCGCTTCCTCGCACTCTCCGAGTTCGGTCCGCGGAGCCTCGTCTACCACGAGGGCCGCGCGTATTGCGTCGTGCGCGCGCTCCTCGCGCTGGGCGATTCGTCGACCGGCACGACGGTCGAGGCGAAGCTACCAACCGATCACGTCCGCATCTGCCGACACTGCGGAGCTGGGCACTTCGACGATCAGGTCTCGACCTGCCACGGATGCGGAACGCCTCTCGGCGACGCCGAGATCGTGAACAACACCTATCGCATCGAGAACGTCGCGACGCAGCCGGCCGAGCGCATCACGGCGAACGACGAGGAACGGCAGCGGCAGGGCTTCGAGCTGCAGACGACCTTCGAGTGGGCCGTGCGAGACGGAGCGGCTGACGTGCGCAACGGCACCGCGAGTGACGCCCTGGGTGAGGTCGTGCGTCTCGCCTATGGGCAGGGCGCGACGATCACGCGTCTCAACAAGGGGCTGCGGCGGCGCGCCAACAAGAAGGTGCTCGGCTTCCGCATCGATCCGGTGTCGGGGTACTGGGCTCGCAACGAGGACGAGGGCGACGAGCCCCGGGATCCGACGGTCTCACCTCGTCAGTGGATCGTGCCGAGCGTCAAGGATCGGAAGAACGCGCTCCTCTTCCAGCCCGTCGCGACCGAGCTCTCTCAGCCGGCGCTCGCGACCGTGCAGCATGCGTTGCTCCGCGGCGTGGAGACCGTGTTCCAGCTCGAAGAGGGCGAGATCCTGGCGGAGCCCATGCCGACCCGCGACGAGCGCACCGGCGTCCTCTTCTACGAGGCGACTGAAGGAGGAGCCGGCGTGCTGACGCGGCTCGTCGCAGAGCCCGATCGCCTGGCTGAGGTCGCGCTGGCAGCGCTGCGCATCATGCACTTCGACGTGACCGACGCCGCCTCTCTTCCCATCGCTGCGTCAGCGCTCAGCGACACACCCGGCACCGCGTGCGTCGCGGCCTGTTACCGATGCGTGATGTCCTACTACAACCAGCCGGATCACGAGCGTCTCGACCGCCGCAACGAGGACGCGCGCACGATGCTCCTCCGCCTCGCGCGCTCCACCACAGAAATCCGGAAGCCCGTGGCGCGCGCAAGCTCGCGTCCGAGCGCACCTCCAGCAGCAGGCGCCGCGCTGCTCCGGTGGATCGAGCACGCGAAGGACGCTGGGCTGCCGCGCCAGGACGCAGAGCCGTACATCGACGGAGAAGTCGTGGTGCCGCTCATCTGGCGGGCGCACTACGCGGCCGCCGTGCTCGACGACCTCCCCGCCGCTGTTCGCACCAAGCTGGAGGACAAGGGATTCGAGGTCCACGTCTTTGCGACCGACGAGTCGACCTGGCCCGACTCGTTCGCGAAGCTGCGTGCCGCGTTGGGGCATGCGTCGTGACTGCCGTTCAGCACTCACCGGGAAGCCTCGTTCGTGCGCGTGGCCGCGAGTGGATCGTGCTCAGCGGCAGCGATGCGGAGGTGCTGCGCGTGCGCCCGATCTCGGGCTCCGAAGACGATCAGACGCTGATCCACATCGGGCTCGAGACCGACCCCGTGACCGATGCGTCCTTCCCTCTGCCGGACCCGCGCCAAAAGTCGGGGCACGACGCCGCGCTGCTCCTGCGCGACGCGCTGCTCTTGTCCCTCCAGCGCGGAGCCGGACCGCTACGGTGCTTCGGCCAGATCGCCGTCGAGCCGCGCGCGTACCAGCTCGTGCCGCTGCTGATGGCGCTAAAGCTCGAGCCGGTTCGCTTGCTCATCGGCGACGACGTCGGCATCGGAAAGACCATCGAAGCAGGTCTCATCGCCCGCGAGATGCTCGATCGCGGCGAGGTCCAGCGCATCGCCGTGCTCTGCCCGCCGCACCTGGTCGATCAGTGGATCACCGAGCTCGAGACCCACTTCCACATCCGTGCGGTCGCCGTGACGGCAACGAGCGCCGCTCGCCTGGAGCGGAATCTCCCGCCGAGCGAGAGCATCTTCTCCGCGCACCCGCACACGGTCGTGAGCCTCGACTACATCAAGAGCGAGAAGCGCCGCAGCGAGTTCCTCAGGGCCTGCCCCGAGCTGGTCATCGTCGACGAGGCGCACACCTGCGCGTCGACGGGCGCGGGTCGGCACCAACGCTACGAGCTGCTCAAGGGCCTTCGCGAGTCCGAGCACCGGCACCTCGTGCTCCTCACGGCGACGCCGCACAGCGGCGACGAAGCCGCCTTCTATCGGCTCCTCGGGCTGCTGCATCCGGACTTCGAGCAGCTCGCGGTGGCGAGTGGCGGCGTGCGCGACGCGCTGCGCGGCCGGCTCGCCGCGCACTTCGTCCAGCGCCGCCGCGTCGACATCCAGGAGTGGAAGGAATCGAACCTCTTCCCGAAGCGCGAGAAGAAGGAGCTCCTCTACAAGCTCACCGGCCCATGGCATCGCTTCTTCGACGCGGTGCTCGACTACTGCGCCGACATCGTCGGGGCCGAGGACGACGAGCGTCGCAAACGACTGAGCTACTGGGGCACGTTGGCGCTCCTTCGATGCGCCGCATCGAGCCCAGTCGCAGCTGTCGCGGCGCTCCGAACGCGGGCCGGTCTGGAGACGGGCGAGGACGAACGCGACGCGCTCCTCGATCGCGTGTTCGACGGCAGCGACGACTCCCTCCCCGACGATGACGTCGAGCCGCCTGCCGGAACCGACGACCCGAAGCTCGCCGCGCTCATCGCCAGCGCGGAGGAGCTGGCGGGGCGCGCAGGCGATCCGAAGCTCGAGGTCCTCACGGAGCACCTGCGCGAGCTGATCGAGGCCGGCTTCAATCCGGTCGTGTTCTGCCGATACATCACGACCGCGCACTACCTCGGGCGCCACCTTGCGGGGAAGCTCAAGAACGTCGCGCTCGGTGTCATCACGGGCGAGCTCACGTCCGACGAGCGCCGCGCGAGAGTGGAGGCGCTGTGTGACTCGGAGCAGGGCGAGCAGCGTCTCCTGATCGCCACCGATTGTCTCTCTGAAGGCGTGAACCTGCAGGACGGGTTCGACGCAATCGTCCACTACGACCTCTCGTGGAACCCGACTCGCCACGAGCAGCGCGAAGGGCGCGTCGATCGGTTCGGCCAGAAGAAGCCCGTGGTGCGCGCGACGCTCATGTACGGCGCCAACAACCCCGTGGACGGCGCGGTGCTCGAGGTCATCCTGCGCAAGGCGGAGAAGATCCGTGAAGAGCTCGGCGTGCCCGTCCCGGTGCCGACCGAAGGTGCATCGCTGACGGAGGTGCTGCTGAAGTCGGTGCTCCTCAAGCGTCGCGGCGCAACGCCCTCCGTCGAGATGAAGCAGCTCGCGTTGTTCGACACCCATTGGAGGGACGCTGCCGAGAACGCGAAGCGCAATCGGACCGTCTTCGCGCAGCGAAGGCTCAAGCCCGACGACGTGCTCCCGGAGTGGAAGAAGACCCTCGCGGCGGTCGGCGGTCGGGAGGACGTGCATCGCTTCACCGATCGCGCGCTCGCACGGCTCGGCTCCGGCCTCGAGACCCAGCGTCGTGGCTTCAAGGCGCCGCTCGGTCCGCTGCCCGAGGATGTGCGCGACCGTCTCGAATCGGAGGGGCTGTCGGGCACGTTGCTCGTCGACTTCGCCTACCCGGCAGCCCCACGCTGCAGGCCCATCCAACGCAGCCATCCGCTCGTGTCCGTGCTCGCCGAGACGCTGCTCGAGCGCACGCTGGCGGCGGACATCGACGAGACCGCGCGCGATCCCGGCGTGCTCGGCCGCGTGGGTTGCTGGGTGTCGAGCGCGGTGAACGAGCGGACGACGATCCTCCTCCTGCGACTCCGCCATCAGCTCGTGACCCAGAAGGCCGGGCGCACCTCGACGCTTCTCGTCGAGGAAGCCACGGCGCTCGCGTGGAAGGGCTCGGTGGGATCTCCGATCGAAGGCGAGGACGCGCTCGCGCTCCTGGCGCCGCCACCCAGCTCCGACCCGCCTTCACACGTGCGCGACCGTGGCGTTGCGCAGGCGCTCGAACAGCTGAAGTCGCGCCGCACGGAGCTCGACGCTTTCGCCGAGCGGCGAGCACACGCGCTTCTCGCGGACCACCGCCGTGTGCGCGAGGCTGCTGATGCGCGCGGCTCGTACTCCGTGAAGGCGCTGCTCCCCGCCGACGTGATCGGCCTCTTCGTGCTGCTCCCTACGGTGAGCTGACCCATGGCTCGGCGGAAGACCCCTCGCGGTGAAGCCCAGCTCGCCTTCGAGGCGATTGCGATCGAGGGCGGCCTGCTCGCGCCCGAGTGGCTCTCGCGGGTCGCTCAGCTCGCCGCCGAGCACCAATCCGAGCCGGACTACCGGACGCCGAAGGGGCTCAACCTGCGTGACGAGATCGGTCGCTACTGGCGCATTGCGCAGGCCCACTGGTCCGACTTCGCCAGAGGCCGCGTCGCCTCCGCCGAGCCCCTTGCGCTCGCGCGGCAATTCGTTCTCGCCTTGCTCCGCGAGAGCTTCGGTTTCGGCTCGCTGACGGAGGTGCCGCCCGTCGAGCTCGAGGGTCGTGTGTACCCCATCGGCTTCTTCGCGCTGGGAAGACGCGTCCCCGTGGTCGTTGCGCCGGCAGCCAGCGGGCTCGACACGCTGGCCACGAGCTTCGGTGACGAGTCGCGTCGCCGGAGCGCGTTCGGTCTCGTGCAGGAGTACCTCAACGCGGACGAGGCCGCTCTCTGGGGCATCGTCTCCGATGGGGTCGCACTCCGCATCGCCCGAGACAACGCGAGCCTCACACGCCCGGCCTGGATCGAAGCCGACCTCGGTCGAATCTTCACCGAGGAACGATTCGCAGACTTCGCCGCGCTGTGGCTCCTCGCGCACGAGAGCCGTTTCGGCAAAGCCGATCGTCCCGCCACCGAGTGTCCACTCGAGGTCTGGCGCGAGGCCGGTCGACAGCAGGGCACGCGCGCCCGAGAGAAGCTCCGCCATGGCGTCGAGCAGGCGCTTCTCTCGCTCGGCCAGGGTTTCCTGGCACATCCCGAGAATCAGGTGGTCCGCGCAGCGCTCCAGAGCGGCGAGCTGACGACGAAGGACTACTTCAACCAGCTCCTCCGCCTCGTGTACCGGATCATCTTCCTGCTCACCGTTGAGGAACGCGGTCTCCTCCATCCCGATGGGGCCGACCAGAAGGCGAGAGCGCTCTACGCCTCCGGCTACAGCCTCGGACGTCTGCGCGAGCGATGCGTGAAGCGGAGCGCCCACGACCGCTTCGGCGACCTCTGGCAGGCGACGAAGATCATCTTCGGAGGGCTCACCGTAGGAGAGCCACGCCTTGGGCTTCCCGCCCTCGCCGGCATCTTCGCGAAGACGCAGTGCCCGATGCTCGACGCGAGCAAGCTCGAGAACCGCGCGCTGCTGACCGCGCTGTTCCGGCTCTCGTGGATCCGCGAGGACTCCGGCCTGTCGCGCGTGAACTGGCGCGACATGGGCCCGGAGGAATTGGGCAGCGTCTACGAGAGCCTCCTCGAGCTCGTCCCGCAGATCACTCAAGACGGCAGGCAGTTCAGCTTCGCGACCGGCGGCGAGACCAAGGGCAACGCCCGCAAGACGAGCGGCAGCTACTACACGCCCGACAGCCTGGTGCAGGTACTGCTCGACAGCGCGCTCGAGCCCGTCGTCGAGAGCACCCTGGTTGCGAATCCCGACAACCCCGTCGAAGCGCTGTTGCAGCTCTCGGTCGTCGATCCCGCCTGCGGCTCCGGGCACTTCCTGCTGGCCGCCGCCCGTCGATTGGCTGCGCACGTCGCCCGGCTGCGCGCCAACGGCACTCCCTCGGCGCCCGAGTACAGGCATGCCCTTCGGGAGGTGATCGCCCGCTGCATCTACGGCGTCGATCTGAACTTGATGGCAGTGGAGCTGTGCAAGGTGAGCCTCTGGATGGAGGCCGTGGAACCGGGCTTGCCGCTGACGTTCCTCGACTCCCACATTCAGCATGGCAATGCCCTCCTCGGCACGACACCCGAGCTGATGGCCAAGGGGATCCCCGATGCCGCGTGGGATGCGATCGAGGGCGACGACAGGAAGGTCGCGAGCGCGCTGAAGAAGCGGAACAAGAAGCACGGCATCGAGCAGCAGACCGCCTGGTCCTTCGTGGCTCAGCCCGTGAAGGACGAGCCCGAACGCCTGAAGGCGGCGATCGCCGAGCTGGAGGCGGCATCCGACGCCAGCCCCGAGGCGCTCGCCAAGAAAGAGTCCCAGTGGGACGGCATCCTCGGCTCGGCGGAGTACCGGCATCAGAAACTGGTAGCCGATGCGTGGTGCGCGGCGTTCGTGTGGCCAAAGCAGCCGGGCCCGCTCGCGGAAGCGGCGCCTACGAACGAGGTGTGGCGCCAGATCCGCGACGGGCAGGGTCAGCCTGCCGCCCTGACAGTGAAGTCCGTCGCCGAGGTCGCCGAGCAGTACCGGTTCTTCCACTGGCACCTCCAGTTTCCGCAGGTGTTCGCGAAGGGCGGGTTCGCCGTCGTGCTGGGGAATCCCCCGTGGGAGCGCGTGAAGCTCCAGGAGCAGGAGTTCTTCGCAGTCCGCGACACCGACATCGCCGACGCGCCGAACGCCGCCGCGCGGAAGAAGCTCATCGCGAGGCTTGCCGAAGTGAACCCGCCATTGTGGAACGAGTGGTGCGCAGCGAGTCGCGCGGCTGAAGGTGAGAGCCACTCTGTGAGGCAGTCGAGCCGGTATCCCTTGTGCGGCAAGGGCGACGTGAACACGTATGCCCTGTTCGCCGAGCACAATCGGGCCGTACTCTCTGGTTGCGGCCGAGCTGGCTTCATCGTCCCCACGGGAATCGCGACCGACGACACGACGAAGGACTTCTTCGGAGCACTCGTCGAGGCCGCCGAACTCGCGAGCCTGCTCAGCTTCGAGAACGAAGAGTTCATCTTCCCGACGGTTCATCACGCATTCAAGTTCGCTCTCTTGACGATTGATCGGTCCGGACGAGTCGAGATGTCCGATCTCATGTTCTTCGCGCGGCACGTTGCTGCGCTCGCAGACCGCGCTCGGCATTTCGCTCTGACACCTGCCGACTTCGCGACGCTGAATCCCAACACTCGAACCTGCCCGACGTTTCGGTCAGGCCGCGACGCCGGAATCAGCCTCGCAATCTACCGACGGTTCGGCGTGCTCGTACGCGAGCATCACGCCGAGCGGAACCCGTGGCACGCAACCGTCAAGACGCGCTTATGGCACATGGCTGAGGATGCCGATTGGTTTCGCAATCGGACTGAGTTGGAGTCCGACGGGTGGTCGCTGATCGGCGCGAAGTTCCGCAAGTCCCGGGAGGAACTCGTTCCGCTTCTCGAGGCGAAGATGATTCATCATTTCGACCACCGATTCGCCACGTACGAGGGTCAATCAGATGCTCAAGCTAACCAGGGAAAGCTACCCGAACTTGATGCGGCTGCTCACAGCGACCCCGGGAGGGTGGCGCTGCCCTTCTACTGGGTTCCGAGCGCTGAAGTGCACGAGAGACTGAGAGATCTTTCGGATCGTGGTTGGCTTCTCGGGTGGAGAGACATCTGCCGCAGCACCGATCAGCGAACGCTCATCGCGTCCCTGTTTCCCCGATCTGCCGCAGGCCACACCTTACCACTGCTGTTCCTTGATGCGCCGCCCCAGCTCGTCGCCGCCCTCTACGCCAACCTGTGCAGCGCCATGCTTGACTACGCAGCCCGACAGAAAGTCGGCGGAACACACCTCACGTACAACTACCTCAAGCAGCTTCCAATCCTGCCGCCAGCAACGTTTGGCGAGGTCGGGTCGTGGTCGTGCCTGACGCCGGTTCGCGATTGGCTCCTTCCCCGCGTCCTCGAACTCACGTACACCGCCTGGGACCTCGAGCCCTTCGCGCACGACGTTGGCTACGACGGCTCGCCGTTTCGCTGGGATCCGGAACGTCGCTTCCTGCTCCGCTGCGAGCTCGACGCCGCCTTCTTCCACCTCTACGGCCTCTCCCGCGACGACACCGACTACGTCATGGACACCTTCCCCATCGTCCGCAAGAACGACGAGAAGGCCCATGGCGAGTACCGCACCAAGCGCGTCATCCTCGAGATCTACGATGCCATGGCCGAAGCCGCGCGCACTGGGATTCCCTATCGGACGCGCCTCGATCCGCCGCCCGCGGACCCGCGCGTCGCGCATCCCGGGACCACGCGCCCGGAGTGGGCAAGACCGGCTCGAGGCGCCCAATGATCCCCGAGCACCTGACGCCCGACCTCGATCTCCTCAAGCAGGAATACGTGCTCGTCCAAGCGTGGAAGAAGACTGCGGCGCACATTCGAAAGCACAACTGGTTCTGTGACACGGTGGATCTGGACCGAACAACGCTCAACCTCGAGGCCTTTCTCGCCGGCCTTGCTGACGAGTTGGCCGATCCGTCGGGGTGGACTCCCCGTCCGCTGCGGATCGTCCCTGCGCCGAAGAGCCACGCTTGGGAGGTTTCCGGTACTGGGCTGTGGTCGCCAGCCAAACGCGTGCGACTCCGGCCGCTTGCGCACGTGAGCCTCCGCGACCAGGTGACCGCGAGCGCCCTGATGCTGTGTCTGGCAGACCGCGTCGAGACGCTCCAGGGTGACCCGCGGCCTCCCCCTGGAGGCTGGTCCGCGCACAACCTCCCTGTCTCGTATGGCAACCGACTCTACTGCGACACAGCTGGCGGCCAGCTTCGCCACCGGTGGGGCTCGACCCGTCTGTACCGCGAGTACTTCCAGGACTACCAGACTTTCCTCCGACGCCCTGACGAGCTAGCGGGTCAGCTCCAGCCTCGTCCTGACACGCGGCTGGCCGTCCTTCGGACAGACCTCCACTCGTTCTTCGATCGCGTACGACCAGCTCTGCTCTTGGAGAAGCTGCGTTCCCTGCGACAGCCGAACGACGATCCGCGGGTATTCGAGCTGGCCGCCCGTGTTCTCGCCTGGCAGTGGGACCAGCGCGATCAACAGGAGGTCACGCGCTACTCAAGGATGGAAGGCCTCGACGACTTCTCCTCGGTCGCGTTGCCTCAGGGATTGGTGGCCGCTGGGTTCTTGTCCAATGTTGTCCTTTTGGACTTCGATCGGGCCGCTCGTGACGCGATCGGGCTCGACGTCGGCGCTGGTGTCGTCATCGAGGATGTCTCGCGGTACGTAGACGACCTTCGGATCGTGGTGCGTGCAACAGGCACGGCAGCCGACGTCGAGAAGGCCACGACATCGTGGTTGACTCGCCTTCTGGCCGACACGGCGCCAGGGCTGGAGCTGAAGAGCGACAAAACTCGGGTGGCATTTCTTGACGGCGATGAGCGACCATTGGTCCGCCAGAGTCGAACGATGGGCCGCATACAGCAGGCCGTGTCGGGGGGGATTGATGCCCAGGGAGGAGAGGAGATACTTGACGCGGTTCAGGGACTGCTCCGGGCGCAAGAGAGGTTCCCTATCGAGCCCGCTGCTCGTGGCACCTGGTCGCTCGCGCCCGTCGCTGACGTGCCCGACGCCACGGTGGCGCGCTTTGCGGCGTCCCGATTCCGGCGGGCTTACCGGCTCCTCCGGCCCCTCCTTCTTTCCCGGCAGGGGTCGGAGCGAGACGGCGCTGCTGATGGCCAGCGTGGTCCGCCTTCGTCCGGTTTCCGAACGCGTTCCGACCTGGACGACGAGCTGCGGGCCTTTGCCCTCGGCCTGATCGAGAGATGGGTGGACGATCCGAGCAACGTCCGGCTCCTGCGAATCGGGTTGGATCTGTGGCCTGACCAAAAGGTACTGGAGGCGGTGCTCAGGCTCCTGCAGCCCTTCACTGGGAAGTCGGGGAGGCGGGGCCCGGCGCGTCGGGTGGCGTGGTACTGCCTCTCCGAAGTCCTTCGCGCAGGCGCGACTGAGACGGGCTATGTCCGCGACGACGAGATGCTCCCAGCCGCCGTCGATGTCGCTGTGTTTCGCAGGACCCTCGTCACGGAGGCCAACCGGGTAGCTTCCCTTCCGGGACCCGCGATTCCCTGGTACCTACGGCAACAGGCGCTGCTGTGTATTGCCGTTCATGGACCGTCGATATCGACCGTGGCTCGCAGCGGCAGGGCAGCGGAGACTCGAGACTACCGGAGGCTCATTCTCCTGCTGCGCGGTGAACTGCCCGCCCTCTCTTCCGCCGAGCTCGCGACGATGGTCGCGTTGTGCCGCCGATCGTTCCCTCCGGCGGAACTTGCACCTCGGCTGTCCGACGCAATCCGCGAGCCTGCGGTAATCGAAGCGGTTGCATCCCGCGACCCAGAGCTCGCGCGGGAGGCGGCGCTGGCGGATCCCGATCTCGTGTCGAGGCTGTCGCCCCGGGTTCGAGATGACCTCTGCCTACGGCGGCCCGGAGGCGAAGCCGACTGGGTTTCGCTCGCTGACCTCGTTCTCGCTGCTCCCCCGGACCACGCGCTGCGCTCGGAGCCAGACATCCTGTCGCTCGCGGCCGCGCTTATGCGGGGGTGGCCCGACGACGCGGAGGGTCGTGCCATTACGCCGAACGAGATCGAGATCCGGAAGTCCAAGAGCGGAGACGCCGTGCTGGACACTGGAACGACTGTCGAGGCCCGGGTCGCGTCTACGCGGGTCGCTCCGCTCGGCTCGATGTACGCGCCTCCGCAATGGTGTCCGCCGGCCGAGCGGTGGCGTCTCCAGCTCGGATACCTCCTGAGATTCGTCCTGAGCGGCAATCCGGACTTCACCAGACGGTCGGAGCCGGCCCACCGTGGCGGTCGGATTGGCTATCGCCCGCCTTGGAGTTGCGGTTTCCAGCGTCGCTACGGCCTCTTCAATGGGCAGGCAGCCTTTGGTTCAACCTGGCTGCCGATCTCGGAGTGGTTGGAGGGATTCTTGGCGGCGCTGCTGCGATGGCCCGGCTGCCATCGGTCTGCAAGATTTTCGTGGGTGGGTGAGAGCCGCATTGATGCTCTCGATCATGTTGAGGCCCGCCTGGCCGAGCTGCAGAAACTCCGGCGCCCCAACTTGATGCTGTTGCCGTTCGTGGCGCCGGACGCGAAGCCGTTGCGCGCGCCCCGGCCGTTACGAGCCTGCATTGTGCAAACCGTCATCCCGGAGCCTGAGGACTTCAACGAGGACCTCGAGCAGTCGACGGCGGCGAAGCGGTGGCGGCACCGCAACCACCTATCAGCGGCACTCGCGGCCGTGGAGCGGATGCTGGTCCTTCGCGACACGCACCTGGAGAAGCATGGGCGGCTCGATTGGCTGATCCTGCCGGAGCTGTCGGTGCATCCGGACGACGTCGGCACCCATCTGATTCCCTTCGCGAGGAAGCACCGCGCGATCGTGCTGGCGGGTCTCACGTATCGCCGTCCGTTCAGCGAGAGTCTCCTTATCAATTCCGCGGTCTGGGTGATTCCTACCCTCACCGACGGCGGCAACTTGCGGATTGTCATCCGAGAGCAGGGCAAGTGGCACCTCGCGCCTGCGGAGCAGAAGCTCAACCGACCAACGCCGCGAATTCGCAGCTTCCGGCCATGCCAGTGGTTGATTGGCTATGAGTGGTCCGATCGACCGGAGGATCGGCCGTTGTGGCTGACAGCCGCGGTCTGCTACGACGCCTCGGATCTCTCGCTCGCTGCCGGATTGCGCGACCGTTCGGATGTGTTCGCGGTCCCCGCGTTGAACAAGGACGTAAAGGTGTTCGACCAGATGGCTCTCGCGCTCCACTACCACATGTACCAGCTGGTAGTGGTCGTGAATAACGGTGGTTTCGGTGGCAGCAACGCTTACTGGCCGAAGACGAAGGACTTTCATCGGCAGGTTTTTCATCTGCACGGTCAGCCGCAGGCGTCGATCGCATTCTTCGAGATCGACGACATCGGGAAGTTCATCCGGCGCGCTAACGATGCCCGGGCGTCGCTGTCGACTGGTCTCGAGTCCGAGTGGAAGTTCCCTCCGGCTGGATTGGAGGAGTAGAGCATGGCGCGTGCCCTTCGCGTGCGGGCTCATCCAGTCGTACCCGAGGCGGGCGCTCGAATAGGCGCTTGCCCGGCGGCGACGGGTCTTCTTCCGCACGGTGCTCGTGGGGACATGCACGACGTGTGGCCCTATGGTCGCGGTTGTCTCTTTTGCGAATCCGCGCACACCGCGAGCAGGTGTTGCCTGTGGGCGAAGGACCGATCGTCGTGGGTGACCTCGTGGTGACCCTCGCCCACCTCATCGCGGCGGGTGAGACGCTCGAGGTGGAGTTCAAGCGCGAAGTGAACGACACCGAGCTCGTCGAGACCGTCGTGTGCCTCGCGAACGCGCAGGGCGGAACGTTGCTCGTGGGCGTCGACGACGATGGCTGTGTCGTCGGTGCGCGACCGCGACATGGCAGGACGACCGACCCTCGCCGCGTCGAGGCGCTCGTCTCCAACTCCACGCGCCCCGCGCTCGGAGTCCATGCCGAGATGGAGAGCGTCGGCGGCAAGCCCGTGCTCGTCGTTCGCGTTCCCAAGGCCAATATCCCGACGGCGACGTCGAGCGGCCGCTACCTGCGACGAGCGCTCGGAGGTGACGGCAAGCCCGCCTGTGTGCCGTTCTTCGTCTACGAGACGGCTGCGCATGGCCTCTCGCAGGATCCGTCGGCTGCCGTCGTGCCCGGGGCGACCTGGGCCGATCTCGACGCGCTCGAGATCGAGCGCTTCCGTCGCCTGGCCCGCGAGGGCGGCGGGCGTGGGGATGCGGCGCTCCTCCGGCTCTCCGACGAGGAGCTGTGCCGAGCGCTCGGAGGCATCGAGCCTGGTGGCAGCGGGCCTGGCATCCGCCGCGTCGCCCGTTTGCTCTTCGGTCACGAGGCGTCGCTCCGAACCCTCATGCCCACGCACGAGGTGGCCTGGCAGGTGTTGCGGGGTCGCGCGGTGCTCGACAACGAGATCGTGCGGCTGCCGCTGCTTCGATGCTTCGATCTCGTCACCGAGAGGTTCCGTGCCCGCAATCGCTCGACCGAGCTGGTGGATCTCTTTCGCACGGAGATCCCCGACTTCCCCGAGGAGTCCTTTCGGGAGGCGCTCGCGAACGCGCTCACGCACCGCGACTTCACCAGGCTTGGCGCGGTGCACGTGCAGTGGACCGACGAGGGCATCGTCATCGCGAGCCCCGGGTCGTTGCCCGACGGTGTGCGTGTCGACAACCTCCTCGTCACCCCGCCTCGACCGAGGAACCCGCTTCTGGCCGACGCCTTCAAGCGCGCCGGCATCGTGGAGCGCACAGGCCGCGGGGTGGACACGATCTTCTATGGGCAGCTGCGCTTCGGCCGTCCGCTGCCACGCTATCAGGTGACGACTGATTCGGTCACCGTGGTGCTGCCGGGGAGCGCAGCCAACCTCGAGTTCGTCCGCTGGCTCGTCGGCGAAGGCCGCGCGGGACGCCATTGGTCTCTCCCGGAGCTCCTGCTGCTGCGGGCCTGCACCGAGGCTCGGAGCCTCACCGTCGACGCCGCGGCCCAGACGATCCAGTCGGACATCGAGCGCGCGCGCGCCGTGCTCGCGCGCCTAGTGGAGGGCGGGATCGTCGAGGCCCGCGGCGAGGCGCGAGGTCGCTCGTACCACCTGTCAGCCGCGATGTACCGGGTCCTTGGCGATCGCGCCGCCTACGTCCGTGTTCGCGGCTTCGAGCCTCCGCAGCAGGAGCAGATGGTGCTTCAGTACGCGCAGGAGCACGGGCAGATCACACGCGGTGAAGCTGCCCAGCTGTGCAAGCTGTCCGGTGCGCAGGCGAGCCGCCTGCTCAAGCGAGTCGCGGACGCGCACCCCGAGCTCCGTCTGGAGGGCGAGAAGCGAGGCGCGCGCTACGTCTGGCACGGCCCGACCCGCATTCGAAGGAAGAAGAAATGATCGCGGATCGCACAGTTATGCACGCGAGCATTTCGTTTTGCGCGAGTTATGAACGCGGCGGAGGCACCTCAGCGGGAAGATCACTTGCGCCGAAGCGTGGGGGACGCGCGCCATGACCCGCGCCCTCTCGCCCGCCACCATCACCCGGCTCGAGAAGCTCGCCGTCGACAACGGCTTCGACCAAGAGCTTCCGCGCCCCATCCAAGGCGAGCCCGTGTGGCTCGGCTTCGCGAGCACGCACGCCCCGCTCCGCATCTGGCTCTCCACCTTCGGCGACGCCGTGTTCATCGCCGCGTTCTCCCAGCTCCACGTCGCCCGAGCGCTCGGCGAGCACGGCACGCAGATGGTGGCGCCGCTGCCACCCGGCGCCGCCGCCGGCCGCACCGTCGTCGATATCCCCTCGCTGCACCGCCTCGTCCGCCGCGCCTTCCAGCTCTCGAGGACGCTGCCCGACGAGCTACTCCATGCCTTCGAGAAGCAGACAGCCGCGCTCCCAAGGACCACCGAGGCTGAACGCCTCGTCGTCCAGCGCGTCGGCCAGGATCTCTTCCGCGCAGGTCTCATCGAATACTGGGAAGGCCGCTGCGCGATCACCGGCCTCGACGTCGTGGAACTCCTCCGCGCCAGCCATATCAAGCCCTGGGCGGACTGCGACAGCGACGCCGAGCGGCTCGACGTCTACAACGGCTTGCTCCTCGCGCCGCACCTCGACGCCGCGTTCGACCGCGGCTTCATCACCGTCGCCGACGATGGCGCGATCGTCGTGTCGGCGCGCCTCGACAGCGGGCAGCGGGCGATCCTCGGGCTCGCGGTACCGCTGCGCCTCAAGACGCTGGCGAGCACGCACCGCGGCTACCTCGATTGGCATCGGGAGCGCGTATTCACCCAGGAGCAATGAACATGGCTATCAGCGACCGCGCCATCGACCAAGCCTTCTCCGATCTGAAGAAGTCGTGTGGTGGCGTGCGGAACGACTATTTCGGCCTTCTCTACCTCGAACAGGAGTTCGGGTTACCGCGCGATCAGGCGCTGACTCAGGTCGCGTTCGGCGGCAATGACTACGGGTTCGATGGCTTCCACTTCGACAAAGACCGCCGGAACCTCTACCTCTTTCAGTTCAAGTACTCCGAGAGCCACGCCCAGTTCAAGCAGTCGTTCCAGCGAATCATCAACGACGGGATGGAGCGGGTGTTCGCAGCGTCCTACCAGGATCAGCATCAGAACCAGCTGCTCCTGCAGTTGAAGAGTTGCCTCGCCGAGAACGAGTCGATCATCGATCGAGTCTGCATCCACTTCGTCTTCACAGGTGACCCAGCCGAGGCTGAACGCAGTCAGGTATTGGACAAGCTCCGTGAAGATCTCGAGAACAAGAAGTACTTGATCGACCAGCGCTTCGCACGGACGGTGACGCTGGTTATCGAGTTCCGGTCCTCACGAACCCGCAAGGTCGCTGGCACGACGCATTTGCGGAAAACGTATTCCTACCCAGTGACGCTCGACGAGACAGTGCGCCGCGAAGGACCGAGTGGCGAGCGGATGACGGTCGGCTCTCTGCGTCTGGTCGACCTGTACGCGATGTTCCGCGACATGGGACAGCGTTTCTTCGAGCGGAATATCCGCGCCGCGCTACCCGAGGACGAGGCAGTCAACCGAGCGGTGCAACAGTCCCTGAAGCGGATCGTGCTCGACGGGAAAGAAGATCCACGTGTCTTCGCCTTCAACCACAACGGCGTGACCCTCTCGGCCGAAGCGCTCACCGACCACGACGACCACAAGCGCATCACCGAGCCACGGCTCCTGAACGGCGCGCAGACGGTGACGACGTTCGCCCGGTTCCTCAAGGCGAACGAATCGAACCGACGACTCGAGGATGGGCGCGAAGCCCTTGAGCAGATCCATGTCATCTGTCGGATCATCACCAACGCCGACCCCGCCTTCGTCACCACGGTCACGATCAACAATAACCGCCAGAATCCCATCGATCCGTGGAATCTCCACGCCAACGACATGATACAGCTCGAGATCCAGGACAAGCTGAGGGACGAGCTTGGCATCTACTACGAGCGACAGGAGCAAGCGTTCGCGAACCTCAGCGACGAGGACCTCGAGGAACAGGGGATCCGGGAGCACAAGGCAATCGAGCTCACGAGGTTGGCCAAGACGTTCCTCGTGAGCGACGGCGACATCGACAAGCTCACTCGGTTTCGGGACGTCTTCGATGACGAGCGCGTCTACAAGCAGGTCTTCGAGCCTGGCCGGCTCACCGCGGACGCTCGGAACATCGTCCTCTGCTACAAGGTTCAGTTCCGACTCGGGCGCATCGTGCGCGACATCGTGGAGAAGGGCGCGAACAAGTACGCCTACGTCCATCGCTCGCGGAACCTACTCTGGGCTCTACTCTGCCAAGCGATCCTCAACGATTCGAAGCTGGAGAGCATGGCAGAGGAGTTCGGCCAAGGCTTGAGCCTCGAGGCGCAATTCACCGACTGGCTTGGCGCGCTCGCGACCACTCGATGCCGGTTCATCCTGTCTGATCTCGTCGCAGACAAGACTTACGCAGCGAAGGCGACCGAGGGGAATTTCAGTTTCATGCGAACGAACGCGGCATACAAGCGTTGCATGGAGATCGCCCACAAACGCTGGCGCTGGGTGGAGAAGCGCTTGCGGTAGTTCTCGCCGTCGACCCGCTCGGGGCAGTCGGGACCAGCGAAGGGCGGATGGTAGAAGTGCGGGCGGCTGTTGGTGGGGCACCGAAGGTAGACCGTATCCCCTCGGCGAGCGGCGCCCCTGTCTCCCTCTTGCGCTGCTCGCGTCCGTCGCATAGGCGGCAACGGGCAGCCCTGTTCGTCACGCACGGGCACTCGTCGTCGCGTGGCCGGTCGGATAGGG
>JADZFZ010000073.1 GCA_020854145.1 Deltaproteobacteria bacterium | reverse complement strand
GCGGGATCCGGCGCGAACGGGTTGCCGGTCATCGCCCACGCGCGTGCGCGCGAGCCCCCGCAGATCCGCTTGAACGGGCACGCGCCGCACTTGTCGGTCAGTCGCGTCGGGTCACGCAGCGCCTGCATGAACGGGTGCTCGCGGTACAACGTCGGGAGCGGCGTCCGGCGGACGTTGCCGACGGGGACGGGAAGGAAGCCCGACGGGTACACGTCGCCGACGTGCGAGACGAACACCATGCCTGCCCCGTCGTTGACCCCTCTCGGCGCGCGGCCGATCCCGTCTCTCAGACCCGCGATGCTGGCGCGAGGCATCTTGTGCACGAGCTGGATCCGCCGGTAATGCGGCGCTGCCGTCGTCTTGATGTCGAAGGGCAGGCTGGGCGCGAGCGCGACGAGTCGCTCGAGCACGCCCTCGACGATCTCGGGATCGAGGACGTCGGCAGCGGTCGCGCGACCCGTGGGCACCACGAAGAACACGCTCCAGAGCTCGATGCCGAGAGGGACCAGAGATTCCGCGATGCGCTCGAGCTCGTGGAGATTGAAGCGCGTGACGGTGGTGTTGACCTGGGTCGTGAGACCGAGATCCTTGGCCGTCCGGAGCAGGTCCTTGGTCCGTGCGAACGAGCCGTCCACGCCACGAAACAGGTCGTGGGTCGCGCGCCCGACGCCATCGAGGCTCAGGGCCAGACGCGCCAGACCCGCGCTTCGGAGGTTCTCGAGCAGAGGGCCCGTCACGAGCGGCGTGGCGCTCGGCGTCAGCGCCATCCGCAGACCCAGGCGGCTCCCGAAGCGCACCAGGTGCACCAGATCGGGGCGCTTGGCCGGGTCCCCGCCCGTGAGCACCACCAGCGGAGCGCCCATCGCGTGGGCTTCGCGAAGGAGCTGCTCCCCTTCTTCCGTGGTCAGCTCGTCCGCGTCCCGCGTCGGTTGGGCGCTCGCGCGGCAATGGAGACAAGCCAGATCACAGGCGCGGGTCGTCTCCCAGAACACGAGAAACGGAGTCGTGTCGAAGTTGGGGGCAGGAGGCGTGAAGCGCTCACCGATCGTTTGCATGCTCGACGATCGAGCAGTGGCCGTACCAAACGGGATTGTGCTGGGGCAACCCGCGCTCACCACGACCGCGCTCAGCCTCCGCGCGTCGTCTGCGCGATCCCGACGGTCGGCTGCCGTCGGGCACGCATCTCGCGGCCGAGCTTCTCCAGGGCCGTGGTGTCGAGGAGCTTCCGCGCCGCCGGGAAGATCACCCGCTCTTCGAGGCCGAGGTGCCTGTCCCAGAAAAGACCGAGCGTGCGGGCACATTCGCGCAGGAGACCCGCATGATCGGGCCAGCTGCTCGGGTCGCTCGCCAGCGCGTTCCACGCCGGCATCGCCGCCGCCACGATCGCGTCGAGCTCGTCGTGCTCGACCCGCATCACGTCGATGGCGGCCAGGACGTCGTCCGGCAGGGTCGCCGAACGGAGTGCGGGCGCCAGCGAACGATCTTCGTCCTCCGCGTGCTTGGGCAACGCGACGGCGTAGTAGCGGGCGACGGAGGCGGCCGCCTCGGCGAGCGCCTGCGGGCTCGCGTCCGAGCCATCGGCCAATCGTGCGGCGAGCTGCGTGAAGCTGCGGATCCGTGCGTGACAAGCCGCGAGCTCGTCGAGCGCATCGGGTGGACGCGCGTCGGCGCCCTTGTTTCTGCCGATCTGGAGCAACATCGGACCGTCCTCTCCGGGTAACCGCGGGAGCTGCTGCAAACCTGGCTCCGCAGGCACGGAGAAGGAGTGGTCCTGCTCACGCGATCGCTCAGAACTGGATGGTGCGCTCCTCGCGGTCGAGACCGCGCAGGGATTGTCGGGGCCGATAGAACTCGCGCCAGAGGTGGAGGTAACCCTCCTGCAGGCGATCGGGGCTCATCTGCTTCGGCTGGAAGACGACGTTCGCGTCGTTGTACTTGGACCAGTCGTGGTGAAGGAGACGGCCTTCGGCTTCGAGGGCGTGCCAGACGGGGGTGCCCGGATAGGGCGTCAAGATGGCGAACTCCGCCTTGCGGATCCCCGCGCGGTCGGCGAACTCGATCATTCGATCGAAGGTCCCTTCGTCGTCTTCGTCGTGGCCCACGAGGAATGACGTGTAGGGCTCGATGCCCTGGTCGAACGCCCGCCGGATCGAGTTGAACGCACGCTCGAGGGCCTTGGGCTCGCGGCCCGTGAACGCCTTGCGCGTGATGGGATCGAACCCGCCCACGAGATAGAACATCTTCACGCCCGCTTTGCGCATCCGCTCGAAGAGGTGATCGGGCGTCGCCAGGATCATCGGCATGCTGATCCCGATGTAGCTGATGCGCGCGGGCACCTCGCGTTCGGCGAGGGCATCGAGCAGCTCGGCGAAGCGGGCGCGCGCCATGGAATGGAGGAAGAAGCTCGTGTCCTCGGTGAACGACGCGAGGCGGCCGCGCGCGGCGAGCTGATCGATCTGTCCGAGGATGTGGTCGAGCGGGAGCGGCCGGAGCATCGGGCCCATGCTCGCGGGGATGGCGCAGGCGAAACAGCTCAGCTGGCAGCCGCGCGACGTCTGCACCGGGTAGTCGTCCGGTGCACGGTCTCCGGCCCCGTCGACGTACAGGTCGGTACGGGGCAACGGCAGAGACGCTGGGTCGACGGGCGCGCTCGCGCGATAACGCGGTTGGAGGTTGCCGGCCTTCACGTCGCGGAGGATGGACGGCCAGACGCCCTCGCCTTCGCCGACCACGACGCTGTCGGCGTGTCGCGCGGCGACGTCGGGCAACATGGTCGGGAAGATCCCCCCGAGGACGACCTTCTTGCCCACTGCGCGGAAGGCGTCTGCGAGCGCGAGCGCGCGTTTGGCCGATGCCGTGAACGTGCTGATGGCGACGAGATCGACGTCGTCGACGTCGTCGAGGCCGACGTCCTGAAGGCGATCGTCGCGCATCTCGACCTCCCAATCGGGCGGAGTCGAGGCAGCGAGATACGCAATCCCGAGCGAGGGCGGTCCCAGGTACTCCTCGCACGGCACGTGCTCGCGGAGCTCCGGGTGACTCTCGGCATGACGTTCGAACCGGGGATAGACGAATCGGACCTTCACGAGCTCACCCGTACCTCTCGGCTGCTCACCTGCGTTCGCTCCGGGCGCGCCCCGTAGAGCGACTCGGCCAGGGCCGTCACGCGCCGCTCCGTGGCTCGTGCGCGCGCCAACGGACCCTGCAGACGATCGAGCGCGCGTTGGATCAACACCTCGCCCGCGTGCTCGGCGAGCGCGCGCGTGCTCGGGTCGGCGGCGCCGCGCGAGAGTGCCGCCGCGGCCGCGCGCAGATCAACGTCCGCGCGCGCGAGCGCTTCGAGCACGAGCTGTCTTCCCACGACCGCGAGGCCGTGATCGCGTCGCGCATCGGCGATGGCGGTGCGCACCTCGAGCGCGGCGGCGTGCCACCGCCCGGCGACGTCCTGGAGATCGAGCGGCACGCGACCCACCAACGAAGGCGGCGGCGGTGCGCCGGACGAGGCGGCGAGCGCGGCACCATGTCGGACCAAGAGCACGTCGTTGGCGCCTTCGAAGATGCGCGTCACGCGACAATCGCGGAGCATGCGCGCGATGCCCGTCGGCTCGAGGAAGCCGAGGGCACCGTGGAGCTGGATGGCCTGATCGCAGACGGCGAACGCACCCTCGCTGCAGAAGACCTTCGCGATGAGCGAAGGTGCGCCGAGGCCGCGAGCCCGGTGCTCCGACACACCGGCCCAACGGACCAGCGATTCCATCGTGAACACCGTGGCTGCCATGTCGGCGACCTGATTGCGCACGAGCGTCTGCTCGCCGATGGGCTTTCCGAACTGCCGTCTTCGTTGCACGTGCTCGAGCGTGGCTTCGAGCGCGGCGCGGGCCGTTCCGACGCAGCCGGCCGACAACAGGGTTCTTCCCCAACCGAGCACGTCGTGCGCTCGCTCGAGCCCACCCCCCACGGTGCCGAGGACGTCGCACTCGGGGACGCGCACGTCGTCGAACCGCACGGTGCCCGTCGACGATCCGCGGATCCCGAGCTTGTGCTCTTCGCCGCAGACCGACAGACCCTCCGCGTCTCGGGGGATGCAGAGCAGCGTATGGCTCTTTCCGCCCGCGAGCCCAGGGGTGCGCGCGAGCACGGTGAACAGGCCGGCGAACGCGGCGTTGGTGACGAAGCACTTCTCGCCGGTCACGCGGAAGAAGCTCCCGTCGGGCACCGCACACGTGGACACCGCCATCAGATCGGAGCCTGCAGAAGGCTCGGTCGCAGCGAAGGCACCCACGCGCTCCCCGGCGGCCATGGAAGGCAGCCAGCGTGCGCGCGAGGCATCGGAGCCCGCGTCGATCAGGCCGCGCGTGCCCAGGCCCGAGTGCAGACCGACCATCACGGCGACCGACCGGTCGACCAACGCGATCTCCTCGACGACGCGCGAAGCCGCCTGCAGGGTCAGACCCAGCCCACCTGCCCACTCGGGGATCGTCAACGCGAAGAGCCCGAGCGCGGAGGCCGCTTCGCGCACGGAGTCGGGGATCCGATGCGCTTCGTCGATCGCGACGGGATCGACCTCGCGAAGAAGGAAACGGCGCGTCTGCGCGAGCACGAGATCGAGGGTGTCGGCCTCTTCCGCGCGCGCCCACGGGACCGCGAGGAGATCGCCCTCGGGTGGCTCCATGCGGCTCCAACAATCGATCTCACGTCGAGACATGGGGTGCTCCCTCCAGACGCGCTGGGATCAGCCGGCTCTGCACGAACCACGCGTGCGCGCGGTCGAGGCTCTCGGCGAGCGGGCGGAACCGAACGCCGAGCTCCGACTCCGCGCGTGCGCTCGAGACCGGTTGTCCCGAGGTGATGAGGTCGACGATCTCGCGCGGCAGCACCACGCGTCCGTTCGTCGGGGCGGCGTCACGCTCGGCCTGGTCGGCGCGCTGGCGTGCTTGCTCCGGCGAGACCTCGGGTGGAACCGATCCGCCGTAACGCGCGACGACCGTGCGGAGCAGCTCGCCGACGCGGACGTCGTGTCCCGAGAGGCACCATCGCGATTGGGGTGGCGCCGCACACAGCGCGGCGAGATGAGCTTCCGCGACGTCGGCGACGTCCACGAGGTTGACCGTGCCGTCGACGAAGAAAGGCAACATGCCGCGTACGGTCGCAACGAGGAACCCGCCGGTGCCGACGCGCACGTCCCAGGGGCCGAGACAGCCTCCAGGCAGCAGCGTCACGACGTCGAGCCCACGGCTCGCATGCTCCGAGGTCTCGGCCTCCATCGCCCACTTGACCGCGCGATAGACGCTGTCGGTGGGCATCTCCGAGAGCACGTCGCGCTCGTCGGCTGCGCGGCCGGGCGGCGCGGGAGCGAGCGTCGCGACCGACGACGTGTACACGAACCGCCCCACGCTCGCGCTCCGAGCGGCCTCGCATGCAGCGCGGACGCCGGCGACGCCCTGGCGAACCGAGGCGTCGCGGTCGAGCGAGTAACGCGGGTAGTGGCCGGCCAGGAAGAAGACGGCACCACAGCCGTCCATCGCGCGGCAGAGGCTCTCGTGATCCTCCAGGCGCGCGTCGACCAGCTCCACGCCGTATCTCCGCAGCAACATCGTTCCCGCGGTGCGCCTGCGCGTCGCGCGGATCGTGGCTCCGCGTGCGACGAGGGCCTCGACCACGTTCATCCCCAGGAATCCGCTCGCGCCGATGACGCAGATGCGTCCGTGGCGAGCGAGTGCATCGGTGCTCACGGGGCCAGAACATGCCCAATCGCACGCGCGCGCGATTGCGCAGCGTCAGGTGACGCGCTCGCGAGGTCCGGTGGTGCGTGGCGTCGCTTGACGAGCCGCAATCGTGCGCGCGCAGCAGGCAGGCACTCTGAATCGCTCAGGAGGACCGATGGGCTGGTGGATCGCAGGCGCAGTCGTGCTCGCAGTCGGGTTGGCGGTGTGGGCCATCGTCGCGTGGCGTCACGTCCGAATCGCCGAGTGTCCGAAGACGGGACAGCGCGTCCGGCTTCGCGTCGTCGCAGACCCGCACACCGGCTGGTGGAGCGACGTCAGCGCGTGCTCGGCGTTCGATCGCTCCGAACGCGTGACGTGCGGCAAGAGCTGCATCGCCACCTGCAGCGATTGAGTCTGGGCTACCGCGGGTAGCCGACCATCTTCCCGAGCGCGGGATCCCAGAGCTTGCACGCGAACGCCCGCACGATGTCGCGCGGGCGAAGCGTCGTGCGGCCGAGCGGCCGAGCGAGCTCGGGGATCGCCGCCATCGCCTCGGGAAGACGATAGAAGGGGATCGCCGGGTTGAGGTGGTGAACGTGGTGGTAGCCGATGTTGCCGGTGAACCACGCCATCACCGCACCGGTCTCGAGATAGCTCGAAGACTCCAGCGCAGCGCGTGTGTACTCCCACTGGTCGCGCGGCTGGACGTTGATCTCGGGGTAGTTGTGCTGGACGTAGAACAGGTAAGCGCCTGCCATCGTCGCCACGAAGAGCGGCAGGAGCAGCACGAACAGCCAGGCCTGCCATCCCGCGAGCAGCAGGATCGCGACCGTCGCAGCCACGTGCAGCACGAGCGCGAGGAGCGAGTCCCAGCTCTTGCGCGGGCTCCGCAGGAACGGCGAGACGCACATGCCGTAGAGGAACACCGTGAGGTAGGCGAAGAAGATCGTCAGAGGGTGTCGCTGCGCGCGATATCCGAAGCGCTCGAGCGGCGTCATCTTCGCCCACATCTCGGTCGTGACCATCAGGTACGAGCCGACGTGCGAGCCCACGATCTTGGCCGTGTTCGCATGATGGTAGTTGTGGGTCTGCCGCCAGACGTTCGGCGGCACCAGCACGTACACGCCGAACGCGTACATGATGGCTTTCGCGATCGACGAGCCGCGCAAGAGCGCGTTGTGCATGAAGTCGTGATAGAGGATGAAGAGCCTCACGATCACGAGCCCGTTGACGAGGGCGGCAGCCAGACGAAGCGGCCACCACGGTGCGACGGCCGCGACGGCCGACAGCAGGCCGAACGCCCCGAACGTCTCGAGCAGGTGAAACCAGCTCCGCGCGCGGTTCTCCTTCTGGAACTCGCGAGTCGCGGCGATGAGCTCCTTCGGCGACCGTCGAGCGGAGGTGCCCGTCGGTCCCTCGGCGACGACGGACGCGACGCTCGGAGAGCTCGCGGGCGCGGATTCGACGGCGGCCGTGGCGGTCATGGGCGCGGCCTAGCGCGACGGGCGAAACGGCGAGTTGCGCCAGCGCAACCGTGCCGCCCGTGCGCCCCTCACGATCCGTGCGTGCGCGCACCGGGGTAGAGCCACGGGCGCAGCCAGCGCGTCAGGCGCGGCATGACCACGTAGGTCATCAGGAAGATCTCGACCGTCAGGGTCACGAAGAGGCGCAGCTCGAGCCACACGTCGGGCATCAGCCAGCGTGCGAGCGGCGAGAGCACGAGGATGAACGCGTAGACGACGGCGATGAGCAGAAGCGCCATGCGAAGGCGCGACGGAGGCGACGCAGGCGCGGTGCCGTCGGAGGTCATCCACAGCTCGACGCCCTCGACCTTGCGTACGCCGACGTCCGACTCGACCAGATCGGACAGACGGCTCATCCATCGGTGGCGATCCTCGGAGGCCTCCCATCGACGGAGCGTCGCGACGGACGCGAATCGGAACACGCTGACGTACTCGTGCTGCGTCGCGACCGCAGGCCGCACGACGCTCGTGCCGAGATAACCAGGATAGGCCTGGGCCGCCGCTCGAATGCCTTCGAGCCAGGCCTCGTAGTCCTGCTCGCGTCCCGGCTTGACCCGACGCGCGACGACGATCGTGACCTGGCCCTCGGCACCTTCGGCAGCATCGGGCTCGGCGCTCATGACGTCGGAGCGTGGACGACGCGAACGAGGCTCGCCAGAACGTGGGCAGCGTCGATCGTGCGACCCCGTCGGTCACGCGTGCCGTACGCTCTGCCGATGCCGCCGAGCGTGCAGTCGCGAGCCTCCAGGCGATCCCCTCCGATCCCGACGGAGGTCGTCTCGCTCGACCACGGCACGCTGCGCCTCGTGGTGGTCGCCGACACGCACGGTCAGCCCCACGCGCGAAGCCACGCTGCCATCGCTGCGGAACGGCCCGATCGAATCCTGCACGCCGGGGACGTCGGCGATCTCGGCGTGCTCGAGGGGCTCGCGCGCATCGCGCCGGTGATCGCCGTGCGCGGCAACATCGACGTGCACGCACGCGGCTTGCCCGACGAGCGGACGATCGAGGTCCACGACGGCTCCGAGCCATGGCTCCGGATCCTCCTGCTCCACATCGGCGTCAACGGGCCGAAGCTCCGTGCCGACGTTGCGCGACGCGCGCACGCCACGGGAGCGTCGGTCGTGATCTGCGGTCATTCGCACGTTCCGTTCATCGGGCGCGACCGGGATCTCACCGTCTTCAATCCCGGCTCCATCGGACCGCGCCGCTTCCACCTGCCCATCGTCTTCGGTGTGCTGACGATCGCGGATGGACGCGTCGACATGAAGCACGTCGACTGCGAGACCGGACACCGCTGGATGCCCTGATCCGTCGGTCGATCGTCGCTGCCAGATTGGCGCGTCGCGACCGTCGCCTCGACGCAAAGGCACGCATCCCGGCTGCGCAGCTGGGCCTCGACGCGCCGCGGATCCCGGTCGGGCGCGAGGCACTCGGGTTGCACGATTGCGCCGCATGCCGGTCACGTCCTCTCGGGCTCCCGCCGTCATCGTCGCGGTCGCCGTGGCCCTGATGGCGGGGATCTCGTTACGGCCGCTGTCGCGAGCGCCCGTGATCACGGGCAACGCGCTCGCGTGCACGTCGAGCGATGCATCGACGAGCGACGTCGGCCGCGTGCACGCGATGGCAGACGCGATGAGGCACGGGTCGTTGCTCGGCCCGGTGGACGAGACACCCCCCTTGCCCGAAGGCTCGGCGTCGAGCGCGGCGCGAGCGACGACCCAGGAGGTCCCACGATGCCCGGACCCGCTGCGTCTCGTGGCGATCGCAGCCGCGCCTGGCGGCGCACGTCAGGAGCCTTTCGGAGCCGAGCTGCCCGTCTCGCGGTCCGCGCGCGACGGGACACCCACCTACGGGCTCGCTGCGATCGCGGACGGGCACGGGCGCGCTTCGCTCCATCGAATCGGCGAGGCCGTCGGCCAAGGCCTCACGCTCGTCGAGATGGGCACACGCGCCGTCGTGCTGGCCGACCCGGCCGGACGCGCATGCACGCTTGCGATGTCGCGCCCCGCCGAGCAGCCGTCGACGAGCGCCACGAGGACGACGTCACACACGCGACGACGCGATCCGGTTCCCGAGAGCGTCGGCACGACGCGCCCGCCGGCGGACGCCACCCTCCCGCGAGGCAGAGGGTTGCGCGCCGCGCTCGGGAGAGCGCGCGTGTCTCCTCACGTCGAGAACGGACGGACGATCGGCGTGCGTCTGGTGGGCGTACGTACGTCGGCCGTGCTCGGCGCCCTCGGCTTCGAGGACGGGGACGTGATCCGCGCGGTCAACGGCTACCCCGTTGCGACGCCGGACGAGGCGCTCCGCGCGTACGCGGCCTTACGCGACGCACCGCGCTTGACCGTCGCGCTCGATCGCGCGGGCGCTCCGATGACGCTCGACTTCCACGTACGCTGACCACGATGCCGAGGCGCGTGCCCACGTGAATCGTGCGATCGTCGTCGCATGTCGCGCGCGTGGCTCGGGTCGGTCGCGCTGTGTTGCTTCGTCGCGGCCTCGGCCTGCGACGACGGTGGCGTCGAGTCGTTCGACTCGGGTGTGCGGGTCAATCGAGACGCCGCGCCCTCCATCGAGGCTTCCGCCCGCGACGCCACGGAAGACGCGCAGACCGAGTCGGGCCCCGTCGAATCGGGAGCACCCCTCGATGCGGGGGTCGATGGTGCTTGCACCGTGGCGGGCCCGATCGAGCCCTTCGGGGTCTCTTGCGCGGCGGCGACGTTCGATTGTCTCGGTGGTTGCATGGACGGCAGCTGCCAGATGGCTTGCATCGAGGCAGACCCCGAGCCGGAGGTCTGTCTCAACTGCGTGCTCGGGAATCTGACGAGCTGTGCGCAGGAGCGTGGCTGCCAGGACGAATGGGACGGGTACTACTGCTGTGTCGAGGCGGCAGGCTGCTTCGCGCTGACCGGCGACGAGGCGCGCACGTGCGCGACGACGTCCTGCACCGAGGCGTTCACCCGTTACCAGGACTGCGCCAATCCGCTCCAAGCCGAATGCTTCCCGGTGCAGCGCATGTGTTTCCCGCCTTGAGCCGACTCCGACGAGCCGCCGCACCGGTGACAGCGCCAGTCCCGATCTCGAGGCGCGATACGGAGCCGTCCGGTCTGCCACTCGGTCAGCCGTACCGGAGACAGCCAGCCAATCCCCTGCATCACGTCGACGGCAGTCACGTAGTGTTGCTCTCTCAGAGCCGCCGCCGCCGCCTGCGCCACACGCCCTGCGAGCGCCTTCCTGTTGCGGGGATCCACGTGCCGCAGCGTGACGAGCACACGGACGACGCAGAGCCGCGTCGGTCTGGGTGGTAGAGTCGCCTCCATGCCTCCGGGCAAGACGGAGCGAAGGGAGGGTGCGCTCGGCGCGATCGAGACCGTGCTCGAGGAGGCGGCTCAGCCGCTCCACTATCTCGAGATCACGCGGCGCGTGCTGTCGCGTCGTCTGTGGCGGAGCGCCGGCAAGACGCCCGCGCAGACGATCAAGGCTCGGCTCACGGTCGACATCCAGGAGAAGGGGGCCGCGTCGCGCTTCGTGCGGCTCGAGCGCGGTGTGTACGGCCTGAAGATGAAGTCGGCGAAGCCCGCGGCCAAGCCGGTCGAGAGGCACGCGCGACGGGCCGGAGCCCGGATCGTCTCCGGCCAGAGCTACCGGGTTCTCTCGATTCACGGCCCATGGGCATGGGCGATCGTCTTCGGCGGGAAGAACGTCGAGAACCGCTCGTGGTCCACACCCTACCGAGGCACGATCCTGATCCACGCGTCGTCGCGGAAGCTCGGCGGCAAGGCGCTCGCCGAAGTGCGCGAGGCCCTCGCCGATCTCACTCGCAAGGCGCTCGCGAAGATCCCGACTGAGTTCCCGCGGAGCCAGATCATCGGGATGGTCGAGCTCGTCGATTGCACGACCGACCATCCCTCGTCGTGGGCGAGCCTCGGCTCGGTTCACTGGGTCCTGAAGCGCCCGCGCCCGCTCGCAGAGCCGATCGCCGGAGTGGACGGGAAGCTCAATCTCTGGACCTGGACGGCGCCCTAGCGGCGGTCGCCTGTCCGCCACACGGCGACGCCGGCGCGCACCTCGGCAGCGAAGCGCGAAGGGATCGCGACGAGCCCATCGACGGGCTCCAGCGAAGCGAGACGCGCGAGCTCGAGGTGTCGGTCGATCTCGCCGGTGGTCCAGCGATGCGCGTACGCCTCGTGGATCTGGTGTGACGAGAGCGACCGCACCTGGCCCTCCGGGATCGTCCCGTGGATACGGTCGAGCACGTAGAACGCGATGGCCGCCACCGTCGGCTCGACCACGGCGCGGCTCACGTGATCGAGCTTGCCGTGCATCGGGAAACCGACGGCGTGCGCCAGGACGTGCGCGGCCGTCTCGTAGAGCCGCGCCGCCCGGATCGACACGCGCAGCTTGCCCGCGGCGCGCTCGAGGAGCTCACAGCTCCGG
This sequence comes from Deltaproteobacteria bacterium, assembly GCA_020854145.1. GTDB lineage: Bacteria > Myxococcota_A > Polyangia > Polyangiales > JADZFZ01 > JADZFZ01. Next base: position 283 of record JADZFZ010000073.1, on the reverse strand, counting down.
ATCACGTCTCTCCGGTCCGCGTCCGCGACGCCCGACGCGATGCGCGCGAACAGCTCCGCCATCCCGCCGGACGGGATCCGTGCCTTCGTCGATGGGCGCAACACTTCCTCGAAACCTTCGTGCAGCGCGACGTCGGCCAGTGGCTTGGCCGCCGCGAGCGCGAAGCGTCCGACGGCCTCGGGAGCCGACGCGCGGAGCTGCTCGGCGATTCGGCGCGACGCGTTCTCCATCGATGCAGATCTCCCGAGTGGCATGCCCTTGGTCCCCGAGCGCCCCCGATTCG
>JADZFZ010000072.1 GCA_020854145.1 Deltaproteobacteria bacterium | reverse complement strand
GAGGGCTTCTCCTGCTTCCACTGTCACCCGCGCGGAGGCGAGTAACCCTCTCGCTGCGCTACTTCGCGGCAGAGAGCGCGACCTCGAGCACGGGGCCCGGGAACGCTCCGATGAGCAACACGAGGACGGCCGCGATGCCCAGGGCCGCGACGACGTAGCCGCTCTTCATGGGCACGGCGACGGCGGCGCCCGCGGCGGGCTCGCGCATGTACATGAAGACGAGCACGCGCAGGTAGTAGAAGAGGCCGACGGCGCTCGAGAGCGCACCGACGATCGCGAGGATGACCATGCCGCCGCCCGCTTCGACCGCAGCGGAGAAGACGTAGTACTTGGCGAAGAAGCCGGCCGTCGGCGGGATCCCGGCGAGCGACAGGAGGAAGAACGCGAACGGCAACGCGACCGCCGGATGGCGTCGTCCGATGCCTGCGAGGTCCTCGTAGCTGACGGCTTCCTTGCCCTTGCTGCCGCACAGGATGAGCCCACCGAACGCGCCCGCGGTCGAAGCCGCGTAGGCGAGCAGGTAGAACAACATGCTCGCCCGCCCGTGCTCTCCCGTGCGCCACGCCGCGAGCAGGCCGATCATCACGTAGCCCGCGTGCGCGAGGCTCGAGTACGCGAGCATCCGCTTGACGCTCGATTGCCGCACGGCCGCGAGGTTGGCGACGATGAGCGTCGCGAGCGTCAGCCCGGCCACGATCGGAGGCCAACCGGCGAGCGCGCTCGACGACGTCGAGTCGCCGAACGCACGCAGCAACACGCGGATCATCGCCGCGAACGCAGCCGCCTTGACGACGCTCGCCATGAACGCGGTGGCCGGCGTCGGCGCACCTTCGTACGCGTCGGGTGCCCACATGTGGAACGGAACCGCGCCCACCTTGAACGCGAGCCCGATCACGAGGAGCGCGAGCGCGACGACCGCGAGCGGGTCACCCGCCTTGCCCGATCCGAGGGACTGCGCGATCGCCACGAGGCCGGTGTGGCCCGTCACGCCGTACAGCAACGCGCCGCCGTACAGGAGGATCGCCGCGGCGAACGACGAGAGGAGGAAGTACTTCACGCCTCCTTCGGCGCTTCGCGGGCTCGAGCGGCGAAACGCCGTCATGCAGTACGCACCGAGCGACATCGTCTCGAGCCCGATGAAGAGCGTCAGCAGGTCCGTCGCCGCCGCGAGGATCATCGCGCCCAGCGTGGCGAAGAGGAGCAGCGGGTAGAACTCGCCTCGCTCGATCCCGTGCTCCTGGAGGTGACCGCCCGCGAGCAGCGCGGAGAGCGCTCCGCCGAGGCCCGTCACCGCCGTGACGAAATACGTGAGCCGGTCGAGCGCGAGATGACCGCCGAGCGAGTCGATCTGCCCTTCGGGCGGGCCCATCACCGCGAGCGCAGCCGCGAGGATCGCGCCGATCCCGAGGGTCACGGCCGTCGTGAACGCGAGCTCGCTCCGGTCCTTCGCGAAGACGTCGGCCAACATCATCAAGCAGCCGCCGATGGCGACCACGAGCAGCGGCGAGAGCGCGAGCACCGTCGTCATGGCGCGCCTCCTCCGACCTCGATGCGCGGGGGTCTGACGCGCACCTCGCGCGGCTGCCCCGACGGGGTGCCTCCACCCGCCGAGGGAGCGCCCCCACCCGCAGCGCCTTCGCCCGTGGGGGCGTCGCCGGTCGGACGGGCCAAGCCACCCGCGGGCGGCGGCGTCAGCAGCCGCGCTTCCTTCGCGTCGGCGACCCACGTCTGCGCGAGACGCGACTGGAAGCTCCGCACGTAGGCGGTGACCGTCGGCTGCACGTCGTCGAGGACGAGCTTCGGGTAGAAGCCCAGCACGAAGATGGCCGCGACGAGCGGCAGCAACGTGACGAGCTCGCGCGCGCTGAGGTCGCGCAGCTCCGCGTTCTTCTTGTTCCACACGGGGCCCCAGAACATCTTGAGCACCACGTGCAGCATGTAGACGGCGCCGAGCAGCACGCCGAGACCACCGAGCGCCGCGAGCAACCTGCGCCACGGGACGTTGGTGTTGATGAACCCGCCCCCGAGGTCGCTCAGGAACGTGCCCGAGAGGATCATGAACTCGCCGACGAAGCCGTTCGTGCCCGGTAGCCCGATCGACGACATCGTCGCGATGACGAACACCGTCGCGTACGCCGGCATCGGCGTCGCGAGGCCGCCGAACTCGCCCAGATCGCGCGTGTGACGCCGGTCGTAGATCACGCCCACGAGCAAGAAGAGCGCTCCGGTCGAGATCCCGTGGTTGATCATCTGCAGGATCGCGCCGCTCACCGCTGCCGGGTTCATCGTGAAGATGCCGAGCATCACGAACCCGAGGTGCGAGACCGAGCTGTACGCGACCAGCCGCTTGACGTCGCGTTGCGCCCACGCGCAGAACGCGCCGTAGAGGATGCCGACCACGGCGATGAGCGCGAGAGTCGGCGAGGCCCAGTACGCCGCGCGCGGGAAGAGCGGGATCGCGAACCGAAGGAATCCGTAGCAGCCGAGCTTCAGCAGCACGGCGGCCAGGATGACCGAGCCCCCCGTCGGCGCCTCGGTGTGCGCGTCGGGAAGCCACGTGTGGAGCGGGAACATCGGGACCTTCACCGCGAACGCCAGCGCGAAGGCGATGAAGAGCACCTGCTGCGTGCCCATGGGCAGCTCGAGCTGGTTGAGCTCGAGGAGGTCGAACGTCATGCGCCCCGCGACCGCCTCGTACTGCACGACGGTGTACAGGATCGCCACGAGCATCAGCACGCTGCCCGCGAACGTGTAGAGGAAGAACTTGAGCGCCGCTCGGATGCGGTCCTGCCCACCGAACACGCCGATGAGCAGGTACATCGGCACGAGCATCAGCTCCCAGAACACGTAGAAGAGGAACAGGTCGAGCGCGACGAACGCACCGATCATCCCCGTCTGGAGCAGCAGGAACGCGACGCAGTACTCCTTGAGCCGCGTCGTGACGCCGCCGAGGCTCCCGAGCAGCGCGAGCGGCGTCACGAACGTCGTCAGCAGCACGAGCCAGAGCGAAAGGCCGTCGACGCCGAGCTGGTAGCGGATGCCGAGGCTCGGGATCCAATCGACGCGCTCGACGAAGCGCATCGCCGTCGACGCGCTCTCGCCCGAGAGCAGCTTCAGCGAGATGCCCGCTTCGAGCACCATGAAGCCGAGCGCCATGGCGACGAGCGCGCGCTTGGCCTGTCGCGGGAAGAACAACACGCAGAACGCGCCGAGCAGCGGCAGCCACGTGAGGATCGACAGCAGGTACCGATCGAGGATCATCGCGACCTCGCGCTCGGCTGCGTGGGGTCGAACTCGATCGTCTCGGTCGCCCGATGACCGAGCGCGTTTCGCACCTCGAGCTCGAGGCGAACCTTGCCGCGCTTCGCGAACGACCGCGTCAGCTCGCGCTCCTCGGTCCACTCCTCGCCGATGGGCGAGTCGGGCCGCGCGTCCGCGTCGAGCGCCTTCCACCGATAGCGGTACCCCGGACCGGGGCTCGCCTCCGCGGTGACGCGCCCGCCTTCTTCGACCTTGGTGCGCACCTCGACGTGCGGAACCGCGACCCACCACACGACGGCCGCGATGCCGACCGCCATGCCGGCGCCGTAGGCCTGCACGCGACCGGTCTGCAACCGAGACGCGACGTGGCCCGCCGCGACGACGACGAGCGCCGTGAGCTTCACGAGCAGCCCATCGACGATCACGCGGTCCATCGCCGCGAACAGTCGCGCCAAGCCGCGGAAGAGCGCGACGAAGGTCGCGTCGTAGATCTCGTCCACGTAGAACTTCCGGAACGCCGCGCGATGCAGCCAGGGCACTGCGTCCGCGACGGCCTTGCCACCTTCGGGAAGCCCTGCGCGGCTGCCCTTCATGTACCAGGTCCACGCGAGACCCAGACCCGCCGCCATCGCCACGACTCCCGACGCGAGAGCGATGCCGACCTTCGCGTCGAACGCGTGCACCGCGGCTGCCTCGCCCGCACCGTGCGCCGCACCGCGGAACGCGATCGCGACCGAAGGCGCCACCCACGTGTCGAAGATGTTCGGCAGGTGCGTCCAGTGCGGGATCCCCAGGAAGCCGACCACGATCGCGCCCGCTCCGAGGATCAGGATCGGAACGGTCATCGCGCTGCCGGACTCGTGCACGCTCGCCGGGATCGTGTTGCCGGGCGCGTGGTCGTCGGCCTCGGGCGGCTGCTCCGCCGCGTGCTCCGGCGCATGCGCGGCGTCGTGCGCCGGTCCCCCGCGCCACGTTCCGTGGAACGTCAGGAAGTAGACGCGGAAGATGTAGAAGGCGGTCATGAACGCGGCCGCGACGCCGATGCCGAAGAGCACCGGGTGCAGCCACGGCACCGACGGGTTCTCCATCGCGAGCGCCTTGTAGAGGATCTCGTCCTTGGAGAAGAAGCCGCTCGTCAGCGGCACGCCCGCGAGCGCCACCGCCCCGAGCAGGAAGGCCAGGTGCGTGCTCTTGAGCCGGTCCTTCAGCCCGCCGAGCGTCCGCACGTCGACGTCGCCGTGGGCGCCGACCGCGTGCATCACCGAGCCCGCCGCGAGGAAGAGGCAGGCCTTGAAGAACGCGTGCGTGAACACGTGGAAGAACGCCGCCGAGAACGCGCCGACGCCTGCGGCGAGGAACATGAAGCCGAGCTGCGAGACGGTGCTGTACGCGAGCACCTTCTTCATCTCGTTCTGGACCAAGCCGATCGACGCGGCGAAGAGCGCCGTGAGCGCGCCGACGGTCGCGATGACGGCCATCGCCGTCGGCGAGAGCACGAAGACGCTCGACAGCCGCGCGACGAGATAGACGCCCGCCGTGACCATCGTCGCCGCGTGGATGAGCGCGCTGACGGGCGTCGGGCCCGCCATCGCGTCGGGCAGCCAGACGTAGAGCGGGATCTGCGCGCTCTTGCCGGCGCACCCGAGGAAGAGCGCGAGACACGCCAGCGTCGCCGCGCTCATGCCCCAGAGCTCGACCGGCTGCGCGCGCAGGATGGCGAGCGTGAACGTCGTGTCGAGCTCGTGCGCGTTGGCGCGGATCCCCTCGAAGTCGAACGACCGGCAGTACGCCGCGATCACGAACATGCCGACGATGACGCCGACGTCGCCGATGCGGTTGACGATGAACGCCTTCTTGCCGGCGGCCGCGTACGCGGAGTTGTCGTACCAGAACCCGATGAGCAGGTAGCTGCAGAGCCCGACGCCTTCCCACCCGATGAAGAGCATCGGAAGGCTGTCGCCGAGCACGAGCACCAGCATCGCGGCGGTGAACAGGTTCAAGCACGCGAAGAAGCGGTGGTAGGCCGGCTCCTCGTGCATGTACCCGACCGAGTACACGTGGATCAGCAGACCGATCCCCGTGATGACGAGGCACATCACCCCCGAGAGCGCGTCCATCGAGAAGCCGACGGAGAGCTCGAAGAAGCCGATGTCGCCGCCCCGCACGAGCGCGGTCGAGAACCACTCCCACGCCTCGTAGGCCAGGCGCGGGCTCGCACCGCCTTCGGGCGTCGGCTGGATCGCGAGCGTCGCGAACGCCAGCAGCGACAGCACGAACGAGATGCCCACGAAGAAGACGGCGAGGATCTCGACGAGCCCGCGGTCGGACTTGAGGGGCCG
>JADZFZ010000071.1 GCA_020854145.1 Deltaproteobacteria bacterium | reverse complement strand
TACCGGCTGGGTGGGCTATCCCTTCGCCGGGCGGGGATCGCACCCGCTGGACGATCAACCGAATTTCATGGGGCTATCGCATGCCTCACTCCTTTCGGACCAGCCGTGCCTGGTCGCACTCGAATCGGCTACGCTCCCACGCGTTGGCGTCATCTCGGGATGTGCCTCGTGGTGCCGGCGCTCGGGCTCGCGTTCTCCACGGACCGACGACCGAGCGGCTGCGGCGAGCAGCACGACGAGGCTTCCCCGTTCCGAAAGGGGAGTCAGGCGGCTTCGGCCACCGTGGCGCGACCCAGGGTCGTGAACGCCGCGGGGCGCGGCGCTTTCGGGTAATAGAACTGCTCGACGTCCTCGAAGCGGAAGCCTGCGCCTTCGATCAGAGGGCGCATGTCGCGATTGATTCGGCAGCCACCGGCGACGAGCATCTGCAGCGAGTTGAGCCGATGTTGCCAGCGCCGCACGCCCGGGTCGTCGGCGAGACCGTGCTCCATCAACAGGTAGAGCCCGTCGGGCGCGAGCACGCGACGGATCTCCGCGAGCGCCGCGTGCACGTCGTCGATCGAGCAGAGCACCAGCGTGGTGACGACGGTGTCGAAGCTGTGGTCGTCGAAGGGCAACGAAGAGCCCGAGCCCCGCCGCAGATCGATCGGCACCCGTGCCGCGGCGATCCGCTTGTGCGCGAGCTTCTCCACGCCGGGGTTGGGATCGAGCGCCGTCACGTGGCTGACGTCGCTCGGGTAGTGCGCGGCGTTGAGGCCCGTGCCGAAGCCCACCTCGAGCACGCGCCCGCGCGCCGACGAGAGCACGCGTTTGCGGTAGGCGTCGGCTTCGGGGCCGCTCGCCATCATGTCGTTCATGCGGGGGACGATGTACCGGTCGTAGAAACCCATGTGTGTCTCCGGTCGGCGAACCGACGTTTGTCAGCGATTGGCGCGGGACTCTCGCGATTCAGGCGGGAACGGATGGGGGCGGCAGCCGCCCGGCGACGTCAGCGACCGCGGCGCCGAGACCGATCAGCTGCTCGTCGCACCACCGACGACCGACGAGCTGCACGCCGATGGGCATGCCGCGCGGGTCGAGCGCGACGGGCACGACGAGCGATGGGCATCCCGTGTAGGTCGACCAGATCGTCGGATGGTCGATGCACGTCGAGGGCTCGAACGTCCCATCGATCTCGACCGGCGCACCGCGGTCGCAGTGCAGGAACGCGGTCGTCGTGGCGGCGGGACACACGAACGCGTCGAACGACGCGAAGAAGGCATCGGCGGCGGCGATGAATCGGTCTCGCTCGGCGAGCGCGGTCATCGTCTCGAGCGGCGTGGGATCACGGTAGTCGGCGGGACGCGAGCCGGGTGGCGCGAGACCGACGGCGAACGCGAGCGACATCGGCGTTCGCAGCAGCTCTCGGAACCCCGCCAGCAGCGCGTCGAACGCGACGGGCTCCCGTGGCTCCACGTGGGCGCCGGCGTCCGCCAACCGTGCGGCGAGCCGTTCGACGGCAGACGAGATGTCGGCAGCGATGTGGACTCCACGGATCTTCGGCGCGACGGCGACGCGGAGCCCGCGCAGATCGACCCGTGGGATGGGCGCGACCGGCACGGGCGGCACCTCGGGATCCGAGGGGTCGGGCCCGGCGAGGACGCCGAGCAGCAGGCCGATGTCTTGCGCGGTTCGCGCGATCGGGCCCGCGACACCGAGAGCTCGGTCCACGCGAGGCATCTCGGCGGGCCCCATGATCAGGTCGCCCACGGGAATGCGATGAGGCGTCGGACGCAGCCCGAAGACGCCGCAGAAGTGGGCGGGCATGCGGATGGATCCGGAGAGGTCCGTTCCGACGTCGAACGCCGAGAGACCTGCGGCGACCGCGGCAGCGGCACCACCGCTCGAGCCGCCGCTCGTGCGGCGCACGTCGTAGGGGTTCGAGGTCCGGCCGAACTGCTCGCTCATCGTCTGGACCGAGTTGCTCATGTTGGTCTTGCCGAGAAGGACGGCGCCGACGCGCTCGAGCCTCGCCGCGATCGCGCCGTGGCGCGCGGGAACGCGCTGAGTCGCACGCGTGCCTGCCGAGGCCCCGAGGCTCTCGGTCGCGTGCATGTCCTCGAGCGTGAAGGGGACGCCATGCAGAGGGCCGAGCGGCTCGCCGCGGGCCCGTGCACGATCGAGCTCGACCGCGCGGGCGCGGGCGCGGTCGAGATCGAAGCGAACGATGGCGTTGATCCGGGCGTTGGCTCGCTCGATCCGGCCGACGTGTCGATCGAGCACCTCGACCGCGGACGTGGTCCCGGCGCGAACCGCGGCGGCGATGGCGGTCGCGGACGCGAGCGGGGCGTCGGGAGCGTCGTGCGGATCGTGACGGGTGGGTCGCATGTCTCGTCGCCTCCGGCGAGGCACCGCGGCCTCGGCTCGAAGGCGTGACGATCCTCGGAACATCGTGACGGAGGCCGTCGCGAGCCGATCTACTCGGGCTCGTAGGCGCAGAACGTCCCGGTCCGCACCGATCGCTCGAGATGCCTCCCGAGCGCGGCGTCGTGGTCGGCGACACGCCGGATCGCATCGCGAAGGCGTTTCTGCACGTTGATGCGGGCCTTCTCGGCTGCTCCGCCTGCGCGGCGCCCTCGACCCCCGAGCCCCACCGCGGCGGCCAGCTCGTCACCGAGACGATCGAGCTCCTCGCGCAACCGCGCGGTACGCCCCAGATCACCGAAGGACTCCGCTTCGTGCAGCTCGTCGCGCAGACGCTCCGCCCGCGCGCGATAGGCGGCGCGCGCCCGCGGATCGAGCACCTCGCCGCCGTCGCCCGGATCCGCGCCGTCCGAGCCCATCAAGCTGAGCACGTGGAGCTCCCGGCCTGGGCTCGCGACGAGACGCGCGAGCAGACGCATGCCTCGACTGTCCTTGAGGCGGAGCGTTCGTCCGCCGTGGGTCAGAGCCCAGAGCTCCCCGTCTTGCGCCATCGTCACCGTCGAGCTCCGATCCGACTCGTCCCGACGGGGGTTGCGCTCGATCGGCGTCGGGCTCGGTGCCGCAGCCGCGGGGCCCCTCGACGGGGCTCGGGGCAGGCTCCCGAAAGCGGCGAAGCGCTGCACCTGCGCGGAGAGGCCCATCGACTCGGCGAGCGCGACGCCACGCTCCACGGTCGACGCGAGCTGCGCAGCCGCTCCTGCACCTCGCGCCGCGTACAGGCGCGCCTGCGCCAGACGTGCGTGCACCTCGTAAGGTCGCATCCCCATCGCGCGCGTCCTGGCGAGCGCGTCATCGAGGTAGACCTCGGCCTCGTCGAGCCGACCCATCGTCGTCGCGAGAGAGCCCAGGAGCCACGTCATCGGGCCCTCGCAGACCATCCCGATGCGCCCCCACGAGAACAAGCGGCGCGCGAGCGGCGACGCGAGACGAAAGAGCCGTTCGGCGAGCGCGCGATCCTCCGTCCACGCGGCGACGTCGGCGAGGAACCGGATGCCCGGGTGCAGCGCCTCGAAGAAGACGCTGCCTGCGTGCATGCGCGCGACGACCGCACGCGCCTCGTCCAGCTCGCCTCGCCAGCCGAGCTCGTACGCGCGAAACGCTAGCTCGACCTGATCCGATGCGGGAAAGCCACGCGTGAGAGCCGCGACCTCGTGGGTCGGCGGCAGCGCCTCACCGCGCGCGATCGCCGTCCCGATGGCTTGGACGAGCTCGACGATCGGCGCCTCGACGATGCGCGATCGTGCTGCGATGCGGCGCGCCTGGGCGCGATGGGTCTCGACGTCGTCGAAACGTCCCTCCCAGAGCGCCCACAGGGTCCGCATCGCGAGCGTTCGCCACTGGTGCTCCGGCATACCGAGCCGGTCGGCCGCTTCGCCGTGCGCCGCGAGATGGCGGTCCGCATCGGGCACCGAGCCGAGCTCGAGGTGGTCGAAGAAGGAACGTACGTGCGCGCGCAACACGCTCGACGGGTCCCCGTCGTGCTCGGACAGATCGAGCAGCTCGGTGTCCCAGCCGAGGCGCTCCGCGGGATCGCCGAAGTCCACGAGCGCAGCACCCGCGTCGTGGAGCACCGTACGCAACGTCGCTCGGTCGCCGATTGCGCGCGCCATCGCGACCGCCTCGCGCGCCATCGCGATCGGCACTTCGGGGGTCGGCGATGGTTGGCGCGCTGCCGCGAGACGCGCGAGCACGCGCGCACGCAACGGGGAAGACTCCGGCGGCAACGCGTCGCGCGCGCGTTCGAGCAACGCGACGAGCGACGTCGAGACGCGGCCCGGCCTGAGCTCCGCTCCGAGCGCGAGCGCCGCGCGCGCGAGCAGCACGGAGTCGCCGAGCTCTCCCGCGATCAGCGCAGCCTCCTCGCACGCACGACGCGCGAGATCGGGCTCGCCGGCGCGCGCACGCGCCTCGCCGAGGAGCACGAGCGTCTCGGCGCGCGCACGCGCGTCGATGGAGTCGCCCAGCCGCTCCGCGCCGAGCGCGAGAAGGCTGGCCGCATCCTCGAAGGCCAGCGCATCGAGGGCACGTCGCGCCGCACGCAAGCACGCTTGGTGCGCGCGTTCGGGGCCCACCACGGGCACGGCCGCGAGCAGGTGCCGAGCCGCCTCGGCGCGCACGTCGTCCGATCCCGCCGCAGCCTCGAGCGCATCTGCGGCGCGCGCGTGGAGCTCCGCACGACGTGCGCTCGTCGAGCCGCGCTCGAGCGTCTCGCGGAAGAGCGCGTGGCAGAGCTCGTATCGGCCGAGCGCGACCTCCTGCACGAGACCCGAGTCGATCCCCTTGCGAAGCGCGGCTGCCGTGACCGGTTCGTCCGAGCCCGACACGGACGCCAGCATCGCAACCGTGGCGACGCGGCCGAGGACCGCCAGCGCCTCGAGCACGCCCCGCGCGGACGGGTCGAGCGCATCGAGGCGGTGACGGATGGTGTCGCGCAGCCCCGCGGGGATCGGCAGCTCGCCGTCGGGATCGGTCGAGCCGTGACGCGCGATCAGCAGACGACCGACCTGGTCGATGAAGAGCGGGTTGCCGTCGGTCGCCGCGTGCACCCGGATTGCGAGCGGTCGCGGCACTTCGCCTCCCGCGCGCCTCGCCAGCAACGCGCCGACCTCGTCCACGTCGAGACGCCGAAGGACGAGCGACGCTCCCTCGCGGCAGACTTCGCGGATCGCAGCGGCCACGGCAGGCTCGGCACCGGTCTCGCGGTCGCGGCACGTCGCGACGACGAGCGCGCGCACCTGGCGCAGCTCGCGAGCGATCCATCGAAGAAGCGCGAGCGACGACGGATCGGCCGCGTGCAGGTCGTCGACGACGAGCATCACCGGCGCGCGCTCGGCGACGGCTCGCACGAACGCCGTGAGCTCGTCGAAGAGACGAAAGCGCGCCTGCGCCCGATCGAGGTCGTGCGCGTCGCCGTCGTCGTCGCGCCGCTCGGGCGAGATCCGCGCGATCACCCCTGCATAGGCGGCGGCGGTCTCGGCGGTCTCCGCGTCGCGCAGCAACACCCGGAAGATCTGGATCCACGGCCAGAAGGCCGGCGCGGCCCCTGTCTCGGCGCAACGCCCCCAGCAAACGACGAAGCCCCGATCCCGCGCCCGGCTCGCGAGCTCGTCGGCCAACCGCGTCTTGCCGATCCCCGGCTCGCCCGTGAGCACGAAGAGACGCCCCGATCCCGCGAGCACGGCCTCGAGCCCTTCGCCGAGCTCCTGCAGCTCGGCGGTGCGACCCACGAGCCCGGCCATCGCGCGCGTCATGATCGGCTCCCTACGGCCCGCGAGTGTCGCGCGAAGCCCGCGCCTTTCAAAGGCTCGACCCGCGAATCAACGAGGCTCGAGGCACCGAGTGACGAAGGCGAAGGTGCATGCGCCGCACGGCCGACGCGCCGGCCGATCGGCACCACGACCTACGCGACCCTGTCGGACGGGTCCGACGGATGGGAGTGGGATCGACGCCTTCCTCGCGGAGATGGGGCCGCTCGGCGTGATCACGCCCGCGGGAGCTCGGCCGCGATCTGCTCGGAGCGTTCCCACAACCGCGCCGCGAGCTCGGCGCTCTGCGCGAGCGGGCTCGTCGGAGCGATGCGACAGTCCGAGAAGTACTCGCCGGTCGTCGTCGCGACCTCGGGCCGCGTCGCCACGAGACACTGGGTGGCGGCGCCCTGCGGGATCGTCTTGGTGCGCGCCGTCTGGAGGAACCCGTCGACCTGCTCGCGCGCATGACGTCCGAGGTTCGTGCGGATCACGCCGGGGTGGAGCGCGTTGGCGGTCCGTCGGGTGGTGGCCCACCGCCTCGCGAGCTCCTTTGCGAACAGGACGTTCGCGAGCTTCGACTGTCCGTACTGCTTGAACGGCGAGTAGTCCTTCTCGCCGCTGAGATTGTCGAACTCGATCCCGCTCTCGGGCGCCATGAAGTGCGCGCCGCTCGACACCATCACGACGCGTCCGTCGGGCGCGAGCCGGTCCATCGCCTCGGTGACGAGCAAGAAGTGGCCGATGTGGTTCGTCAGGAGCTGGAGATCGAGGCCGAACTTCGGCTGCGGGGATGGAAGCGCCATGATCCCCGCGTTGCAGATGATCGCGTCGAGCGGTCGCTCGAACGCGCGCAGCGCGGCCGCACAGCGGCGGACGGAGGGTGGATCGGAGAGCTCGCACTCGAGCGCGGTGCCGCGCTCACCGACCGCTTCACGCGCCTTCTGTTCCGTACGGGCCGTGCCGATCACGTGAGCACCACGCAGCGCGAGCACGCGCGCGGTCTCGAGCCCGATGCCGGAGTTGCAGCCGGTGACGACGTACGTCTTTCCCGACAGATCCAGGTCCGCCGTCACTTCCTCCGCGGTGCTCTCGAAGCCGAATGTTCCCATCTGAAGCCTCCAGCGTGAGCGCGAACGCTAGAGCCGACGCGTCCAAACGTCAGCCCATACCTTCGAGAACCGGCGAGAGCTTGCCGACGAGGATGGCAGCTCTGCCCTCGGTGATGAAGTCGGGCGACAGCATCGATCCGATCGTCGTCAGCCGGAGCGTGGACTGATAGGTCGCTGGGCGGGTTGAGGACCACTACCGGCAACTTTCCGACGATGAGGTAGTCGAGCCGATCGCAGGCGCGGGCGCCGGGATTCCCGTGGAACCCACAACGGTGTTCCAGGTGCGCCGCTCGCCAGCTAGGCCCGTTGCGCGTACCGCGGTGCTGACGGGCCAGTCGTCGTCACGCGGATGGAGGTCGCGGTGTGCTCGGCGTCGAGGCTCAGGATCCCGTGGATGTTCGTGGCCGGAACGGCAACGGCGGCTGGTCCGTCGCCGCGGTGGCCAGGCGGCGCATCGTCTCGCCGTCGAACCCGGCGAGGTAGAGGACGTCGAACTCGCCGTCGGGCGCTCCGATGCTGCGCGCGCAAGGTTTGATGGCGAGGACGGCATCGAGGCCGAGGTAGCGCTGACCGTGCTCGAGCCGCGTGCTCTCGATCGCCCCGATGGGGAGCTTCGTCAACACGATCACATCGGCGAGCGGCGCCACCGTGGCGACCATGTCCGGCCAGACGACCCACGTCTCGACGACGCTCCAGCCCGGGACGGCGCGGCTGACGCGGACGGGGGGCGAGTACAGCCGCGCTGCCAGCTCCGCGGCGAGCGGCGGTCCGTGGCCGCGCGCTTGGCACCCGTCCACCGAGGCCGCGATCGCCGGCTCCCAATGGCTGACCACGACCTCTGGAGTGCCCTCGATGGTGACGGCGGTCGCCACGAAAGCACTATACCCGCGCAAGATTGCCGAGGCCCTTCCGTGGCTTCGCCTCCGCCTGCACAGGCGCGCTGGCGGTCGAGCTCGGTACCGGTTGTTCCTCTGACCTCTTCCGAGAATCGTCGAATGGCGCGGAGATTCGCGCCGCGACTCGTCGACCCGGAGAGGCGAGAGCAACGGATGGGTATTCTGCGTCCGGCGTGACTCGTCCGCGAACGACCCTGTCTGCTCCCGTGCCGCTGATGGCGGGGGCAGCCGTCCTCGCGGCGACGCTCACCACCGCGCTTCCAGGCTTCACCTGGGCGCTCGCGGGCATCACCACGGTCGAGGGCGACGTGGGCCCGCAGATCGCCGCGCTCGCGGCCGAGGCCGTGCAAGCGGTGGTGATGGCCGCGTTCGGGGCGGTGATGGCGTGGGCGCACGTTCGTCGGGGCGGTCGATGGCTCGGCGTGCTGATCGCGCCGCTCGATCTCGCGGTCGTGCTCGTGGCGGGCGTCTGGATGCTCGGTCGCATCCCCGTCGGCCAGGGCGCGGGCGTCGCGATCCTGGCTTCTGCGGCGGGAGTGCTGATCGCCGTCGGGGTACAGGCCGTCGCGGTCGCGGTGGTGTGGGTCGTGGTGGCGCTGCTTGCGCGCGCGTATCGCACCGTGGCCGAGCGCGAAGACGCCGTCGGAGATCCCGACGCGATCGGGCAGCGCGCGTGGTTGCTCGCGCTGGGCGCGGGCGCCGCGGGCAGCGCGATCCACGTGTTCGTCAAAGCGCTGGCCGGCCCGACCGCGATCGGTGTGGCGGGCGCGCTCGCGACGGTAGCGCTCGGAGTCGTTCGGCTGCGCGCGAGAACGAGCGCGGGCGCGGGTGCCGCTCTCGCCGCGACCGCCGTCGCGGTGGTGGTCTTCCTCGGAGGCGGGCTCGCGCAGACGGCGCACCTGCTCGTGGACTCGACGACGCGCTCGCGCGTGGCCGCAGCGCGGATGCCGCGATGTGCACGGCCGCTTCATGGCGGCGAGTCGCCGCTCGAGCTCGTGCTGGAGCGCGTCGCGGGTGTGGCAGCCGTGCGCGTGACCTACGGTGCGTCGGACCTGCTCCAGGAGCCGCTCGTCGTCTGGATCGCGCCGCGGACGGGGACCGCATTGTCGCCGGCGCTCCGCGCAGCGGTGGTGCGCGCGATGGCGAACGTCGACTGCCAGGAGGACTACGCGTCGGGCTTCGGGCGCGAGCTGCGCCCTGCGCGCCTTCGGACGGTCGACTTCCGCGCTCGTGCCCGGCTTTCCGCTTGGGCGAATCGCGGGCAGACCGAGCGCGACCTGCGCGACGAGCTCGCGCGTTGGCTGGAGGACGCGGGCAGCGGCGCGATGGATCGCAGCCGCGTCGCGCGACCGCGCGGGCCCGT
>JADZFZ010000070.1 GCA_020854145.1 Deltaproteobacteria bacterium | reverse complement strand
TGTGGCGGTACCAGCCGCGCGGACGGGTCGCGTTGCGCAGCTGCGAGCCGGTCATGTCGGAGTACGTGTACGGCGCCGTGAAGTAGTGCGCGACGTTCTCGACCGTCGCGTCCATCAGGCCGGGCCCGGGTGTCACGACCGTGGCGTCCTCGTGGTCGCGGTTGATCCCCCAGACCTTGCCGTCGGCGTCGACGGCCATGCCCTTGACCGAGCGTCCCGTGCCCTCGACGAACGTGTTCTGCGTCGGGTCGTCCGCGTTGACGCGCAAGATGCCCGAGCCGTACCCGGCGCCCCAGACCCAGCCTTCGGTGTCGGCCGAGATCCCGTGGATGAAGGTGCCGAGGCCGAGCGAGACCCAACGCTCCGCCCACGCGACCGAAGGATCGTAGCGGGCGACCGTGCCGCCGAGCCAGACGCGCTGCCGGTTGTCCACGGTGATGCCGTAGGTGCGCGCGCCCGACGGCAGGTTGATGCGCTGCTTCACGCAGGTGTCGCCCGCCTCGTCGGCACAGATGTCGGTCATGCACGACGCGGTGTCGGTGCACCGGTTGGTGTCGATGCGCCCGAGCGTCGTCGGGTTGCCGCTGATCCACAGGTTGCCGAGACCATCGAGCGCGAAGCCGTACGGAGGTGCGGGCGACGGCGTCGCGTCCACGAGGATCGCGCCGGTGTTGCCGTCGAGCTTCCAGACGAAGCCTTCCCAGCCGCCGACCCAGACGTAGGGGCGAACCTCGCCGTCGGGCCCGACGACGTCCTGCGCGGCGACCGATCGGATGATGCCGTGGCCCGGCAGCTCCGTGCGCCAGAGGATGCAGTCGTCCTGGCCCCACGGCAGGACCTCCGCGCCCGTCGACGTCGTGATGACGCCATCGCCGTTGGTGTCGGGGCACTCGCCGCCGAGCACCGAGATCTTCACCAGGCTCTGTCCGCCGCGGTTGCCGATGAACACGTCGCCGAGCGTGTTGACGCTCGAGCGCGACGGGTCGTGGTTGCTGCCGTCGGGCCCGGTGCGATAGGTCGCGAGCAGCTCGTACGTGCGCGTGTCGACCTTGGACACGGTGCTCGCGCCCGTGTTCGCGACCCAGATGACGTTCGTGTTGATCGAGCTGCTGTCGAGCACGAGCCCGCCCATCGGGTCGGTGCCGACGCCTTCGCTCGTGCCTTCGCCGGGCGTGAACACCTCGCCGGCCGTCCCGCCTCCGGGCCCGATGCCACCTTCGACGCAGCCCGACGCGCACGCGCAGAAGGGGCTGCCGACGCCTTCGTCGATCATGCCGTCGCAGTCGTTGTCGACCGCGTCGCAGATCTCGATGCCCGTCTGCATCCGGTTCGAGTCGTCGCAGTCCGGACCGCGCGGGCAGCCGATGCCGAAGCCGTCACCGTCGCCGTCGAGACAGGCGCCGCCGCCGCCATCGGGGCCGCCGCCACCGTCGGGGCTCGACATCGCCGCACGGCACAAGCCATCGACGCACCGCTCGCCGCTCCCGCAGTCCGACGACGTCTCGCATGCGCCGCCGCCACCGCCGCCGCCGCCGCCAGCAGCCTTTCCGCCGCCGCACGAGGCCACGAGCGCCCCCATCACCAACAACCACGGGACACTCTCTCGCCGTCCAAGCATCGCCCGCCTCCGCCAAACGACGGTACATCAAGCATGGTGCCAACGACATCGGGCAATCCCTGACGCCCTTTTCGCGGGATCGCCCCCCGTCGGACCGGCCCGCTGGCGACGTCCGTCCCCAAGATCGCCCCCGCCGGTAGGGTCTCGCGACATCACCCCTCGACAGGCTCGGGGCGCTCGGGCGACATTGCCCGCCGATGGGGAGCGCCATCCGCGCCACCGCGGTCGTCTGCGCAGCGCTGTTCGTTCTGTCGTGCGGCTCGACGACCAGGCCGATCGTGCGGGGCGGGATCGTGGTGCGCGCTCCCGTCGCGGTGACGGCGCGCTACGCGAGCGACCCGCCACCTGCCACCGAAGAGGTCCCGGCTCTCGCCCGCGTGATCGCGGCGAGCCCGCGCGAAGGGTCCACGGAACCGCTCGTGTACGACGCGCGGATGTCCCGGCTCGCCGAGTGGCTCCTCGAACGTTACCCCGACGGGCGCGAGACGCCGCGCCGCGAGGTCGTCGATTTCCTCGCGCAATCGTTGGGCATCGTCGACCCCACGCCAGCCGTCTTCCTCGTCGGTGTCGACCGCAACGCCGGGTCGTTCGACGCATCGGTCACCACTTTCGTGGCGCAGCAGCTCGCACGGCGCCCTTACAACCGCTTCGGCGTCGTCACGGCGGAGCGTGGCGCCCAGCGCTTGGCGCTCGTGGTGCTCACCTCGCGGCTCGTCCGCATCGAGCCCATCGCGCGATCGGGTGAGACGTCGCGCCCCATCGTCGTGCGCGGCGAGCTCGCGTCGGGGCTGACGACGCCGAGCATCGCGGTCACGTCGCCGTCGGGCGCCGTGCGCTCGATCCCGGCGGGCGAAGGTCCGGCGTTCGACGTGCGGGTGCCCGCGCCCGAGCCCGGCGCCTACCAGATCGAGATCATCGGTCGTGGCGAGCGCGGCGAGACGGTGCTCGCGAACTTCCCCGTCTACCGCGGCGTCGAGCCGCCGGACCACGTGGTCGTCGCGCCGACGGAGGGCACGGAGACCGAGCCCGCCGCGGTCGAGCGCGAGCTGCTCGTGTTGCTCAACCGCACGCGGCGCGCGGCGCGCCTGCCGCCGCTCGAGTCGATGGAGGCGCTCGGCACGGTCGCGCGCGCGCACTCGCGCGACATGATCGAAGCCGGATACATGGGTCACGTGTCCCCGACCACGGGCGACGCGGGCGACCGCCTGCGCGGCGCGGGAGTCCACTCGGGCCTCGTGCTCGAGAACATCGGCCGCGCGTACTCGGCGCGAGAGATCCACGACGGCCTGATGGCGAGCCCGGGCCACCGCGCCAACATGATGAACCCCGACGTCACGCACGTGGGCGTCGGCGTCGCCTCCGAATCGGAAGGCGGTCGCATCGTCTTCGTGGCGACGGAGGTCTTCATCCGCGTCGGACGTCGCATCGATCTCACGCGCTCCCCGCAGGTGCTGCTCGAAGGGATCAACCAGCGCCGCGCCGCGCTCGGCAGACCGGCGGTCCGGCTCGACGCCGCGCTGTCGGAGCGCGCGGCCGCCGGGGCACGGGCGTTCTTCTCGGACGGAGACCCCGCGCCGACCCAGGAGGACGTGCTCGGCGAGGTCAACGACTCGCTCCGCAGGTTCGCCCTGGCCTACAGCCGGATCGGCGCGGTCATGGCCGTCGTCGTGGAGGTCGAGGAGGCGGCCGCGCTCGAGCCGGTGCTCGCGGAGGGCCCCACCGTCGTCGGCATCGGCCTGGCGCAAGGCGACCGTGCCCAGCTCGGCCGCGTCGTGGCCGTCGT
>JADZFZ010000069.1 GCA_020854145.1 Deltaproteobacteria bacterium | reverse complement strand
CCGAGCCAGTCCATGTGCATGGCGTCGCGGTGCATCGTGCTGCTGCTCCATGCTCGATAGACGGTGGCCGGGTCGTCGTGGCCGCGTGCGAGGTTCTCGCCCGCGAGGCGGAACGGGATGCCCGAGCCGCGCATGCGCTCGCCGAACGTGCGCCCGTCGCTGCCGAGGTGACCCAGGGTACCTGCGCGGCAGAGGTCTTCCGCGTGGGACCGAGCGAGCGCCGTGAGCGCGCTTTCGCAGCGGATCGGTGCGAGGCCCTCCCCTTCGCGTCCACGGTTCATCAACCGGAACACGGAGTCTTCCGCGTCGCCTCCGCACGGCGAGCTCGGGGGCGTCGGATCCGCGGGATCCGTCGGCGGCATCGTGCCGCCGGGAGGCGGGTCGGTCGGCGGATCGACGGGAGGCGGAGCGTCGAGCTCGCGGTTCGCGAAGCCGCGCGCCTCACCGTACGCGTCGAAGCACACGGGGCCGGCCTCGCGCGACTGCAGGCACGCTTCGCCGCCGTCGCAGATGGAGTCCGGTGCGCCCGCGCTCACGCAGCGTTCGAGGCAATAGGCGCCGAGCAACGTGCCGGAGCCGCCGTTGCCGTGCACCGCGACGCAGCCGAGCGCAGTGCTCGCGCAGTCCGCATCGGTCGTGCACGCGAGCCCTTCGCGCTCGATGCTGCCCGCACCCGGGGTGCCGGGATCGGGCGTCGGCGTCGGGGGCGGCGTCGGCTCGGGATCCGGGCTCGTGCCGCCGCCAGGAGGCGGAACGGGATCCGTGGGCGGCGGCGCAGTGCCGTCCGCCGGGACGTCGCCGTTGGCGTTGCGGACGATCCAGTCGACGAAGTAGTCGACGCGCATGTCGGTGCCGCCCTCGCCGCACGTGCCGTGCTTGGTCGAGTGGATGCCGACCTGCACCTCTTGGCCATCGAGGATCGCGAAGCTCGGCCCGCCGCTGTCGCCGTTGCAGACGTTGCCGGTGCCACCGCTCGAGCCGTAGAAGTCGAACGTCTGGCTGTCGACCTGGCCGATCACGTTGGTCGCGGAGCGCTTGGTGCCGAAGCCGTCTTCGTACTCCCCGATGCGGCCGAAGCCGACGATGGTGATCTCGGTCCCGTTGGTCGGCGCGCGACGTGCGATCGGGAACGGCGCGATGCCGTCCACCGCCTGCTGCAAGATCAGCAGGGCGACGTCGTTGTAGTTGCCGCCGCCGTAGCCTTCGTGCCGGACGATGTCCGCGACGTTGTACGTGCGGCCGCCGATCTCGAAATCGACATAGCCGTCGACGCAGTGGCCCGCGGTCAAGACCGTGCGCGGACCGATGAGGGTCCCCGTGCAGCCAGGCAACATGCCGACCGCGGGGTAGCCCGACTCCGTGACGCCGTTGACGACGTAGTGCGCCATGTCGCCCGACACGAGCGCGGGGCGCCCGAGCTGGTCCGCGTTCGGGTCCTCGATCGGCGTCGCGGCGCAGGCTGCGAGCGGGAGCAGGGCGAGGCCGACCAAGGACGACGAACGGGGGATGGGCAGGGACATGGTCTCGAGTCTCCGAGCCCGTACCAAAGCAAGCACGGAGCCACGCTACACGGTGCCGCGTTGCGCCTGTTTTCAGCTGTGATCCGCGTGACGGCCGTTCGACGTGTCGCCTGCTGGATCACTCGGCGCGCCGATCGCTCCGCCCGGAGCGCTCCGGGCTCCGCGTGGCCGCGGCCGTCACATGGCGATCGGCGGGTCGGTGGGTACGCCGAGCAGGTGCGCACGCGCGGCGCCCATCACGAAGATCGAGCCCGCGACCACGACGAGACCGTGCCGTCCGACGCGTCGAAACGCGGCCGCGAGCGCGTCGGGCACGCTCGCATGGACGTCGCCTCCGACGATCGCGGCGAGCGCCCTCGGATCGATGCCGCGCCGGACGGGCGCGGGCACGTAGAAACGGTGCTCTGCGATGGGCTCGAGCACGCGCAGGATCGACGTCACGTCCTTGGTCGACTGTGCGCCGAGCACGAGCGCGGTGCGCGAGGGCAGCGCCTCGAGCGAGCGCACGTACGCGGCGAGCGCCGTCGCGCCCTCGGGATTGTGGGCCGCATCGAGCAAGACGTCGGGGCGCTGACGCGACGCACGCACGAGCTCGAGCCGGCCGGGCCAGCGTACGTCGCAGACCGCGCTGGCGAGCGCTTCGGGGCCGATCGCGGTCGCCGTGCGGCGGGCGAACGTCTCGAGCGTCGCGATCGCGAGCGCCGCGTTGGTGCGCTGATGGTCGCCGGCGAGCGCGGGGCGCAGCCCGTCAGGCAACGCCTTCACGTCGCGTCCGAGCAGCGCGACGGGTGCGTCGAGCTCCGCCGCGGCCTCGAGCACGACCGCGAGCGCGACGGGATCGGTCACGCCACAGACGAGCGGCGTGGCGCGTCGGACGATCCCGGCCTTCTCGCGTGCCACGTCGGTGATGTCGGGGCCGAGCATGTCCGTGTGATCGAGCGAGAGCGTCGTGATCACCGAGACGACCACGTCGCCCACGGCGTTGGTCGCGTCGAGCCGCCCGCCGAGCCCCGTCTCGAGGACGACGGCGTCCACGCGCGACGCCCGAAACGCCCGCAGGGCGAGCAGGAACGTGACCTCGAAGAACGTGAGCGCTGGCGCGCCCGGCGCGTCGAGCCTGCGGCGCAGATCGGCGAGGCCCCGCACGATGCGCTCATCGGCGATCGGTCGGCCGGAGATCCGGATCCGCTCGGCGAATCGATGCAGGTGCGGTGACGTGAACAGGCCCGTGCGCAGCCCCGCGGCCCGCAGCCCGCGCTCCACCATCGCGGCCACACTGCCCTTGCCGTTCGTCCCTGCGATGTGCACGACGCGCAGGCCGCGACCGGGATCCCCCAGGAGCGCGAGCGCGGCGCGGACACGCTCGAGCTCGTACCGGATGCCGCGCGGCTCGAGCGCATAGACCCACGCGAGCGCCTCCGACAGCGACCTCACTCGGCCTCAGCGATCGGCGAGATGACCGAGCAGCTTGGCGACGACGTCGCGCATGTCGCGCCTCTCGACGATGAGGTCGACCATCCCGTGCTCGAGGAGGAACTCGCTGCGCTGGAAGCCGTCGGGCAGCTTCTGACGGATGGTCTGCTCGATGACCCGAGGGCCTGCGAAGCCGATGAGCGCACGCGGCTCCGCGAGGTTCACGTCACCGAGCAACGCGAAGCTCGCGGCGACACCGCCCGTGGTCGGGTTGGCGAGCAACGAGACGAAGGGCTGACCCGCCTCGCGCAGACGCGAGAGCGCCGCGACCGCCTTGGCCATCTGCATGAGCGAGAAGATGCCCTCCTGCATACGCGCGCCGCCGGAGGCCTGGAGCAACACGACCGGGGTCCGACGCTCGCGTCCACGCTCGAAGAGTCGCGTGACCTTCTCGCCCACGATGGAGCCCATGCTGCCGCCCATGAAGCGGAAGTAGAAGAAGCCCGCCTGGACCGGGTGGCCGCCCACCGTCGCCGTGCCGATGGCCATACCCTCCTGGACGCCCGTGGTGCGGCGAACGGACTTCAGCCGATCGGGATAGGCCTTGCCGTCCACGAACTGCAGAGGATCGCCGCCGACGAGATCCGCGTCCTCTTCGACCCAGCTCTCGGGATCGGTGACGAGGTCGCGCCACTGCTCGCCGGTCAGCCGGTGATGGAAGCCGCAGCTCGGGCAGACCTCGAGGTTGGCGGTGAGCTCTTCCGCGAGCAGGGTCGCGCCGCACCCGTCGCACCGTTTGAAGACGCCTTCGCCGAGCGAACGCTTCTCGTCGGCGTCGCCGCCCGCCTTGGTCTTCGCGAACCAGCTCACGCGAGTGCGAGTATCACAGGACGAACTGGTCGCCCAGCCGGAGCACGGTGAGGTCGTGCCCGCGGATCTTCGCGCACTCCTTCTCGATGGCGTCCTCGAACGTCGGCT
>JADZFZ010000068.1 GCA_020854145.1 Deltaproteobacteria bacterium | reverse complement strand
TCGTGCAGCCGCGCGTCGGTAGCCTCGTGGAGATGACGCGCGACGCGCTCACGCTGGTGCGGCGAACGATCGGCGAGCACATCACCGTCGCAGAGCTCGCGGCCGACGACGTGTCGCTGGTGAACGCCGACCCGTCGCAGGTGGAGCAGATGGTGCTCAACCTCGCGCTCAACGCGCGCGACGCGATGCCGCGCGGGGGCACGCTGACTTTCGCGATCCATGCCGCGCACGGCCATGGCGGCTCGGCGGAGGTGCCGGGCGACTGGACGGTGCTCGAGGTGAGCGACACCGGCATGGGCATGGACGAGGCGACGCGCGAGCGCATCTTCGAGCCCTTCTTCACGACGAAGCCCGCGGGCCACGGTACGGGGCTCGGCTTGCCGATGGTCTTCGGCGCGATGAAGCAGCTGGGCGGCTTCGTGGAGGTCGACTCGGGCGTGGGCCGAGGCTCCACGTTTCGGCTCTATTTCCCGAGCGTCGAGGGCGCTCCCGAGGCGGACACGACGACGGTGCGCGGGCCAGTCTCCCCTCGCGCCGGTCGTGTGTTGCTGGTCGAGGACGACCCCGCGGTCGCGCGCGTGATCGGATCCATGCTGGATGGTGCCGGCTTCGCGTCGGCAACACACCTGCGGCCCGACGCCGCCCTGGAGCAGTGGCGCCCGGGCGAGCACGACGTGGTCGTGACCGACGTCGTGATGCCCGGCATGACCGGGCCCGAGCTGGTCCGAAAGCTCCGCGAACGAGAGCCGTCGCTGCGCGCGTTGCTCGTCACGGGTTACGCGTCGCACGGCGACGTCGTGCCCACGGAGCCCGGCCGGACCGGATTGCTCACGAAGCCGTTCCGCCGCGCCGATCTCCTCGTGGCGCTGGGTGAGCTGCTCGGCGATGCCGCCGCGCCCGAGGACGCGCCCGACTCGAGGGCGTGAACGTGGACGGAGCTCACCCGAGGTCGTCGAGCTCCAGCGCGAAGAGGAGCGCGTCGAGCACCTCTCGTTTGCGTGCCCGATCGAGGGAGCCCACGAAGCGCCCCAGACGATTGCGATGCACCGCCTGCAGCTGATCGAGCTTGGCCGCCGAGGGCTCCTTCAGACCCGACTCGACACCGATGGGCACTTCCGTGGCGATGCCCCGCACGGTGCGAGTGATCGGTGCCACCACGACCTGGGTCAGATGCCTCAGGTGTGAGGTCCGGCTCAGCACGAGCGCTGGCCTGCGCTTGTCGGGCGCCACCAGCTCGACCATCCGGATGTCGCCCCAGCTCAATCCTTCGGCCACTCGCTCGCCTCCAGCCAGTCCAGCTCTTCGCGCGTCAGCGGCTGCCGCTCGTAGGCCTCGATGACTCGGCGCTCCTTGTCTTTGGCATCCTCGGCCGCCAGGAATCGCCCCACCGCGTCGCGCACCAGCTTCGAGCGATCTCGGCCCACCCGCTTGGCCCTTCGGTCCAGCTCCGACAGCAGATCCTCATCCATCAGTATCTGGATGGCCTTCATCCATGGAACCTATGTGGGGTAGCCCACACATGCAACGCCTTGGGCCGAGACCGTGCAGCCGGCTCCCCCCCGACGGGCGGGAGTCGCACGCGAGACGGTTCGCGAACCGTTCCGCGAGCTCGCCTCCACACCGCCGCGTCAACCGGATTCCGTGGCTCAATACCGCCACCGCAGCGCGACGCGGCGCGCGAGCTCGACCGGCGTCAGCCCCGGCGCGTGCCATCGCGCGATCTCGTCGGCGGCGACGGACTCCAGCGACGCGAGGGCCGGCAGCGGGTCGTCGCGCAACGACAGCGCCAAGTCGAGCGCGGAGAGCGCCGGGAATGCGCTCCCGCTGCCCCGAAGCGCGAGCTCACGCCGTGCGCGATGGCCGTCCTCCCGTCGACCCGCGCGCGTCAGCGCGTTGGCGCGCCAGCGGAGGCGTGAGTGCTGCACGTCGCTCGGGCACTGCGACCAGTCGAGCGGCGCATCGAGCATCACGAGCGCGTCGTCGTGGGCACCCACGGACGTGA
Organism: Deltaproteobacteria bacterium; assembly: GCA_020854145.1. Lineage (GTDB taxonomy): Bacteria > Myxococcota_A > Polyangia > Polyangiales > JADZFZ01 > JADZFZ01. Next base: position 8,267 of record JADZFZ010000068.1, on the reverse strand, counting down.
GCGCCCTTCCTGCGGCGAGGTGCACGGTGGCACGCGCGACGTCGGTCGTGCGCACGTGACCGAGCACCCCGGGCACGAAACGCTCGACGGTTTCACCCACCGACCGCGGATCGAACCGGAACCCATGGATGCGCAGCATCTCGGAGAGCGCGGCGGCGGCGCCGTCGGGCCGCCAGATGGCGAACCAGCCGTCGACCGCCCGGCGCAGGACGTCGAGCGCGTCCACGTCGCGATCCACCGCGGCGAGCGCGCGGCCCATCGCGGCCAGGAGATCGAGATCCTCCGCGTGCTCCTCGCCGGCGCCCGCAAGATGCCCACGCGCTTCGTCGACGAACCGGTCGATGTCGGAGGACTGCGTGTCGGCGAGCGAGCTCACCACGTGCGCGAGCAGACGCAGCCTCACCGGCCGCGGCGACCGAGCCAGCAGCTCGGCCGACGGCCAGACGGCGACCGCACGTCTGCCCGAGTGGCGCCAGGAGAGCGCTTCCGCCACGTGCGCCTCTTCGCGCGCACGGGGATCGCTGCGAATCGCAGCGTGCTCGCCGAGGCGCGCGGCGGCGCGCGCGACCGTCGCCCAGTCGATCATCGACGGAGCTCCATCGACGGCGGCACGATAGACGTCCTCGAGCGCGCCGCGCAGGGCGGCCCCGTCGCCCGGCGGCAGGTCGGGCTCGGTCCGCGCGTCCGGGAACACCACCTCGAGCGCCACCGAGACGCTCGAGACCGCGACCACCCGGAGGTCGAGCGAGGCGTCGTCCACGATCTCGCGGGCACGCGGGGCCTGCGGCGTCGAGACGAGCACGCGTCGCACCGCGGGCGCCCACGCCGCGAGCATCCACAGCTTCTCGGCGAGGCCTCCCACGGGGATCAGACGGCCGTCTTCGTCGATCGCCGCGAGCGCGCACACGTCCACCGGCACGGGCACGTCGAGCAGCAGCGACGCGGCGGCGAGCACGAAACCCAGCCCGAACGACGCACCGTCGAGCACGCGGTCGACGCCCAGGCCGACCTTCGCCGCGAGCTGGACCGACCATCGCACGCTGGCCCGCAGAGGCCGTGTCGCCGCCACGAGCGGCAGGTGCGTGGTCGCGATGCGCATGGCCACGAGCGCATCGCGGGAGGCTCGGTCGACGAGAGGGCGCGACTGCTCGTGCTGCGACGGGCTCAGCGCCCACAGGGCGACGCGCTCGTCCGGCGTGACCGACACGAGACACGTCGCGCCGGGTCGCGGCGGTGCCGGGGCATCGAGCTCCGCGAGGTCGGGCACGTTCGCGACGGCATCGTTCCCCGGCCACGACCAGGGAAACCCGAGCGCGCGCTCCATCTCGAAGCGCTCCGACGGCGACGGCCGTCCGGCGGCCAGCAGACCGTGGAGCGAGCTCTTCTCGGAGCTCGTGATGGCGCGCGGCAGCGCTCCCAGCCATTCGGCGCTGAGCGCCCTACGGCCCCGTGGTCGCGACCGATTGTCCTCCGACACCAACGGCCCCCTCTCGACCGACGCCTCTCGTGGCGACGCCGGCGCTCTCGTCCCATTGGGTGCGTTCGGGGAGTTCCGTCATCGCGTGCCCGCGCCGCTCCGGGTCGCGTCGGAGCGCAGAGGGGGCGTTCGAGCGCGAGCAGTGTCCGTGAATCGCGACGTCGCGCCCACACGCGGGCCGCGCACGGAGTCAACGCTTGATGTCGAGCGAGCGCATCTTCTTGTGCAGGTTGGTGCGCTCGACGCCGAGCAGGACGGCCGCGCGCGAGATGTTCCAGCCCACCTCGGCGAGCGTGGACAGGATGTACTCGCGCTCGGCGCGGTCGCGGAAGTCGCGCAAGGTCGGCCGTTCGCCGGGCGCGCGCTCCGGCATGGCCGGGATCTCGGACGAGTCGTCCGCGTCTGCGTCGGGGTCCACGTCGCGCTCGGCGCTCTGCGTCGCCCACGGGCCGATGCGCGGCGGATCAGGCACGTCGGAGGCGACGATCTCGGTGCCGCTCAGGATCACCATCCGCTCGACCACGTTGCGCAGCTCGCGGATGTTGCCGGGCCAGGGGCGCGCGACGACCGCGGCGAGCGCGTCGGGGGTGATCCGCTTCTCGCTCAGGCCGTTCTCCGCACAGAAGTCGCGCACGAACGACGTGACCAGGAGCGGGATGTCCTCGACGCGCTCGCGCAGCGGAGGCGAGCGCAACGGGATCACGTTGAGCCGGAAGAACAGGTCCTCGCGGAACGCCCCCTTGGCGACCTCGACCTGCAGGTCCTTGTTGGTCGCGGCGATGACGCGCACGTCGACCTCGATCGACTGCTCACTGCCGACGCGCGTGATCTCGTTCGACTGCAGCGCGCGCAGCACCTTCGACTGCGCGGCGAGCGCCATGTCGCCGATCTCGTCCAGGAACAACGTGCCGCGATTGGCGAGCTCGAACTGGCCCTTCTTGCGCTGCGCCGCGCCCGTGAACGCGCCCCGCTCGTAGCCGAAGAGCTCGCTCTCGATGAGGTCCTGCGGGATGGCCGCACAGTTGACCTTGATGAACGGCCCGTCGCGCCGCGGGCTCAGCCGGTGGACCGCGCGCGCGATGAGCTCCTTGCCCGTGCCGCTCTCGCCCGTGATCAGCACGCGCCCCCGCGTCGGCGCGACCTTCTCGATCTCCTCGTAGAGCCTCCGCATCACGGGGCTCTCGCCGATCATCTCGTAACGCTGGCCGACCTCCGCGCGCAGCCGGTCCACCTCGCGCTCGAGCCGCCACGCACGGAGCGCGTTGCGCACGCTGAGCACGACGCGATCGCGGTCGAGCGGCTTCTCGAAGAAGTCGGTCGCGCCCGATTGCACGGCCTGCACCGCCTCCTGCAGCGATGCGTGCCCCGAGATCATGATGACCGGCAGACGCACCGACGACGCGTCGGCGCGGATGCGTGCGAGCGCGTCGAGACCGCTCATCCCGGGCAGGCGCACGTCGAGGATGACGACGTCCACGCCGCCCGCGGCGAGCGCCTGGAGAGCCTCTTCGCCGCTCGCGGCGGTCCGCACGTCGAAGCCTTCGCCGCCGAGGATCATCTCGAGCGTGCGTCGGATGTTGCGTTCGTCGTCGACGACGAGGACGGTGCCGTTTCCCCCCGAGGCGCTCATCGGGCGAGCTCGGCGTGGAGAGACCGGACGGCATCGTCGAGCCGGGCACGCGAGACGACGAACGACATGCGCAGACCTCCTGTTCCGATCACGGTCGGCTTCGCGTCCGCCCTGGCGAGCGCCGCGAGCGCGGTGGCGAGCGCACGTGGATCGCCGCCGACCCCCGACCCGACGACCGTCGCGAGTCCGAGGGTCTCGTCGACGCGGAGCTCCGTCGAGAACGTCTGCGCGAGCGCGGCCTTCGCACGGCCCCAATCGGGCACGTTCGCGAGCGGGATCACGACGGTCGCGCGTGGGCTCGCCGCGCCTCCTTCGAGCGACACGAGCTGCGGCGCCGCGCCGAGCTCCGCGCAGCGATCGAGGAGCTTCGCGAGCCCGTCCGGGCCCGCCTCGAGCGCCAGCACGGCCGCGTCCTTCAGCCCGACGACCGTGCGACGCGACGCATCGGAGGGCGCGTCGGCGTGCACCCGCGTCTCGCGGCCCGGCTCGAAGGTGCTCCGTGCGTGCACGGCGATGCCCGCGCGCCGCGCGAGCTCGACGGCCGTCGCGTTGAGCACCTTCGCGCCCGCCTCGGCCATCTCGGAGAGCTCTTCGTAGCCGATCTCCGGCAGGTGCTTCGCGTCGGGCACCACCCGCGGATCGGCCGAGTACACCCCGTCCACGTCGCTGTAGATCTCGCAACGCTCCGCCCCGAGCGCGGCGGCCATCGCGACGGCGGTCGTGTCGCTGCCGCCGCGACCGAGCGTCGTGATCTCGCGCCGGTAGCTCATGCCCTGGTACCCGGCGACGATCACGATGCGCCCACGCGCGAGCTCGTCCTCCACGCGGTGGGGACGGACCTCGATGATGCGTGCGTCGAAGTGGCGGTCGTTGGTGATGATGCCGCTCTGCGAGCCGGTGAACGAGATGGACTCGAGCCCGCGCGCATGGATCGCGATCGACAGCAACGCCATGGACACGCGCTCGCCGGTGCTCAGCAGCATGTCGAGCTCGCGCCGTGGCGGGCTCTCGCTGACCTGGCGCGCGAGCGCGAGCAGCTGATCGGTCGTCTTGCCCATCGCCGAGACCACCACCACGACGTCGTTGCCTTCGCGCCGCGCGGCGACGATCTTGTCGGCGACGAGCCCCATCTTCTCGACCGTCGCGACCGAGCTCCCGCCGTACTTCTGAACGATGATGCCCAATGCGACCTCCTCGCGGGCGAGCCCGATGCGCACGCCCGCGCCCCTGGAAGGGGAGGCAAGCCTTCCCACGATGCTCCGCAGCGTCAAGAACACGCTGATCTTCTGGACGTGTCGGGCGCTGCTCGCGCTCGGCGGCAGGCTGCCCGCGGGCGCGGCTCGATGGCTCGGCTCGATGCTCGGTCGCACGGCGTGGCGCTGCGCGCGGCGCGCGCGAAAGCTCGCGGAGTCGCACGCGGCGGTTGCCGCGGCACACGCACGGGGGTTCGACGCGAGGGCCGCCGTGCACGGCGCGTTCGTGGAGGCGGGGCGCTGCCTCGCCGAGATCGCGCTGCTCCTGGCGGGCAGGCTCGACGTGCTCGAGGCGACCGCCATGGACGACGCGTCGCGCGCGTCGCTGGGCGATGCGCTCGCAGAGGGCCGCGGCGTCGTCTACGTCACCGCGCACCTCGGCCACTGGGAGCTGATGGCCGCCGGCCTCACCGCGCGCGGGTTCCCGATCACGACCATCGCGCGCGAGAGCTACGACCCGCGTTTCACCACGCTCTACGAGCGCCTGCGTGCACCGCGCCGCGTGGAGAGCATCTACCGCGGCGCGCCGGGCAGCGCGGCCAAGATGCTCCGTGCGCTCCGCTCGGGCAGCGTGCTCGGCATGTTGCTCGACCAGAGCATCGACGTCCCGAGCGTCGAGGTGCCCGTCTTCGGCCGACCCGCGAGCACCCCGCGCGGCGCCGCCGAGATCGCGCTCCGCACGGGCGCCGAGGTGGTCGCGGGATTCGTCCATCGCGGTCCGGACGGCCGCCATCACATCGTCGTGCGTCGCCTGCCCATCGACCGCGAGCGTCGCGACCTCGCCGCCGTGGTCGCCGCCACCGCGGCCATGACGCGCGCCATCGAGGAAGCCATCGCCGAGCACCCCGACCAGTACTTCGGCTGGCTGCACGATCGCTGGCGGCCCACGACCTCCGGTCCCGCGCGTGCCGCCGAGGCCCAGGCCGCGGATCACTCGACGGGCGTGAGCGCGTAGGCGTTCGCCTCGTTCGTGGGCCACGGGCTGCCCACGGCGACCCAGATGCGATCGCGCGAGGCGCCCGCGCGCAGATCGACCGGCGTCGCCCACGAGCGCGGCAGCTCGATCACCGCGGCCCCGACGTCGCGTCCACACGCCGGCGACGGCACCGGGCTCGCGTGGACCACCACGCTGAGGCCGTAACGCAGGTCGTTCGCGACCCACACGAGCCAGAGCCGTCCTTCGAAGACCACGAGCTCGAGGCTCTGCGGTGCGGTGCCGCCCCAGCCGCCGAGCCAGCGGTCGCGCTCGACGCGCGCGAGCCGTTCGTCCAGGTGCGCGACGCGGATCACGCTCTCGGCGAGCGACGCGTGCCGTCGTTCGAACCGCGCGACCCAAACGTCGCCGTCGTACACCGCGACCGCCGCGTCGCGCGTCGTGTAGTCGCCGTCCGAGAACAGCGTGCGCTGCACGGCGCCCCCATCCAGCGACGCGATCGCGACGCGTGTGCGGACGTGACCCGCCTCGTTCGGGTCGCTCCACGACACGACGAACCGGTCGGCGTCGAGCGCGTGGGCGCGGCTCGCCCAGCCCGGCGCGACGGGCGTGGGCACCACGAGGCGGCCGGGCCGTCCGATCGCGCTCGCCACGATCCCATCGGACATCCACGAGACGAGCACCTCGGTCCCGTCGCCGAGCACTTGCGGGCTCGACGCGGCGATCGCGTGCGGCACTGCGGAGCCGTGCATGGTGGGCCCGTCGAGCAGAGCGCCGTTCGCGTCCAGCAGCCCGACGAACGCGTCGGACCCGAGCATGCGCGGGCGCACGCCTCGCCACGCGATCAACAGCGATCCATCACGCGCCCGCACTGCGCCGCCGTGGCTCGGATACTCCGTCGGGAAGTCGTCGACCACCGCGGTCGACTCGAGCTCGCCCGACGCGCCGACCCTCGCCACGCGCCAACGCACCGGGCCATCGTCGCCGCCACCCTGCGCGGAGTGGAGGATCTCCGCGCGGTCGTGCGCGTCGTCGGCGACGACCGCGTGCAGGAGGCGCGCATCGCCGATCGGGAACCCGCCCCCCAGGAAGCTCGCCGGGCCCGCGACCGCCAGCGCCGGGTCCGGCTCGGGTCGCTCGCACGGCGGAGCGAGCTCCATCGATCGGTTGACCTCGTCCTCGTCCGACCCCGCGTCGAGCACCGAGGCATCGACCGTCTCGCGCTCTTCGGGCGCCCCTGCGTCGGGCCACGTACGCAGTCCCGCGTCACGGGGCGCAGGCGCGGCCTCGTCGTCCATCCTCGCGTCCGCGACGGGCCCGGCGTCGGCGGGCGCCGCACGCGTCTCGCGGCTCGAGCAGCCGAGCAGAAGCAGGCATGTCGTCGCCACGGCCGTGCGCCGCGACGAGGTGCTCACGATCCACCTCCGCACACGCGGAGCAGCCACACCTCGCGCAGCCCGCATTCGAGCGCGACGTAGTAACCCGACGGCAGCGCCACTCCGTGTCCCCAGGGACCGCATCCGTGCCCCGCGATCGGCGTCGCAGGCCCTGCGACACCACGCTCGAGGTCGAACGTCACCGTCGCGATCAGCGGCGCCGCATAGACGACCACGAGCCGATCGGAGACCGTCGTCGCGCCGTACACGCGGATCCCGACCGCGGGCGCACGCTCGACCCGCGTGGACCCGATCGGCTCGATCGCGCTCGAGCCCACGCGCGCGACCGTCAACCCGACGTCGAGGTCGTCGGGATGATCGGAGCCCGCGATCACGAGCGGCACGCCCGCGTCGTCGCGCCCCGCGAGCGCGATCGGCACGTACACGTCCTCGGCCTCGCCGACCTCCCACGTCACGTACGCCGGGAGCGGCGCGCCGCTACGTTCCCAGCCGATCGACACAACGTCGCGTCCACCGGTCCACGCGAGCGCGTGCACACCGTCCGGACCCGCGACGCAGATCACGTCGCGCAGCCCTTCCGGCGCGACGACGGGAGCGCTCCAGCGCGGAGCGCCGTCCACCCACGAGACGAACGCCAGCACGGTCGGGCCCGTCCGGCTGCCCGAGAACAAGACGGCCTCCGCGCCTTCACACGCGGTCAGGGGAAGCGGCTCCTCGAGCTCCGCGGGCGCCGGAGGCAACGCGACGTCGGGACCGAGGCCGTCGTCGCTCAGCGTCGCGAACGAGCCCGGGAACACGGCGCGAACGCCCTCGTCCGACGTGGGCAGCCAAACGAGCGCCCGCGCACCGACCCAGTCCAAGACGATCTCGGGCGCGCCGGCCACGGGCTCCGCGACGTGCGCGACCTGGTAACGCTCGATCGTGCTCATCACGTCCCACTGCAAGAGCAGACCGTCGCCCCATCGCGCCGCCTGGACGACGCCTCGACCCGTCGGCGAGCCCTCGGCCACGTTCAGCAGCCGGATGGACGCCGTGCCCTCGCACGGTCCGCCCGGCGGGTCAGGCGCGGGATCACGCGCAACGTACGCATCGCGCACGCGCGGAGGACCGAGGTCGTTCGGTACGCTCGCCGCATCCTGCTCCGGGTCGCCGGACGCTTCGCGACTCTCGCTCGCGTCCTCGACGGGCGCGCTGGCATCCGGTCGGAGCGATGGGTCGGCGCAGTTGCATCCCGCCAGCCACGCCAGGCAACCGCCGACGAGCCCGTGCCGCACGCCATCGAGCCTACCCCCGTGATCGCCGGCGCGCTTCTCAGCCGCCGCGGGTCGACCTATCGTGACGCCCGTGACCGCGGACGAGAACCGGCCTTACGCGCTGGCGGAGGCCATCTGCACGCGACTCTCGCGCCTGTCGCCGTTCGCGCAGGATCGTGAGCTCATCGGAAGGCTTCAGCCCGAGCTCGTCACGTTGCTCGACGTGCTGCTCGACATCCCGCGTCCTCTGCCGTCGTTGCCGTCGACTCCGAGCCTCAAGGAGCCCCTCGCGTTGCTCAACTTGCTGGCGCGACGATTCGCCG
>JADZFZ010000067.1 GCA_020854145.1 Deltaproteobacteria bacterium | reverse complement strand
GGACCAACCCGATCCCCGCGCGCACCGCGAACAGGTACGCGACGAGCCGCAGCAAGAGGCCGATCGCGTCGAACGGCGAGTGCGAGCCCGGGCGCAGGATCGCGATCGCGACGACCATCGCCGCCAAGGGGATGGACAGCAACGCGCGCGCCCCCGCGCCCTCCAGGATCGGCGGCGCGCGAACGGGCATCCGCTCGAAGCCCTCGGGCAAGGCCGCGCCCGTCAACAACGCGCGCGCCGCGACGCTCGACCAGTCGCTCTCGCGCTCCGCGGGCGCGCCGTCTTGCGCAGCCGCGGTCATTCGCCCGATCGGCTCGCCGTCGTCGAGCCCCCACCGAGCGCGGTGCAGCTGCGGCGCGCGCGATCACAGCGAATCAGCGCGTCCGCCTCGGCGAGCTCGTCGGCGATGGCGCAGATCTCGTCGGCCGCACCGCAGCTCATCGTGACCGCCCCCGCACGCCGATCGTCCGTGCGCGCGTCGCGCACGCCTTCGTCCACGCGCGCCTCGAGCTCGGCGATGCGCGCGTACGCACGCGAGGGATCGGGACGCGGCCGAGCGCCGCCACAGGCGGAGGCGCCCGGGGCGAGCGCGACGAGCAGCACGATGAAGCACGCGACACTCCGGCGAGACGACATGACGCGCGAGGATAGCGCGTGATGACGTTCCGCCCCTCACCCGGCCTCTCCCCGCGCTGCGGGGAGAGGAGACGCGCGTCGATGGAGCTCCGGACCAGGCTCCCTCTCCCCGAATGGGGAGAGGGTCGGGGTGAGGGGCGCGCGCCTCGCGCTATCCTCCCACCGCGCGATGCGCACGACGACAGCCCGCGAAGCCGCGAGCGCGATCCTGGTCCGACGCCGCGACGACTCCCTCGAGGTCCTCCTCGTCCGGCGCGACCCGAGCGCGTCTTTCCTGCCCGGCCTCACCGCGTTCCCGGGCGGCGCGGTGGACGACGGCGACCGCGCCGCCTCCGCGTCGGCGCCCGATCCGGCCGATGCCGCCGCGCGACGCGCCGCGATGCGCGAGCTCTTCGAAGAGACCGGCCTCGTCGCGGGTGCCGCCGATCACGAAGACGCCGCAGCCGCCGCGCGCGACGCCTGGCTCGACCATCGGAACGACGAAGCGGCCGCGTTGCTCGCGACGCGCGGGATGCGCCTCCACCCCGACCGCGGGCGTCCGGCGGGCCGCTGGATCACCCCGGAGTACTCGCCGATCCGCTTCGACACGCGCTTCTATCTCGTCGAGGCGCGCCACGACGAAGGGTGGCCGGAGCCGTCGCTCGTCGGCCACGAGCTCGACAAGGTCGCGTGGTGGCGTCCGAGCGACGCCCTCGCCGCATGGGGACGCGCCGAGCATCTCATCGGCCCGCCCGCCGTCATCGCGCTGCGCGCGCTCGCCCGCTGCGAGAACGATCCCGAGCCCGATCTCGACGCCGCCGCCCGTGCGATGCGCGAGACGCGCGGCGCCGACGGGCGGCAGAGCCAGCGATGGGAGGTCGTCCCCGGCGTCTTCGCGATGCCCTTCCGCACCCCGACGCTCCCGCCCGCGACGCACACCAACGCGTACGTGCTCGGGTCCGGGTCGGGCGCGGTCCTCGTCGAGCCCGCGACGCCGTTCGAGGACGAGCAGGACCGCATGGTCGATTGGCTCGCCGAGCTCCGCGACGGCGGTGTCGAGGTCCGCGAGATGTGGCTCACGCACCATCATCCCGATCACGTCGGCGGCGCGACGGCGCTCGCACGCCGTCTCGGCCTCCCGCTGCGCGCGCACCGCGTCACCGTCGATCGGCTGCGTGGCACCGTGGCGTGCAACGGCACGATCGAGCCCGACGAGGTCGTCGAGCTCGACGGGCCACATCCCGTTCGCGTGCGTGCGTTCTTCACCCCGGGCCACGCGCCCGGGCACCTCTGCTACTTCGAGGAACGGTCGGGCGCGCTGCTCGCGGGCGACATGGTCGCCTCCATCGGGACCATCCTCGTGGCACCGGGCGACGGCGACATGGCGCTCTACCTCGAGTCGCTCCGCGCCATGGGCCGGCTCGGGCCGACGGTGCTCCTGCCCGCGCACGGCTTCCCCGTCGGCGATCCGCACCAGAAGCTCGAGGGCTACGTCGCCCACCGCCTCATGCGCGAGCGCAAGGTGCTCGATGCGCTCGATCGCGCCTCGTCTCGTGGGACCCGCGACGCGACCTACGCGGACCTCTTGCCCATCGCGTACGAAGACACGCCGAAGGCCGTGTGGCCGCTCGCCGCGCTGTCGCTGCAGTCGCATCTGCTGAAGCTCCAGCACGACGGCCGCGCCAGCCGCCACGGCGACGCGTGGCGGCTCACCGCTTCCAGCGCGTGACGAAACCGCCGAGCAGCGAGAAGAAGGCGCGGACCTTGCGCACGATCCCGCTTCGCCGTCGCAACGTCGCCATCGCACGCGCGACGCGGACGAGCCCGTCCGTGTACGGGTACCACCACATCTCGCGCTTGGCGCGCCGCGCATCGACCAAGAGGAACCGCGGTCGCGTCAGCAGATCGAGCGCGAACGGCGAGTTGGTCACGCCGTAGCCGCTCTCGCGTACCCCCGACCAGGGCGCCGCCGGCACCGCGCCCGTGAAGCCGTGGTTGTTGATCGCCACGACGCCGGCCTCGAGCTTCGCCGCGACCGCTTCCCCGCGCGCGAGCTTCTTCGTCCACACGCTCGCGGTCAGCCCGTAGCGCGAGTCGTTGGCGCGTCGAACGGCCTCCGCCTCGTCCTTCACCACCACGATCGGCACGACGGGACCGAACGTCTCGTCGCGCAACACGTCGGCGTCCTCCGGCACCCGCGTCAACACGCGCGGCGGATAGAACAGCCCGCGTCCGGAGGCCGCGTCGGCCGGCAGCGCCTCCGCGCCCGATGCGACCGCGCCGTCCACGTGCTTGCGGACGGTCTCCCGCTGTCGCCGTGTGCAGAGCGCGCCCACGTCCTTGCCCGGCCGCAACGTCTTGGTCACGGCCACGAGCTTCTCGGTGAGCTGGCTCGCGACCTTCTCCACCACGTACACGCGCTCGATGGACGCGCAGTTCTGGCCGGCGTTGAAGAACGCGCCCCACGCGATCCCCTCCGCCGCGCGATCCAGGTCCGCGTCCTCGAGCACGATCGCGGCGTCCTTGCCGCCGAGCTCGACGCCGCACGGCACGAGCCGCTCGGCCGCCATCGCGGCGACCTTGCGGCCCGTCGCCACGCTGCCCGTGAACGCGATCGCGTCGCAGCCGCGAACGACGGCTTCTCCCTGGGCCGCGCCGCCTTGGACGAGCACGACGAGATCCCGCGGGACGGTGGCGGCGATGGCCGCTCCGAGCAACGCCGACACGCGCGCCGCGTGCTCGGACGGCTTCCACACGATCGCGTTGCCCGCGAGCAGCGCCGGCACGATGGTGCGAAGCGGAAGCGCCACCGGGAGGTTCCATGGGCTGATGACCCCGATCACGCCGCGCGGCACGCGCTCGGTCCGACCGCGTTTGCCCGGGTACGACAGCGGATCGAGCTCGAGGTCGCGCGCGAGCAGCTCGTGGCGTCCCTCGTACGCCCAGTACTCGACGACGTCCGCGGTGGGCAGGACGTCGGCGAGCCACGCCTCGGCCTCGACCTTCCCGCCCTCCTTGCACAGCGTGGCCACCAGCTCGTCGCCTTTCGCGAGCACGGCGTCGCGCAGTGCGAGGAGCGCTTCGCACCGCTCGTCGATGGGGCGCGCCGACCAGTCGATCTGGGCCTTGCGCGCGCGTTCGATCTGCCCGGCGATCTCCCCGACCGACGTCGCGGTCACCACCTCGAGCGGCTGACCATCCACCGGCGACAGGCCGACGATGCGCTGTCCGTCCACCACGTCGAGCGGGAACTCGGCCCGCTCGGCCGTGGATTCGTCGTCCGGCGTGCTCGTGCTGTCTGCCACGAGCGAGACGCTCCTCGCGGACGCGCGAGGTGTCAAGCGCGGCGCGGGCGCCCGGTCTCGCGTGGGATGGGCCGTGCTTTTGCTTTCCCATGCGAGGACCCTGGAACGCCGATGCAGCCAAGCTCACGCACGCCGCTCGCCGTAACCCCCGTGACACCCACGAACGCCGCGAAATCCCAGACGGATGAGTGGCTCGACGCCTGGATGAACCGGCCGTTGGCCGCGATCCTGGTGCGAATGCTCGTTCGCACTCCCGTCACCCCGAACCAGATGACGTTCGTGTGCATGCTCACGGGGATCGCGGCTGGGACGATGTTCGCGTTCGGTCCCGGGCTCCCGCTCGTCGCGGGTTTCGTGCTCGCGTTCGCGACGATGGTGCTCGACTGCACCGACGGTCAGCTCGCGCGCGCCCGCGGCGTGGGCGGCTCGACCATCGGCCGCATCCTCGATGGCTACGGCGACGCCGTCGTCGTCATCTCGCTCCACGTGGGCATGTACCTCTTCGTGCTCGGCCAGGACGTGCGCGTGCTCGGGACGCTGCTGACGGACGGCCAGAAGCTCGCCGTCTTCGCGGCCGCGGGCTTCAGCCTGCAGCTGCACTGCGCGCTCTTCGACTTCTACAAGCACCGGTTCATGTCGTTCACGGGCCTCGACCCGCGCGGCGTGGAGACTCCCGACTTCTACGTGGCGGAGATGCGGCGCGCGACGAGCCTGCTCGACAAGGCGATCATCGCGCCGTTCGTCCTCTACCAGATCGGTCAGGAGATGTTCGTCCCCTCGGGCGACCGCGCCAGCGCGAACAAGACGCAGCCCGTCGTCGCCGCGTTGAGCCCGGCGCAGCAGGCCGAGTACGCCGCGCGCAACGCACCGCTGGTCCGCGCGTGGTCGTTCCTCGGCCCGACCGTGCACATCGCCATCATCGGCCTGTGTGGGCTCGCGACGTTGTGGAACCACCAGGCCTTCCTCTTCTACGCGTTCGTCTCGATCGTCGTGCTCAACGCATACATGCTGATGCTCCTCGCCTGGCAGCGGATCGCGAACCGAAGCGCGACCGTCTTCGCCGGCGCGGCGTCCGCCGAGGCGCGCAGCCCCGCGGACGCCGAGTAGAAACGCCGCTTCTCTCACGCAATCCCGCCCGATCGTCCCGTGTCGCAGCTCCTGGCCGCGCATCCGCGAAACGTCCGTCGCGGTGTGTAGGCGGTTACGCGCCTTGACCCGACCCGCGTTCACGCCGACCGTAGGGCCTCGTCCCGCATGAGACCGACCCGGCCGAAACACGCGCAGCCCGCTGGCCGCGACCCCGCCGTTCCGACGGCGCCCGTCCCGAGGTCCGCAGAGGGTGCCGTCCCGCGATCCAAGACCGGCGCTCCGCTCCCGGCATGGGGAGCGGGGCGGGAGGAGGCGCCGGTTCGAGCGGCCCCGTGGCCGAGCGAGCTGGCCGTCAGCGACGCCGTGGGTCGCCTCATGGAGTCGTGGGGCTTCAAGCGGAACATGGGCCGCGTGTGGGCGATGCTCTATCTCTCCGCGGAGCCGCTCTCCGCGCAGGACCTCCGCGCGCGGCTGAAGCTGTCCGCAGGCGCCGTGAGCATGACGCTCAACGAGCTCGAGCGATGGAACGTCGTGCGCAAGGTCTGGATCCAGGGGCATCGCCGTGAGCACTTCGCCGCCGAGGTGAACCTCTGGAAGATGATCTCGCGCGTCTTCAACGAGCGCGAGCGCGGCTGGATCGTCGACGCCATCGAGGCCCTCGAGGACGCGCTCCGCGACCTCGACGCGCGTCGCGGCGCCGCGGACCCCGAGGAGCGGAAGCTGGCCGAGATGCGCGCGGCGCGCGTACGGCAGCTGCTCGATCTCGCGATGCTCGGCAAGTCGCTGCTCGACATGCTCGTCTCCTCGGCCCGCATCGACGCCATCCCGCTCGCGCGGCTGGTGCTCGGGCGATAGCGATGCGGAGGGGGAGGTCGGGGCTCTCGGTGCTGCTCGCCTGCGCCTGCGCGTGCGCGGGCGTCGGGGCGGCCGGCGTCGCGCGCGCGCAGGAGACCATCACCACCAATCAGTGGGCCATCGACGTGCACACCGGCCCGGTGCTCGGGTCCGGGCGCATCACCGGGCTCGGCGGCGCGTACACGGCGCTCGCCGAGGGCATCGACGGCGCGGCGTGGAACCCGGCCACCTACGCGTCGCGCACGCCGTGGGAGCTCTCCTGGTTCGAGATCGACTTCGCGTTCGGCCTCTCGTTCCCCGGCGCCTTCTCCGACAGCGACTTCGACAACAACGGCGACGTCGGATTCTCGTACGACGACTACTACTTCCTCACGCTCGGTCTGCGCGCGCAGTTCGGGCGCGTCGGCATCGGCGTGCTCGCGCGCGCGCAGCTCTATCAGGTGGGCGGCGGCGACGACCCGATCGACGTCACGCTCACGGTCATCAACGGCGGTGTCGGCTACGCCCTGTTCGACGGCCAGCTCGTGCTCGGCGTGGCGACGCGCATCGCGACGCTCGAGATCGGCGTCCCGGGCGACGACCCGCTCGTGTCCTATGGAGGCGCCGTCGGCCTCGAGCTCGGCGCGCTGCTCCGTCTCGTCGATCAACGCTGGCGCCTCGGCATCGCAGGACGCACCGCGGTGGCCGCGCACGACGACGGCACGGCCAACGGCACCATCACCGAGGATCCCGTCACCGGGACGCGCAGCGTGGCGGGCTTCGTGCTGCCGCGCGAGGTCTACCTCCCGTGGGAGCTGCAGCTCGGCTTCGCGTTCATGATCGGCCGGCGTCCGCTCAACGTCCGATGGCGAAACCCGCGCGACGACGACGAGGTCTTCCGCGGCAACCTCGTGCGGCGCCAGCGCGACCGCCTCGCGGCGCGAACGCGCGAGGTGCAGGCGCGCGCGGTCGCGCTCGGCCGCGCACCCACGCCGGAGGACACCGCGCGATGGCAGGCGGAGGACGCGCGATGGCAACACGACGAACGAGCGCGGCGCACGCGAGAAGAGGACGGTCTCGACGAGGAGCACGAGCGGCTCCAGCGCGCGCGACGCCGCTGGCTGCGCAACCTGTCGCGGCTCTATCTACTGGTATCCACCGAGCTGCTCGTCACCGGTCCGACCTCCGACGGGATCGGGCTCGAGTCGTTCTTGTCGCAGCGGATCCAGCGCTCGGGTCAAGACGTCACGCTGGCCCCGCGCCTCGGCCTCGAAGGCGAGCCCTGGCCCAACCGCATCCGCCTGCGCATCGGCTCGTACCTCGAGCCGAGCCGCTTCGACGACGTCGGCTATCGCGT
>JADZFZ010000066.1 GCA_020854145.1 Deltaproteobacteria bacterium | reverse complement strand
GCGGCGTTGCGGCTCCCCGATGGTCGCGTTCTGCCCGAGTCGCTCGCCGTCTGGCTGGCGTTCGACAATCGGTATCCTTCGCTCCTCTCCGTGCTCCGTGGCGATCAGCCGATCGTCGAGCTCCGCAGCGAAGGTGGGGGCGCGGACCGGATCCTGGCCGTCCCTGCGGCACGGGCCTTCACCTCCGCGTACGTCGACGACGTCCGAGACGAGGTCGACGACGACGTGGTCGAGTACCTGCGCGAACGCGTCGTCGAGCTCGTCGACCAGTTCCCCGGCCACGTCGTGCGCTTGAACCCCCGAGACATGCCCGACCGGTTCGTCTGGTTCGGCGCGCCCGAAGAGCCGCTCGTCCTCGTGCGCTCCAGCGACGAGCTGGACGTCGAGGCGACGTTCACCGATTTCGCGCTCGCGGCCTACGAGGACCTCGCCTCGGACGCGCCCTGATCTCGAGCACGAGCGTGCGTCCCGTATGCGACCATGCCGTCGTGAGAGCTGCGACGCTCGGCGCGCTCGGTCTGGTGTTGGCCCTCGTCGGCTGCGGCTGCGGCGCGAGCACGAGCGACCCGCCGGGGAGCGCGACGCCAGCCGGTCGAGCGACCACACCGGCGCCGCGAGCGACCTCGCCTTCGCAGCGCACGACCACGAGCGAGGTGGCGCTCGCGGCACCACGCGTCGTCGCGGACGTCGCCGCGGGCTGCCGGCACGCGTGTGCACGGACCGCCGATGGCGGCGTGGCGTGCTGGGGCGACAACCAGTTCGCACAGCTCGGTCGCGGGTCCGCGGGAGGGCGCCACACGGCGGCCCGCGTGAGTGGGTTGAGCGGCGTGGTGGAGGTCGCGGCGACCTGTTTCTCCACGTGCGTGCGCCTCGAGGACGGGACCGTCCGGTGCTGGGGCCACAACGCGTCGGGCGAGGCCGGTGACGGCAGCGAGGTGGTGCGCCCGAGCCCGGTGGTCGCGACGGGCCTGAGCGACGTCGTGATGATCGACGGCGGCGACGAGGCGATCTGCGCGGTGACACGCGCCGGGCGCGTCTACTGCCAGGGCCGCGCGACCTCCAACGCGCCGCGCACCTCGCTGGGAACGGCGGTGACGGGGATCGACGACGCGACGCAGGTCGCCGTCGGCGAAGGCAACGTGTGCGCGCTTCGCCGCGGCGGCACGATCGTGTGCTGGGGCTCGGATGCGGACAGCGGCGAGCTCGGCGACGGTGCGACCGAGCCTCGGACCGCACCGACCGCCGTCGTGGACGTCGCGCACGCATCGGAGGTCTCGATCTCGGGAGCCGGAGGCTGCGCCCGCGTCGCCAGGGGCGAGCTGCGCTGCTGGGGCTTCGCGAGCACGGGCCGTGAGCCGGGTTGCGCATCGAGGATGATCGACGGCCCGAGCGGCGTGATCCAGGAGTATTGCCCGCGGCCCGTGCGTCTCGAAGGTGTCGTCGGCGCGCGTCAGGTCGCGCTCGGCACCGGCGTGCAGGCCGCCGTCCTCGAGGAAGGTCGGGTGCTCACCTGGAACGCCTACGACGCGCGGCCTCCGACGCCCGCCGGTGGCGTCGAGGACGCGCTCCTCTTGGCGGCGGGCTCGAACTTCGTGTGCGTGCGACGACGATCGGGCGCCGTCGCTTGTTGGGGCAGCAACGAATCGGGGCAGCTCGGCGACGGCACGACGCAACCGCGACAAGACGCACGCGACGTCGTGATCCCCTGAACGAAGGGGATGCCGAGCTCTCGACGTGCGAAGTCGACGATGCGTGACGACGACCGACGCCGACGAGAGGCAGGGAGGGAGTGGAGAGATGCGGAGCAGTGGACAGAACGACATCGAAGGGACCATCCGCGCGGCGGCCGGCGTGGCTGCGCTGGGTGGGATCGTGGCCGAAGGCGTGGGTGGCTACCTCCGCGATCTCTTCACCGGCATCGCCAGCTTGTTCCGCGCGTCGAGCGAGGACGCCATGTCGGCGGTCCAGCGTCGGATCGACGTGGCCGACGTGTTGGTCGTGGCTGCGATGGGGGACGGCCTCGTCGACGACGCGGAGTGGGACGCGCTCCAGCAGTCGTACCGCAAGCAGCCCGAGCTCGCAGCGGAGCTCGCCGATGCGATCGTTCGCTGGAAGCACAGAGCAGCGCTCTTCGCCGATCGGAGGGCGTTCCTCGCAACCCTCGACGCGACGGCGGAGAGGATCCGCGAGAGCGATCGCGCCACGGTCTTCGAGGCGATCGTCAGACTGGCCCGCGTGTCCGCGGCAGCGGCTCCGACCGTGGTCGCCGACGGCTACCGAGGCGTGAAGATCGACGCCCACGACCGGACCCGCGAGCTGCTCGATCGCGCGAGCACCGCGTTGCGCATCGACCCCGAGCTGAGAGCCGAGATCACGGCCGAGATCGACCGGCAGTGACGACGACGCCGCACGCGGTCGCCGGCGCGGCGCGATCGCTAGGCTCGCGCGCGGCGATTGCCGAGGACGGTGATCAGGTCTCGGGTCGGAAGCCGAAGCCTCCGTCGTGCACGTACACGAGCTTGCACGCCTCCAGGTAACGCGCGTCGTGGATGCGACCGGCTTTCACGTAGCCGGTGTCGCCTTTCTTCAGGACGACGCGGTCTCCGTCGGGCACGAGCCCGTCTGCCCCACGCGTGAAGAACTGGATGTCCATCCGGCCTTCCACGACGACCGTCATGTCGTCGCCCGGATGCGAGTGCGGCGGCTCCGCGGTACCCGCCTCCCATCGCTCGAGCATCACCTCGACGCCGTCCG
>JADZFZ010000065.1 GCA_020854145.1 Deltaproteobacteria bacterium | reverse complement strand
CGCTCGAGCGCGAGCTGCGTCGCCGCGACGACGGCACCCATCCCGCCGCTGCCGATCACGCGCTCGATCCGGTAGCGGCCGTCCAAGACGCGGCCGACCCAGCGTTGACCCCACTCCGCGCCCACGACCGGAGCGGATCGTATCCCGCTACGTCAATCGCGTCGCGTCGCCGGACGACGAGCTTCGGCGGCTTCCGCATGGCCGGCTGCCCTGACAGATTCGCAGCGTTTCGCTCCGCTCAGCTGCGGTTGCGAGCTCGGACCGATCTTCACGGGGAGTCGCAAGAGGGGCAAGCTCGGCTGCAGACCCAGCGCGAGGTGACAGAGCGTGGCCGTCGACGTCCTCACCGAGATCATCATCGAACGCCCGTGCGCAGAGGTCGCGGCCTTCGCCGGAGACCCCGACAGGGCGCCGGAGTGGTACGTGAACATCGAGTCGGTCGAGTGGAAGACGCCGCCGCCGGTGACAGTCGGTTCCAGGCTTGCTTTCGTCGCGCAGTTCCTCGGCCGACGGCTCGCGTACACGTACGAGATCGTCGAGCTCGTTGCGGGCGAGCGCCTCGTGATGCGCACCGCAGAGGGACCGTTCCCG
Organism: Deltaproteobacteria bacterium; assembly: GCA_020854145.1. GTDB lineage: Bacteria > Myxococcota_A > Polyangia > Polyangiales > JADZFZ01 > JADZFZ01. Next base: position 3,367 of record JADZFZ010000065.1, on the reverse strand, counting down.
ATGGAGACCACGTACACGTGGGCGACGACGAGCGAGAGCTGCACGCGCATGACGCTTCGCAATCGTGGTGAGCCGTCGGGCTTCGGCAGGCTGGCGGCGCCCTTCATGGCAGCGGCGATGCGGCGAGCGAACAAGAAAGATCTCACGCGCTTGAAGGAGATCCTGGAGCGCCGTGCCGCGAATGCGTGAGCCGCTCGAGCGCAGGTCGTCTCGGCCGTCGGGCATGCTCGGGTCGAGGTGGCTCGAGCTCGCGGTATCGAAAGGAGTCGAACGGAGCGATGGCATACGACGAGAGACTCGCGGAACGCATTCGCCAGGCCGTCGGGCCCCGCGCCGACGTGACGGAGAAGAAGATGTTCGGCGGGATCGCGTTTCTGCTGGATGGGAAGATGTTCGCCGGCGTGGTCAAAGACGATCTCATGGTGCGCGTGGGTCCCGAGCTCTACGAAGCCGCCCTCGCGGAAGCGAACGTCCGGCCGATGGACTTCACCGGGAAGGCGATGAGCGGCTACGTCTTCGTGGGTCCCGACGGCTCTCGAACCGAGAAGGCCGTTCGGCGGTGGGTCGATCGGGGGGCGGCCTTCGCAGGTACCCTCGAGGGCGCGCGCAAGAGCGGTGCGAAGAAACGAAGCCGATGAGCCGCAGCGCCGAGCTCGACGCCTGGTTCGCGACGAAGCACGACGCTCGATGACGAGAACCGTGGCGCGCCTCTGCGTGCTGGCGGGCGATCCCCGAATCGCGGAGCGCTAGTACCGCTGCCCAGGAGTTCGTTCCGAGTTCTGACTCGAGCGGATGGTCGGGCAGCGGTACGGCGGCCGCGGCAGCGGACGCCCGCGGGGGGCGCGAGCGCAGCGAGCGCACGGGGGCGCGCGGCGCCCCCCCCCACCAAGCACAGATCGTCGAGGTGAATCCGGAATTCGCCTTCCGAGCCTCCCACGCCCCACAACCGAAGCACCCTGGTCGGAAGGCGAAATTTTGGCTGCGGCCGCAGGGAATCGGAAACCCGGAACGGTTCCCTGAGCTGTCGTACTAGGGCGAGCCGCCCTGCAGTCGGCTCAGCTTCCGCGCGAGAGCGACCGACACGAGCCCGAAGCCCGCCGTCGACACGACGACGTCGGCCACGCGGTGCAGCTCGAAGCTCCCGATCAGCACGAGAAGGGCGTAGGCCACCGAGAGGTTGAAGAGGCCCCAGACGACGTTCACGGCGGGTGACGAGAGCCCCCGGAACGGCGGCTTCGCGAACGGGCTCGGAAACGAGCGCCCCGATACGCCGGCCACGAAGTGCGGGACGAAGTTGGCCAGGAACGCGCCTCCGAAGAAGTTGGTCACGACGTCGTGCCAGGCCATCGAGGTTCCTCTCTGATGGCAACCTCGTGTTGCCATCATGGAGGTGACGCTAACGTGCTCACGCCGAGATGGCAACTCGCGGTGGCCATCCCGAAGAGGCCGATGCTAGGGTCCAGGCCGATGGGTCGCTCCAGCGGATCGGCGCGTCGAACCCGAGGGATCCTCGGGGGACGTAGCGAGCAGGTGGTCCGCCGCGTCCTCGATGCCGCGGTCGTCGAGCTCGCGCGCTCCGGCTACACCGGCTTTCGGATGGACGAGGTCGCGTCTCGGGCCGGCGTCAACAAGACCACGATCTATCGGCGCTGGCCGAGCCGTGCGGCGCTGATCACTGCGCTCGTGGACCGGATGCGGACACCGCTTCGCGCGAGCCCGCTGCCCGACACCGGACAGCTCGAGCGTGATCTCGTCCAGGCATTCACGCGGCGATTCACCGTCGGTCGGAAGGTCGAGGGCCGAGCGTGGGCGCGGCTCCTCGACGAGCGATATCGCCCCGAGGTGGAGGCGATCATCGGAAGTGTGGTGGCCGAGCGCCGCGACGAGTGGAGATCGATGGTCACCCGCAGCATCGAGCGGGGTGAGCTGCCGCCGAGAACCGACGCGCAGCTCCTCCTGGAGCTCGTCCGCATCCTCGTGGATTCTCGCCCTTCACCGACGCTGGGGCGTGTTGCGACTTCGTCTTCGCCCGCCGACGCGGAGGCAAGTCACACGCGGAGCTCGCGCAGCGCATCTCTCCGGCTGGATACGGTGTGGCTGACCCTCGCGGTGCGGACTGTCATCGCAGCCGCCCGCGCCGGCGCGCTCGAGCGCAGTCGCAGGACGCGTCCGGTCACGAAGCAGCCACGCCGCGGCCCGCGCGTTGCCTCGTAGTCGTCGTGGCGGGAGCGCACGTCGGGCGCGACCGCGGGTGGACATGGCTGGGCGCTACCGTCGCGGCGTGCCGGCTCGCGACGAGGGTCAGTTGCGTCGCGGGATCACGAACGGCGGCTGTGTCTCGGCCTCGCCCATGTCGTCCGCGGCGAAGTAGCTGGCGACCAGCTGATGGGCGCCCGGACGCGTGTAGACGTCGGCGCGCGGGCGCTCGATGAGATCTGCGATCACGTCGGCGACCTCCTCGACCGGTTGGGCCTGCGGCAGCTGGCGCGAGTCGGGCCCGCCGTGCATCGCGTTGAGGCCGAAGTCGGTGGCGACCACGCCGGGGTGGACGGAGCTGACGTGCACGTCGTGCATCCCCGCCGCGCGGAGCTCCATGCGCAGGTTCGCCGTCAGCGCGTTGAGCGCGTGCTTGGACGCCGAGTACGCCGAGCGGATGGGCGCGAAGGGCACGCGACCGAGCATGGACGAGACGTTGACGATGTGGCCTCGACCGCGCGCGCGGAAATGCGGCAAGACGGTCTGCATCCCGTAGAGCGCCGACTTCACGTTCACGAGCATCATCGTGTCGAAGTCGTCGTCCGTGAGCGCGGAGACCGGCCGGCTGATCCCGCGTCCCGCGTTGTTGACCCAGACGTCGACATGGCCGAAGCGCGCGATCGCGGCGTCGAGCACACGCTGGTGATCCGCGCGGCGCGTGACGTCGGCCACCACCACGAGCGCCTCCGCACCCGAGCTCGACGCGACGCGAGCGAGCTCCGGCTCACGGCGCGCCACGAGCACCGGACGTCCACCGCGCGCACCCACCGCGACGGCGAGCGCCGCGCCTATCCCCGAGCTCGCTCCCGTGATGACGACGACCGTGTCTTGCATGCGAGCGCATCTACCACCGCGCGTCCGATCGCACACCCACGCGAGCGGTCGGCCGCCCGCTGCGAGCAACGTCACCCTTCAGTCGCGCGCGACGAGCAGCGCGAGGTGGGCAGTCGGCGTGACCAGGCCTTCCCACGTCACGAGCCTGTTACCGGGGAACACGCGTTGCCGTCAGATGAGCAGCGTCTCGCAGCCCAGGGTGATGTCGACGCGCGTCGAGGTGGCGACGGTGGCACAGCTCGACGGGCAGAGCAGGATGCGCTCGGTGGCGCTCCCT
>JADZFZ010000064.1 GCA_020854145.1 Deltaproteobacteria bacterium | reverse complement strand
GCGGACCACTCGGGATTCGTGACGCGGATGGTGTTGAAGTACTCGGTCTGCGCCATGAGGATGGCGCGCGATCGGGCCTCGAGGGCTTCGTGCTGCTGCTGCGCGGTGCCGGGAGGCAGCACGATGCCTTCGGCGCGAAGCCGCCAGGTCTCGGCGATGGTGAACTGCGCTTGCGCGACGAACGTGTCGTCGGGGATGGGGTCGAACTCGGAGCGCATGCGGAAGAACTGCGTGGCGTCGCGAGCCTGGCGCTCGGCGTCGTCGAGGCGCCGGAGGCCGAGGAGCGCGGTGGCGCGCCGGGACAACGCCTCGAGTCGGTCCGCGCTCGGGAGCTCGTCGATCGCGAGCACCTGATCGGTGACCCCGAGCAAGGACTCCCAGCGTTGGCGCCGCTCCTCGAGCGACGCGATACGGAACAGCGCGTCGCGGACGTCGCGCGAGCGCGGAACGCGACGAACGAGCTCGCGGAATCGTTCGACGGCATCGTCGAGACGGCCGAGACGCTCGAGGCAGTGCGCGAAGTTGTAGAGAGCCGGCGAGAGGAATCGCGACGAGCCGAACTCGCGACCGATGCGCTCGAAGTGGGTGATTGCCGACTCGCACCGGCCGGCCTGGAGCTCGCGGTTGCCGCGCTCGAAGAGCGATTGCGCGTCGTAGGTCTCGAACGACACGCCGTCGGACGAGCGAGCCGCGCTGATGCGCACCTCTTCCATCTCGATGCGGTCGACGGGTCCGGAGCGGGGGTCGCGACGCGTGCTGCGCGAAGACGCACCGCAACCGACGAACGCAACGCAGACGAGCGCGACGAGCGCGACGAGCTCCGCGGAGGCACGTGTGCGGACAGACGGGATCACGTCACGGTGGACAGCGAGATGGGTCACGAGTTCCGAGGGTAGCCGAGGTAGGGAGAGGGAAGCGGTTGCATGCGTAAACCCCGCTGGGTCCCTCCGCCGACGAGCGTAACGGCGTAACAGGGTTACGCGGTTACGCAGCCACGAATGTGAAGCAACGTTGGCGGGCGCGCGTCGAAGGGCTTGGAAATGGCCCAATCCGTGTCCGCGGCCGCGTGTCTCCCCTCTGGCACGAGCGCTGCTCAGAGCCGGTCGCGTCACGCCGCACGCGGCAACACGAAGGGACCGAGGGGACCATGATGAATTTCGTCGAGACCGCCGGGCTCGTGCCGAGCAGCGCCGAATTCCGAGTGAGCCTGCCGCCCGCGCAAACGGGCGACGGCGAAGTCGCAACACGCCCGAGCGCGAGCGAAGGACGTGAAGCCACTCCAGCGCAGGGCACGAACGGTCAGCGCACCCACGACATGACCGCGTGCGGCGAGCGCGAGCTCCTCGATCGGATGCTCGCTCGAGAGTCGCGCGCATGGAGGGAGTTCCACCGTCGCTACGACCGTCTGGTGCACCGCTGCATCCAGAAGGTCACCGGGCGGTTCTCCGGCGTGCTGTCGAGCGAGGACGTTCGCGAGATCCATGCGATGTTCTTGTTCAACCTGACGACGCACGACATGCGACGTCTCCGACGCTTCGAGTTCGAGCGCGGCAACAAGCTCGGCTCCTGGCTCGGGATGCTCGCGATGAACACCGCGTGGGACTACCTGCGCGTCGTAGCGCGCCAGCCGCGGCTGGGATCGCTCGCGGAGGCGGAGCAGGTGGCCGCGCCGTTCGAGGATCCGTACCACGCGCTGCTCGAGAAGGAGCGCTGGGGCGTGCTCAACACGACGCTCTCGTCGTTCTCGGGCAAGGACCAGCAGTTCGTGCGCCTCTACTACGTGGACGGCGTGTCGCCCGAAGAGATCGCCGAAGAGATGGGCATCAGCATCAAGACGGTGTACTCGAAGAAGCACAAGATCCGCCGCCGCCTGGAGAAGGTGCTCGCGCCGCTGATCGAGGCCCGTCGGGCCGAGGAGCGCGGACAAGACAGCGGCGAGATCGCGCTGTCGTTCGACGACGCGCACGACTCGGACGACGACGAAGCCGAGCGCCTCGCGGCTTGATCCTGGCGCCATCGCGCAGGTCGAGCACCGCCGCGTTTCTTGCTCGATCGTCGTGCGCCATCCGACCATTCGTCTCGCACGGCGATTCGCGGTGCGGAGGGTTGGCGAATGGGTTCTGAGCGCAGGATTGCGACGCGGCTACCGATCGGCATCTACCTCACGCAGTACGTCGACGAGCAGGGATTCCGCTGCTTCAGCTCGAACTTGAGCGAGACGGGCGTGTTCGTGAACCGGATCGTCGAGCCGATCGAGCGCAGGTCGCGCGTGATCCAGGTCGAGCTGCCCATCGCGCCTGCCGGCGAGACGCTGTGGATCAAGGGCGAGGTCGCGTACGACACGCTGGACCCGCTGTTCCACGGCACGGGCGTTCGCTTCGTCGCGATGGCGGCGAAGCACCAGCGTTTGCTCCGCGAGTACCTCGAGGAGCAACGACGCACCTACTTGCGATCGGTCATCCGCAAGGTGTGCGACGACATCTCGCGCGACGTGACGATGGGCTTCGGGATGCCGAAGCGGCCCAACGCGCGATCGTGAGCGCCCCGGCGGGCGTCGGGGACGTTTGGCCGGGACGACCGCGGACGAAATGGAACTGGTCGTCTGAGAACGCTGCGATCTCGCCGAGTTGGACACGTCGATCCTGTCCCCGTTGCGGAGGGGGCGCGATGGTGGTTCGGTTGCGGCGTGCGTTGGGTGAATTGGGTCTGGGTGGCGGTGTTGCCGGGGTGTCTGTCGGAGGTGCCGCCGATCCCGCCGGGTGAAGCGACGGCAACGCCGATCGAGATCACGGCGTTGAACTCCCCTGGGGCGGTGTCGGGGTCGATCGTGTCGCTCGAGAACGTGGTGGTGAGCGCGTTCGACACGTACGACGAGACCGGCGAGGGACGTGTGGGGACTGCGTACGTGCAGGAGCCGGAGGGCGGCGCGCGCTCGGGGATCCAGCTGTTCGCGGCGGCCGTCGCGCCGGCGGGGTCGGTGCTCGTGCCGGGTGACGTGGTCGACGTGCGCGGCGAGTTCGTCCTGTTCGAAGGACCGCCCGGGTCGAGCCCGTTCGAGAACCCGCTCCCGCAGATCACGTTCGGCAACGTCGTGCAGAAGGTCGGCGAGTGGGCGGCCCCGGAGCCGGTCACGGTGCCCGTCGCGGAGCTGCTTGCCAACGGGATCGACTACGTCGGCTCGCTGGTGCGCGTCGAAGGGCTGACCGCGCAGACGGGTTACGAGCGGGATCCGCCGCGTTTCGAGACCGAAGAAGGGCTCGTCGTGGCATCGGCGCTGTTCGTCGAGCCGAGCGTTCTGCCGGGGACGCGGTTCACCTCGATCACCGGCGTGTTCACGTACTTCTACGACTTCCAGATCCTGCCGAGACACGCAGCGGATCTAGTGGTCGAGCCGGGGAGCCCGCTCGCCGAGCGGAGCGACGCGACCTGCGCGGACGGCGCGGACAACGACGGCAACGGCGCAACGGACTGCGACGAGCCGAGCTGCGCCGGGCTCGGCGGCTGCCCTTGATGTCCGGGGGCGTGGCGGGCAGGCCACCCCGAGCGAGTGGATGGCTCGATCGGCGGCGCGCTCGCCGTTCGTCTTGCTCGGTCGTCCCGTGACGCCGCCACCGCTCGAGCCCTGGGTCGGCATCGTGCTCGTGGTGGGGGCGTACCTCGTCGGGAGCTTCTCGCTGGGCTTGCTGCTGGCGCAACGGGCAGGCGTGGACCTGCGCGCGGTGGGAAGCGGGAACATCGGCGCGACCAACGTGGAGCGCGCGCTCGGGAAGAAGAGCGGGCTCGCGGTGATGGCGTCGGATCTGCTCAAGGGCGCTCTGCCCGTCGCGCTCGCGCGGTGGCTCGGAGCAGACGACGCGATCGTGGCGGCGACGGGCGTCGCTGCGACGATGGGTCACGTCTGGCCGGCGTACTACGGCTTTCGCGGCGGCAAGGGCGCGGCGACGGCGGGCGGGGTGATGCTGGCCGCCGTGCCTCCGGCCGGCGCGGTCGCCCTCGTGACGTACTTCGTCGTCCGGAAGCTGACGAAGCTGTCGAGCGTGGGATCGTTGGCCGGCGCCGCGGCAGGTGCCGGCGTCGCGGCGTACTTCGCGACCGATTGGTGGCTTCGCGCGATGGCGGCGCTGCTCGTGCTGCTCGTCGTCGTGCGCCACCGCGACAACATCGCGAGGCTCCTGAGCGGCAAGGAGAAGCCGCCCGAGGAGCGGGGCGGGCCGAGCGAACCGAGCGGGCCGAGCGGACCGAGGGCGCAGACGCGCGAGAGCGTGAAGGACGCGGGCGAGGTTGACGGCTCTGCGGGGCGGTGATAGCGGGCGGGCCGTGGCGGGTGAATCGTCATTCAGAAACGACGGCGGGCCGGCCGAGCGCGGCAAGCCGGGCGGCACGGGACGCGGCGCGCGCGGGGGCGACAAGCGCGAGCGAATCCTCCGCGCGGCGGTGAAGGTCTTCGCGAAGAAGGGCTTCTACCGCGCGCGCGTCAGCGAGATCGCGAAGGCGGCGGGCGTCGCCGACGGCACCATCTACCTCTACTTCCGCAACAAGGACGACGTGCTCGTCTCGTTGTTCGAGGACCGGTGCCGGCAGCTCATCGATCGTCTGCGCGCGGAGCTCGACGAGCAGAAGAGCTTCGAGGCGCGCGTCGAGCGAATCGTGGCGATGCAGCTCGGCCTGCTCGAGGGGCAACGGGACCTGGCGGAGGTCGTGACCGTGAACCTGCGACAGAGCACGCGGCTCCTGAAACAGTTCGCCGCGCCGCTGTTCGGGCAGTACCTCGAGACCATCGCGCAGGTGATCGCGGACGGGCAACGAGACGGCCACTGCAGACAGGACGTGTCGCCGCGCACGATGGCGCGCGCCCTGTGGGGCGCGCTCGATGGCATCGCGTTGACGTGGGCGCTCGGGAGCGCCGAGCCGGGCGGGCTACAGAAGGCGGCGACGCAGCTCTCGAAGGTGATCCTCGACGGCGTCCGGGCCCGGTGATCGAGCGCATCTGAACCGTCGCTCATGGCTTGACACGATGCGTCGCGGTGATAGGTCGGCCGCGTCGCCAATCGCGCGGGATCGCCGCGCGGAGCGAGCTTGCTCTTCGCCGGCAGGCGGAGCGCCACGAAGGAGATGCGCGTGAAGATCCTCGTACCGGTCAAGCGGGTCGCGGACCCGGACAACGCGAACAAGGTGAAGATCTCCGGCGACGGCAAGCAAGTGACGTCGCAAGGGCTCGAGTGGAAGCTGAACCCATTCGACGAGTACGCGGTCGAGGCAGCCCTTCGCCTGACCGAGAACGGCAAGACGGGCGAGCGCATCGGAGAGGTGATCCTCGCGTCGCTGGGTCCGAAGGACGTGGGTCAGACGCTGCGCGGAGCGCTCGCGATGGGCGCGGATCGCGCCGTGCTCGTGGAGGCCAACGACGAGCAGCTCGACGCCGGGGTGGTCGTGGACGCCCTCGCCAAGCTGGTCGCTCAGGAGAAGCCGGACCTCGTGCTGATGGGAAAGCAGGCGGTCGACGGCGACTCGAACCAGTCGGGGCAGATGCTCGCCGAAGCGCTGGGCTGGCCGATGGCGACGTTCGCGATGGGCATCGAGGTGCTCGACGGGGGCAAAGCGCTGAAGGTCGGGCGCGAGGCAGACGGCGGCATCCTGACGTTGAAGGTGACGTTGCCCGCGGTGGTCACGGTGGACCTGCGCATCGTGACCCCGAAGTCGATCGTGAACCACAAGACGCCGGCGGATCACGCCTACTCGGACACGGCACGCTACGCGTCGCTCAAGGGCATCATGGCGGCGAAGAAGAAGCCGATCGCGGAGACGTCGCTGGCGAAGCTCGGCGTGACGAAGACGCCCGTGCTCACGTACGCGAAGTTCGAGCTGCCCACGGGCCGCAAAGCCGGTGTGAAGGTCGCCGACGTGAACGAGCTCGTCACGAGGCTGCGCACCGAGGCCAAGGCGCTGTAGTCGTCCCCCGGCGCCCGAGAGGGCACGAGACCCGAATCAAGGCGAAGGAGTGAATCGATGACCGACGTACTCGTGGTAGGCGAGCTCTTCGGGGGCCAGCTCAGGCGCGCATCGCTGTCTGCGTTCTCGTTCGCGAAGACGGTCGCGAGCGCGACCGGCGGAGCGTGGGACCTGTTGCTGATCGGCGAAGGCGCAGGCGGCGCGGCCGCCGAGGTGACCGGGTTCGGCGCGCGTGCGGTCAAGACGGCGGAGGTCGCGGGCGGCCCCGTCGCCGAGCGATACGCGGCGACCGTGGCGGAGCAGGGCAAGGGCTACGGCGTGCTCGTCGCGACCGCGAGCGCCTTCGGCAAGGACCTCATGCCGCGCGTCGCTGCGAAGCTCGACGCGGGCGTGGCCAGCGACATCAGCGGCGTGTCGGTCGAGGGCGGCAAGCTCGTCTATCGCCGCCCGATGTTCGCGGGCAACGTGGTCGGCACCCTGACGGTGGGCTCGGCGATCCAGGTCGTGACCGTGCGGCAGGCGGAGTTCGAGGCGGCACAGCCGACCGGCGGGTCGTCGCCGGTGTCGAGCGTGTCGATCGTCGCGGATCCCGCGGCGGAGCGCGTCGAGTTCCTGTCGTACGAGGTGGCGAAGAGCGAGCGGCCGGAGCTGACCGAGGCCAAGACCGTCGTGTCCGGTGGTCGGGCGCTCAAGAGCGCGGAGAACTTCAAGACGGTGCTCGAGCCGCTGGTCGATGCGCTCGGTGCGGCGATGGGCGCCAGCCGCGCGGCGTGCGATGCGGGTTACGTGGCGAACGACCTGCAAGTCGGGCAGACGGGCAAGGTCGTGGCCCCGCAGCTCTACTTCGCGGTGGGCATCTCCGGGGCGATCCAGCACCTGGCGGGCATGAAGGGCTCGAAGGTGATCGTGGCCATCAACAAGGACCCGGAGGCTCCGATCTTCCAGGTCGCGGACTACGGGCTGGTCGCGGATCTCTTCAAGGCCGTGCCCGAGCTGACCGAAGCGGTCAAGAAGGCCAAAGCCGAGGCGTGAGCGCCGAGCGAGGCTCGATCGGCGATTGATGCGCGGCCGTTGCCCCGACGAAGGGGCTCTGGCAGATTCCGTCGGACGATGACGCGCGGATCGGCCGAGGACGGTCGGCGTGGTCCGAAGGTCCTCTGGATACACGGGTTGGTGCTCGGTGTCGGCGCGCTGTTCGCGTGGACATCGCGCGTCGGCGCGCAGGACTACGCGGGCCGCTGGACGTCGTCGACGATGCGCGAGAGCGTGACCGTCGAGAGCTGGGGCCCGGATTGTGGTCCCCGTCCGTCGCCGGCGGTGTCGCCCGGTGGCGCGGTGACCATCTCGATGTCGGGCGCGCACCTGTCGATTCGCGGCGCGCACTCGTGGCGAACGAACGCGTGCTGGGTGCGCTCGAGCGGGATGCAGCGGCGCTCGACGAGCGCGAGCGCGACGTCGTGGAGGACGACGTGCGCGTCGGGACCGAACGTGTCGCAGCCCGAGCGGGGAGAGTTCTCGCTGCGTGCGGTGACGCCCGATCGGTTGGAGTTCCGCGCACGTTGGGAGAACGACTGGCGGGTCGCGGAGTCGCACTGTCGCGCGGTGTTTCGCGGGACGAGGGTCTACACGCGCGCCTCGACCACCGAGCAAGTGGCGCAGCCGTCGCCGCGCGAGCCGTCCGAGCAACCGAGCGCGCCCTCGCCGGATCGACCGGAGCCTGCGACGCGAGCACCGTCGTGTGATCCCGGACCGCCCGCGCGCATCGTCGTTCGACCGCGCGAGATGACCCTGGCTCCCGGTGAGCGCCGCTGCTTCCAGGCCCGTGTGGTGGACTCCGCAGGATGCACCCTGCCGCGAGCCGCCGTGACGTGGAGCCTGTCGAGCCCGCAACAGCTCGGCGGGATCTTGTCGCAAGACGGGTGCTTCTCCGCAGACGGCCTGGAGATCGGGGACGAGGGCACGCTGGAGGCGCGAGCGAGCGCAGGTGATCTGCACGCGGTGGCTGGCATTCGTGTGCGTTCGAACGACCTGCTGGACATCACCGCTACCTCGCTCGGGCCCGAAGGTGCCGCGGAGGCGGCGGACGAGAGCGCGTCGGCCAACGGAGGCGAAGCGCGGGGCGTGCGCGCCACGGTCGACGAGGACGACGACCGGAGCGCGCTCTACGCGGGCCTCGTGGCGATGTCGGCGCTCGCGTTGGTGCTGGCGGGTGTGGCCGTGTTCCTGTGGCGAAGACAGCCGGAGCGGCGTCCCGCGAGCCGTCCGTCCCGCGCGTCCGTCGTCCCGGCGTCGATGCCGCCGCCGGCGCCCTCGCCGTCGCGGGTGCCGAGCGCTCCGAGCCGCATCGCGCCGCCGGCGCCGCCGACACCCTCGGTGCCGGCACCGCAAGCGTCTCCGGCACCGCAGGCTGGGCCGGCCGCGGAGGCTTCGGCGCCTCCGGCCGCCGCTGCCGCCACGCCGCCTGCGTCGATGGTGTCGACGCCGTCACGGCCGGGAGCACGCGTGACGCCCAAACCGGCCCCCGCGGTACGGGCGTCCGAGGAGCCGATGGTTTGCCCGGCTTGTCAGCAGGATTTCGAGCCCGGGGCCGCGTTCTGCCCGATGGACGGGAGCAAGCTGGTCAGCGCGGAGAGCGCCGCGGCGAGGCCCGGCAACGTATGCCCTGCGTGCCAGCGCGGATTCGACGCGAACGTGAAGGTGTGCCCGCACGACGCCGAGGAGCTCGTGCCGCAACCGCTGTTCGAGGCCACCCGGCGTGGGTCGAGCCCGTCCATGGATGGCAGCGATGTCTGTAAGATCTGCCCGACGTGCGCGTCGCGTTACGACGTGGACGCCACGTTCTGCGGACGCGATGGCAGCCAGCTCGTCCTGGTGAACTGAAGGGGCGGCAAGAGCTGGTCCCACGGATCGACAGGCTTCGATTGGAGTGATCTTCGCTGGCGGCGGCGCCGCAGCGTCGTCCGGCAGGCGAAGTCGAGATCCAAGGCGGGGGTCGGTTGGGGTTCGATCCCGTCGGATGACGTTGTTGATCGCGCGCGAGGCGCAACGGTAGACTGCCGGCCGTGCCTGATCGGCCTGGTCAGGCTCGTCGACGTTCGCGCGCGAGGCGTCCGGACGGGTGGAGCCCATGAAGATCGTTTGTGATAGTTGCGGAGCCAAGTACTCGATCGCGGACGACAAGGTCCGCGGCAAAGTCTTCAAGATTCGCTGCAAGAAGTGCAGCGCCGTCATCGTCGTGCGAGGCGACGAGGGCGGAGCGGCGGCCACGACGGGCGGGGCCGCTCCCGCGTCCGCGGGCGACGCCGTATGGCATCTCGTAGTCGATGGTGAGCAACAGGGGCCGTTCGCCCCTGGACAGATCGGCGAGATGCTCTCGAGCGGGTCAGTCGATTGGGAGGCCTACGCCTGGCGCGAAGGCTTCGACGACTGGAAGCACCTGAAGGACATCGAGCCGCTGGTGCAGGCGATCATGGGCGGCCAGGAGGCGCAGTCCGCGCCCATGGCGGCACCGTCGGTGGCCCCGGCGGCCGCTCGTTCGTCGTATCCACCGGCTGGCGCGGCTGCGGCTGACGCCGGCGGAGGAGGCGGGCTCTTCGGAGGAGGCGGAGGCGACATCTTCGGCGGCGCCGCCGCACCCGCACCCGCGGCCACTGCCCGCGCACCGCGCGGAGCCGACCTGTTCGCGAAGGCCGCACCCGAGGCGGCGACGCCCTTCGGCGGACAAGAGGAGGACGAGGAAGAGGACGTGGTGGCCTCGGCCAGCCCGCGCGTGAGCGCCGATCAGGCGAAGCTCACGGGTCAGCGCAACGAGAACTCGGTGCTGTTCTCGCTGCAGAACCTGCAGGCGTTGGCTACCGGCTCCCCCGCGTCGTCGCCCTCCCCGTCGGCGAAGTCGACGGCGCCTGCCGCGGGGCACGCGACGGGCGAAGGCTCGGGCCTCATCGACATCAAGGCGCTCGCGACCTCGACCGGGCCCGGAGGTGGAAGGCCCGTGGATCGTGTGGACGATCTGTTGGCCATCGGCACGGGAGGATCGGCGTTCGCCGCCCCGCTCGCGGCGCCGGTGCTCGCACCGGTCGCAGCCGAACGGCCCCCGAGCAAGACGGGGCTCATCGTCGGGTTGGGCGTGGCAGGGTTCGCGGTCGTGGCCGCGGCAGCGGTCGTCGTCATCGTGTTGACCCGTCAGCCGCCGGCTCCGGTCGTGGCCGTGGCGCCGCCGACGACGCCGCCACCCGCGACGCCCACGACGCCTACGACTCCGGAGCCGACGCCCACGACACCTACGACTCCGACGACGCCGACCGATCCGGCGGCCACCGGAACCACGACGGCCGCGGGAACGACGGGCGAGACCTCGACGAGCGGTGCCAGCGGAGGCAGCGATCGCGATCGTGATCGGGACCGCGAGCGACGCGATCGCGAGCGCGGATCGGCAGGAGGCTCGGGCACCCCGGCAGCCGCGGGCGGCAGCAGCGCGCGGCCCGCTTCGGGTGGCGGTGCGACGACGCCGGCACGCGCGGCCGGGTCTTCGGCGGGCTCGCGTGATCTCGAGTCGCTCCTCGATCGCGCCGTCGGCAGCACCGAGCGCGTGCGCGGTGGGGGCGGCGGCGGCGGGGGCGGTGGCGGCGGCGGCGGGGGCGGCGGCGGCGGTGGTGGGGGCGGCAGCGGGCTTCCCGAGACCCCGTCGCGTGGCGAGATCGCCTCCGGCATGAACGGCGTCGCGGGCGCGGTTCGTTCCTGCGGCTCGGGTACCCACGGAACCGCGACGGTCCGTGTGACCATCTCGGGCAGCACGGGTCGCGTCACGGGCGCGAGCGTGTCGGGCCAGTTCGCTGGAACGCCCGAAGGCAGCTGCATCGCGCGCGCGGTGCGTCAGGCGCGCTTCCCGCGTTTCTCGCGTCCATCACTCTCGGTGACCTTCCCGTTCCGTATCTGACGTGTGGACGCCGTGAGCTCTCCGCATCGCGTGGCCCGCGGCGTCGTCGCAAGCGTCTTGGCGCTGACCGTGTTGAGCGCCGCGGCGCCGAGGGCGTTCGCGCAGGCGGCGGCGACGGTCACGTACGGGGCGCCGCCTGCCGCATATCCGACGTACGGGATGCGCCGCGAGGTGCCCTACGAGGACGGGATCCAAGTCCCGATGGGCGCCTACGTCGAGACGAGACCTCGCGTCGGGCTGATCGTCGCGGGGTCGATCGTCTTCGGCGTCGTCTACCTGCTCACCGCGTTGGTCGGGGTCGCCGCGTCCTCGACGGACGCGAGCTACGGCCTGCTGGTCGTTCCCGTCGTGGGACCGCTGATCGCGGCCGCGGGAGCGGACGAGGACGACGCATGGGGAGCGGCGTCGCTGGTCACGGGCATCCAGGCGCTGGGCGTGACGCTGTTCGTGCTCGGTTTCGTCGTGCCGCGACGGGTGCTCGTGATCACGGCAGAGGACGACTCGGGGCCAACAATCGCGATCACGCCGATGGCGGTCCCGGACGGCGCGGGGCTCTCGCTGCGCATCTTCTGAGCGACGGCGCGCGCAGCGACGGCATCGAACGACGCGGTCAACGCGAGCGCCGATCGCCTTTCTTGCCGCGACCGCTCATGCCGTGACGAATCCGAGCCGCTTCGCGCGAGGGCTTCGCGCTCGATGCGAGCGCTGCGCGCATGGCTTCGATGACCGAGCTGCTGCGCGCACGCGCGCCCTTGCGCAGCGCATCGATCGCTTGCTCCATCGCGATGCGCACGTCGGGGTGGCGCGCCTCGGAGAGCTGCGCGATCAGCCATCGTTCGCCCTCGTCGCGCAGCGAGACCGCAATCTCGGCGAGCGCGCTCGGTAACGCCGCGAGGATCCTCCGCCGCGCCGGCGAACGTTCGGCAGCCCGCGGCGCATCGGCGATCTCGCCGATCACGCGCTCCATCCACGAGAGGAGCGCGGCTCGATCCTCGAGCGTCTCGAGGCGCCGACGCTCCGCGATCACGTCGAGCACGATGGCGCATGCGGCGAATCGATGCTCGCGGTCGGGATGCTCGAGCCATCGAGCGGCGCGCGCGACCAGCGGGCCGAGGTTCGTGCGTGCGGCCCAGCCGCCGAGAGCCGCGATGAGCCCGGTGCGCACCGCAGCGCGATCGTCGGCCGCGAGCTCGAAGATGCCGTCCCACGCGTGCACGTCGTCGGTCGAAAGCCGCGCCGCGAAGCCGAATGCAGCGGCGATGGGGAGGAACGTGCGGGCCTCGTCGGCCGCCGAGCCCGCGCGAACGAGCGCGTCGAGCAGCGGGCGAGCCTGCGTGCCGGCGCGCGCCAGGCTGTTGCCGAAGGCCGATGCGAGGGCGAGGTTCGGGCGCGGGCCCGGAAGGCCGCCGTGTCGTGCGAGCAGATCGGCCAGACGAGCGCTGCGCCCGGAGAGCGCAGCGGCGAGCGCAGACTCGAGCTCTTCGCTCCGGAGGACGTCCAGGGTCACCGGGCGGAGTCGGTCGGAGGGGGCAAAGCGCCGAACGAGGATTCGAGCGTCTTGCGGAGCGCGCCCGCGAATCGGACGAAGTCGACGAGGTCGCGCTCGAGCTCCTGCTCGACGAGGAACGCCGTGCTCTCGACGAGCGTCACCACCACGGTGTCGTCGTGCAGGCCGGTGGACGCGGCGCCGCTCGACTGGTCGCACGCGGTGAGCAGGAATCGATAGACCTCTTGGTGGAACGACTGCGGGATGGCGGCGATCCGACTCTCGACGATGGCCTTCGCGCCTGCGTCGTCGAGCATCACGCGAAGGGGCGTGCGCGGATGGTCGAGCTCGTAGCGCCCGGGACCGAGACGGGAGATCTCGCCGATCCCGATCTTCGCGAGCGCGGACGCGAGCGCGCGGTCGGCGCGTGCATACGGGAGCTCCTGCGCCGCGAGCTCGGCTTGCCCGAAGAACAGGTGCGGCACGCCGCACACGAGGCAGCTGTCCTCGGCCGGGTCGTAAGGCTCGCTGCAGTGCGGGCAGGCGTACGTGACCGTACGCGCCGACAGCTCCGGGAGCGGCAGGTCGTGGGCGCAGAGGTCGGGGTAGAACACGTGGGAGGGCAACGCGAAGCCCAGATTCTGGGCGCGCGCCGAGACGAACGTGTTGACGCCGAGAACGTGGCCGTGCTCGTCGAGGAGGGGGCCGCCGCTGTTGCCCGGGTTGATGGCTGCGTCGGTCTGCAGGTACGGCACCCCGCGTACTCTGCGTCCGACGCCCGAGAGGACGCCGCGCGTCAGCGTGTACGAGAGGCCGAGCGGATGTCCGATGGCGATCACCGTCTGGCCGGGGACCGCCTGGGAGCTGTCCGCGAGCACGAGCGGCTCGCCGCCGATGCGCGTCACGGGCGCGAGGAAAGCGAGATCGCGTGCGACGTCGGCGAACACGACCTTGGCGCGAACGACGCGCTCGGACTCGTCGGTCAACGTGACGCTCGACGCATACCCGACGACGTGGACGTTGGTCACGACGAGCCCGGCACCGGTGGCGACCCATCCGGTGCCGTCGTGTGATCCCGCGCGCACGCCGACGATCGCGCCGCGAACGCGTGCCCAGGGATCCGCGGTCACGACGCCAACCTCGCCAGCGCGTGGCGCAGCATCGCGACGGCCCGGAGCGGCGGCTCGTTCGTCGCCGCGGCGTACGTCGTCGCGAGCTGCTCGGCCATGGCCGGCGTCATCGCGGCGCGGAGCATCGACTCGGCCACGGCGCCGAGCAGGACGAACGACTTCGTGCTGGGATCGATGGGCATCGACTCGAGGTCCTCCATCAGCTCGCGCAGGTGCGCCTTGAGGATGGCCGCGCTCGCGAACCTGGGTGGCGTCGCCGAAGGCGGCGAGCCGGTGACGTCGCCGAGGTCGCGCGCCAGGCGGGCGAAGGTGGGCGCGAGCAGCGAAGGGTTGGGCACGTCACCGCGTCCGAAGAAGCCACGCGCACGCAGCTTGGGCGGCTGCTCGACGAGGCTGCGACCCACGCCGAAGAGCACCGCCACGGCCTTCGGCAGCGCGCTCGCGAACTCGTGGTGCGCGCGGAAGATCGCGGCACGTTGCACGAGACCGACGAGCGCGACGTGCTCCTGGTGCGTCTGCCCGCGTCGCAGGGTCTCTTCCATCAACGCCGCGAAGCGCTCGGCGAAGGCGAGCCGCTGTTGCGTCTCCTCGATGATGGCGGAGCGCCCGCCACCGTGCGCCGTCACGGGCATCGCCGGCGAAGAAGCCGCGCGCGGCGCGGGAGGTTGCGCGGATGCCGGTGCGGCTGGCCGGGACGACGGGGGCGGCGGCGACGAGGACGGCGGCGCGAAGCGAGCGCTCGACACCGTGGGAGCCGCGGGTGCCGCCGCGTCACCCGCGGCCGAGAGCATGCGCAGCTCGCGCGGGATCCCGAGGCACACGGGGTCGAGGCCGGTCTTGCGGACCTCCGGCGCGATCGGCTCCGCGAAGAACGTGGCCGACATGAGATCGGTCATTCGCTCGGATCGCGCGGCGACCTCGCGCACCGCCTGGACCAGCTCGGGCGGTGAGCAGCCCTCGAGCCGCTTCGCGAAGCGCAACACGACGACGTGATCGCGCAGCACGTAACGCGCGTGCCCGTTGAGCTGACCGTTGGTCGACAGCAGGAACCTGAGCGCGGGCACCGCGAGCCGCGCCGGCAGTCGCACGATCGGCGACTCGACCCCGACGAGGCTGCGTCGCGGATCGGAGAAGAGGAAGAGCACCCCGGTGCGCGGAACCGCGGGCCAGTACTGACACCCGTTTCGCTCCACGAAGGACGTGCCCGAGAAGCCCAGCGCCTGCAGGCAGACGCCGACCATCTGGTGCACGTCGCCGGCGCGCCAAGCCTGGAACGCGAACCGGAGCTCGGGCCAGTCGTCCGGCCGCGGCCCGGCGTGCTGGCGCAGACGGCGGTCGTCCACGAGCGGGGTACCCGCGCCGAAGGGCGCGGCGCACGAGGGGCACGGCCCCATGTCGGGTCGATCCAACCATCCACAGACTCTGCAGGTCGCAGGCATCGGGCCGGCAACATTGCAGCGGGCGAGCGCGTCGGCAAACGGACTCGAGCGGGCGCGGCGTCAGGCGAAGAAGCGCACGCCCCCGTACGCGAGCGCCAGCACGATCCACGCAACCGCACGCCAGGTCGCGCCCGCGAGGATGGCGACGATCGGCGTCGCCGGCGGCACGAACGCCACGATGCGCAGCACGACGGAGACACGGCTCCGCAGCACGCTCACGAGGGTCGCGACGTGTGTCGTCGCCCACGCCGCGGCGAGCGCGACGAGCGCGACGAACAGGACCGGATCCCTCATGGCGTCAGGAGCTTGCCGTCGAGCGCCCACGATGCGAGCCGGCACGCATCGGCGGAGCGAGCGAGCGAGGCCTCGCGCGAGCGCACGTCGGGGGCCTTCTCGAGCTCGGCGCCTTCGAGAGCGACCAGCGCGGAAACGGCGCTCGCGGGGTCGCGGGTCACCGTCAGCGCGACGCGACGACAGGCCTCGCGCAGCTCGTCGTACGCGTTCCCGAGGTCTTCGGGGCGATGGTTGGCCTCGGGCGACGTCGTGCGCACGACGTCGAGCAACACGTCGAACGGGACCCCGACGCCGCCGTGCTCGAGCGCGAGCAGCTCACACGTCAGGAGGTACGCGAGACGCGCCGGGCGCCCGGGCAAGGCGCGACCCACCACGAGCGCCACACCGTCCGGCAACCATACGGCGCGCACGCCGCTGCCCGACGAGATCAAGAGGCGGCGCGGGCGCACGGCGATGCGACCGGCGATCTCGCGCGCATGATGGACCAGCGCGTGATCGCGCGCCGCCTCGCGTACCCAGTCGCGCGGCGGAAGGCAGCGCGACGCGAGCGGCTCGGCGAGACGCTCGAGGAGCTCGACGATCGGCCCGCCGCCCGAGTGGACGCGTAACAAGGCGCGACGTCTCTCGGCGGTGAGGGAGATCGGATCGCCGAGCGACGGTGCCGAGCCCGTCGCGAGCAGGCGCGCGAGGGCGCCCGCGACACGCGCCGCGTCGCGCCGGCCCGCCATGCCTGCGACGGCGGCGAGGTCGTCGAGCGCTTCGTGCGACGTGACGGCCGCGGGATCGTGGAGCGCGTGGGCCACGACGGCTTCGAGGGCGGCGGGCGAGACGCCGGCATCCCCCCGATCGAGGCGGCGGCGCAGACCGTGTAGCTCGGTCGTGGGCGCCTCGCGCGGCGGCTCGGGATCCGGGCCCGCGCTCGCGGTCGCCGGTGCGGCGTCGCGGGCTGCGGCCGGGTCGTCGCGGGGGTCGCGGGCTCGTCGCATCTCGTCGAGGCTGCGGCTCGCCGCGACCGCTGCACCGCGAGGATCCCCCGTCGCGTCGCGCAGGTCGGCGACCCGTGACCAGACGGTCGGGTCGTGTGGAGTGCGCTCCGCGGCAGCGGTCGCGGCGTCGAGCGCGGCGGTCGGGTCACCGAGCGACAGGTGGATGTCGGCGAGCGCGGCGAACGCGTCTGCGGCGAGCGACCGGTCCGACGCGGCGTCCGCGAGCTCGATGGCGCGACCGAGCACGCGCAGCGCCCGGCCCGCGTCCGCGAGCGCGAAGAGCGTGCGGCCGAGACCCACGAGCGCAGCGTGCGAGCGCGGGCGATAGCGGAGCACGCGTTCGAACCACGCGCGCGCCTCGGGCAAGGCGCCGACCGCCGCCGCTGCCCGCCCGGTCGCCAGCGCAGCGCGGGCTCGTTCGTCGGCGTCGTCGGCCGCGCCGAGCCAGCGCGCTCCGAGCTCTTCGATGGTGGCGAGGTCGAGCCCTGCGCGATCGGCGACCGCGAGGAGCCGAGCGTGCAGATGCACGTCGGTGCGACGCAGCGACGAGGCGCGCCACAAGAGCGCCGCGCCGAGCTCGGGACGCGTCGCGAGCAGCGCTTCGCCCGCCAGCGTGAGCGCAGCGGCGGCGAGCTCGGGTGCATCGAGGTCGGCGGCGAGGCGCTCGGCCCGCGCGTAGACGTCGTCGAGATCGCCGATGCGCAGCGCGAGCCGGAGACCGAGCGTATCGACCACCGCAGGGGACGCACCTTCGGCTGCGGTCGAGAGCTCGAGGAGCACGGATCGCACGGAGGGCTCCAGACCCGGCTCGTCCGCGTCGAGCTCGGCGAGACGCAAGAGGAGCGGCGGCGAGCGTGGCAACGCGGCGAGCGCGGTGGACAACGCGGCGCGCGCGGCGAGCCGGTCGCCCTTCGCGAGCGCACCGTCGCAGGCACCGAGGCGGCGATGCGCGTCGAGGAGGCGAGCGTGCGCGAGAGGAGCCGCGTCGGCGCCGACCTGGGGGCTCCAGCCGAGAAGCAGGACGTCGTCGTCCACGATGCGTGGGGCGGAGAGACGTACGTCGCGCACGTCGGGCAGGCGGAAGCCGCGGGCGACGAGCACTTCCTCCAGGACTCGGCGGTCCACGCGCGAGAAGCGCATCGACGTCCCGTCCCAGCGAGCGCCGATCGACGCGAGCGCGTCGAGCGCCAGCGAGGTCGGCGCGGCGGGACCATCGGAGGCCGAGCGCGCGTCGTGAACGAGCGCGATCAGATCGAGCCCGTCGGCGATCAGCGCGACGCCGAACACGACCGGCGAGACGGAGGGCGATCGCGGAACGAGCGTCACGACGAGCGAGACGCCGTCTTCCGCAGGGCCACGGGCGAGTCGAACGCGGACTCCCGATCCCCGGCCGAGCCATCGAACGCGCTGCGAGACGAGCGCCTCGATCGCGGGCAACGGCAGCGCCAGCTCCGCGCGGGCGAGCGCCATTCGGCGCGTGCGGAAGCGTCCTGCTCCGCCCGAGACGTCGAGCGGGAAGCGCACGGGACCGATATCGAGATCGAGCGAGCGCAGCACGATGGGCCGCGACGCGGCCGGGCTCGCGAGCGTGACGGGGCTCTCGACGCGCAGCTTGCCGCGGCCCGCTTCGAACACGAGGCCGAGACGAGGCGCATCGTCGGCCGCCGGAGGCGACGCCGGAGGGCGAGACGACGCGAGGCGCGAGCGAGGCACGTTCGGCGGATCGTGCCGTGCCGAAGCAGCGCACGTCCAGCCACGGGACGCACCTCGCCAGCTCACCCCTCACCCCGACTCTCTCCACTCGGGAGAGGGGCCTGGTCCCGAACTGGCCTACGATGCGCCGGGCGTCACGCCAGGCGCCGCGGGAGGCGAGAGGCGACCATGAGCTACGAGACGCTGAGATACGACGCGGTCGGACCGATCGCGGCCATCACGCTGAACCGGCCCGAGCAGCTCAACACGATCGTGCCGCCCATGCCGGACGAGATCGAGCACGCCGTCGAGCGCGCGTCGCGGGACGCGGCCATCAAGGTGATCGTGTTCCGCGGCGCGGGGCGAGCGCTCTGCGCGGGCTTCGACTTCGGCGAGGGCTTCCATCACTGGGACGCGCACATCAACACCGACGGAGAGTGGGATCCCGGCAAGGACTTCGTCCTCTCGACCGCCGCGTCGATCGCGCCCACGCAGAAGTTCATGAGCTTCTGGCGATCTCCCAAGCCGGTCATCGCGCAGGTGCACGGGTGGTGCGTCGGCGGAGGGAGCGACTACGCGCTCTGCGCGGACCTCGTGTACGCGAGCGACGACGCGCGCATCGGGACGCCCTACTCGCGCATGTGGGGCGCCTATCTGAGCGGCATGTGGATCTATCGGCTCGGCCTGACGAAGGCGAAGGAGCACGCGCTCACGGGCAAGCCGCTCTCGGGACGCGAGGCGGCGGAGGTGGGGCTCATCAACGGTGCCGTGCCGTTCGATGAGCTCGAGCGGCTCGTGTGGAAGACCGCCCGACAGCTCGCGTCCATCCCCGCTTCGCAGCTCGCCGCGATGAAGCTCGTCGTCAACCACGCGTTCGAGAGCATGGGCATCGCGTCGACTCAGGTGCTCGGGCCCATCCTCGATGGGCTCATGCGCAACACGCCGGACGCGAAGCGCTGGATCGAGCGGGCCGCCACGCGCGGCGTGCGCGAGGCCGTGGCGGAGCGCGACGGCCCGTTCGGCGACTACAGCCAGGCCCCCGCGCACGAGAAGCCGAACCCCGCACACGTGATCGCAGCCGAGCCGCCGCAGGAGTGACCGGACCCGGTGGCGCGCCGCCGGTCCGAGGCGACGCCGCGGAGCGCATCGGAGCCCTCGAGAGAGCGCGGCGTGGCGGTGGGCGCGCGAGGCGCGTGCTTCCGCGGGGCGGGGCTGCCCGCCCTAGGGTCGGCACGTTCTCAGCGCGACGCCCTCGACGGTCAGGCCTTCGGGCGTGCACGTGAAGCCGGGTGGGCACGCACCGCTCTGGCACGTGTCGATGCATGCGCGCGCGCTCGAGCTGCACGCGCCCGATCGGCAGTCGCGGGCGCGCGTGCACGGATCTCCGGTGCGGCCGCGACCCGCGGGCACACAGACGTTGGCCGCCGCACCCGTGCCGGTGAGCACGACGGGCGTGCACCCGAAGCCGACCGCGCAGCCGACGCCCGGCACACAGCGTTCGAGGCACACCGCCGTCGGATCGCCCGCTTCGGCGAACGCGCAGATGCCGCTGCGACAATCGTCGTCGGTCGTGCACGGCTCACCCGATGCGCCGTCCGCGGCGGTCGGTGGCTCGCAGATGCGCAGCCCCGCGGGGAAGCCCGGTGGCGTGCCGCACGTGTAGCTGCCGCCGAAGATCGCGGGGCAGTCGGCCGCCGCGAGACAGGCGCCCGTGCACTGCGTGCCTTCCGTGCTGCCGGAGCCATCGGGCCCGCAGCCGCCGAGCGACGTCGGGCACTGCGTCGCGTCGACGGGACAGGCCTTGTGGATCCACGCGCACACGCGCAGCGACGTCGGATCGAGCGCGTCGGAGAGCACGCACGCATAGCCGCCAGGGCAGTCGCTGCCACGCTCGCAGAGGTGGGTGCAGTGACCGCTGCCGGGGCTGTCCGAGTGCACGCAGGCGAACGCGCACTCGTCCCCGCTCGCGGCGCCGGAGCACGGGTTGCCGACGTCGTCCCACGCACAGGTGCCGGCGCCGCCGGGCGATCCCGACAGACAGAAGTGCCAGTCGGCGCAGTCCGCGTCGCGGGCGCACGCGCGGCTGCACACGCGGCTCGTCGTGCCGGGACCGTCGGAGACGCAGCGGCCGGACGCGCACTCGCCGTCCGCAGCACACGGCTCGAGGTAGGCGCGTGTTCCCGTCGGGCCCATGTCGGGCGGCGGCGGCGGCGGCGGGCCGACGTCCGCGGGAGGGGGCGGCGGCGGACCGACGTCCATCGTCGGGCCGAGGTCGGGGATCGGGCCCGCGTCCTCGGGCGGACGCGCGTCGGGTGTCGCCGTGTCCGGCGAGAACGCGTCGAGCGGAGTCGCGCCATCGGGCGTCGCGGCGTCCGCAGCCGATCGGCTGCACCGACCGTTATCGCCGCAGACGAGCCCGAGCGGGCAGTGATCGTCGCTCGCGCAGTCCTGCTTGCAGTCGCCTGCCCCGCAGTAGCGGCCGAGCGGACAATCGGAATCGTTCGCGCACTCGGCGGTCGCGCAGGATGCGCCGGCGACCGCGAGCACGAAGCCGAAGAGAAGACGCAACATCGGCCGCATCGTATCGCGTCGGGTGGGTGGCCCCACACCTGGCCATCTCGCTCGCCGGTCCTAGGCTCCGCGCCCATGGGAACGATCACGATGCGGTACCGCCTGCTCGGCAGGTCGGGGTTGCGCGTGTCGGAGCTCGCGCTCGGCACGATGACGTTCGGCGAAGACTGGGGCTGGGGCGCGTCGCCCGACGAAGCGCGAAAGCAGTACGACACGTTCCGCGCCGCCGGCGGGAACTTCGTCGACACGGCGAACAACTACACGAACGGCAGCTCCGAGAAGATCGTCGGCGAGCTCGTACGCCCCGAGCGCG
>JADZFZ010000063.1 GCA_020854145.1 Deltaproteobacteria bacterium | reverse complement strand
TGAGGCCGGGATGGGTCTCGTCGCCGGGCTCGTGGCGCGGGTTGCGCGTCAGGAAGGTGCCGTCGGCGCCGGGGATCGAGAGCAGCGTCTCGCGGTCGTAGAGAAAGTCGGAGCGCTTCGTGGACGCGGGGACGTGCGCACCGGTGTCCATGCGGATCGCGTCGCAGGGACAGGCTTCCACGCAGTAGCCGCAGAAGACGCAGCGGAGCTCGTCGATGACGAACTTCACGGGGAATCGCTCGTAACCTCGGCGCGGATCGCCGACGGGGTACTCGCCGGGCTCGATGAAGATGCACTGCGCGGGACACGCGGTGCTGCAGCAGAGGCAAGCCACGCAGCGCGGGCTTCCGTCGGTGCGCTGCGTGAGCCGGTGCACACCACGGAATCGCTCGGGATAGAGGCGCTCGGGCTCCCAGCGATCCTCGGGGTATTGCACCGTGACGACGTCGGTCCACTCCTGGTTGCCGACCGCCATCCCGAACGTGTTCTTGAAGAAGTGGCGCATCGTCACGCCGAGCCCCTTCGCGATCGCGGGCAGATAAGCCTGCTCTCCGGCGGTGCGCCCTGGTTTCGGGATCAGCTTGGCCATGTGGTTCGTCCTCGATGATGCTCCATCCCCGGACGGGCGGTGGAGCTCATCCGCGGGGTTCGCGCAGCGCGCGCGGACATCGGAGCTGCGGGCGCGTGGGTCACTGCACCTTGTCGATCGCGAGCACGATGATCCCGGTCACGAGCAGGTTCACGAGGGCGATGGGCAGAAGCACCTTCCAGCCGAGCTTCATGACCTGATCGTAGCGGAATCGAGGAAGCGACCATCGGAGCATCATCTGGAACCAGATGAAGAACCCGATCTTCGCGACGAACGTGACGAGCTGCAGCAGCACGACGACGAGGTGCGGCAGACCGAGGCGCCAACCGCCGATCACGAAGCCACCTGCGTCGAGGAACGGCAGGTGGTAGCCGCCGAAGAAGAGCGTCGCGATGAGCGCGGCGTGGACGATGACCTCGATGAACTCTCCCGTGAAGAAGAGCCCGAACTTCATGCCCGAGTACTCGGTGAAGTAGCCGCCGACGATCTCGCTCTCGCCTTCGGGCAAGTCGAACGGCACGCGCTTCTGCTCGGCGATGGCCGCCGTCAGAAACAGCAAGAAGCCGACGGGCTGAACGAAGATCCCCCAGACGTGGCCCTTCTGCCACGCGACCATGTCCTCGAGCCGGACGCTGCCGTAGACCAGGAACGCGCCCACGATGGAGAGCACGAGAGCGACCTCGTAGCTGACCATCTGGGAGGCGGCGCGAAGGCCACCGAGCAACGAGTACTTGTTGTCGCTCGACGCGCCCGCGATGGCGGCGCCGAGAATCCCGGTGCCCGCGATGCCGAAGACGTAGAGGACTCCGACGTTGAGCGTCGCGACCTGCAGCGCGACCGAGCTGCCGCGCTCGACGAGCTCGTGGCGCGGCGCCATCTGCGCCATCGTGTCGGGAGTCAGGGTGTCCCAGAGGTAGTCGAGGTGCAGCACGTCCCCGAAGGGCACGACGGCGAACGTCGCGAACGCGGGGAACACGGCAATCAGCGGAGCCAGGCTGTGGAGCAGCTTGTCCGCGTTCGGAGGGATGAAGTCTTCCTTGAAGAAGAACTTCACCGCGTCCGCGACGGGATGGAGGAGCCCGAAGAGCCGGATCTCGCGGCCGAAGAGCTTCACCCCGGCGCGCGTCGGGCCGATCCGGTCCTGGATCATCGCGCTCTGACGGCGCTCGACCCAGATGAGCAGGGGTGCGATGCCCAGCAGGATCGCGAAGACCACGACGAGCTTCGCGAGCGTGGAGACGACGACGAAGAGATCGCCGCTCACGTCGTCACCTGCGTGCCTGGCAGCATGTGCTGCGAAGGCGCGTCCTTCAGAGGCGCCACGTCGGCATCGGTCACCTTGGCTTCACGGCGGATGTCGGCGAGGGAGCCCACCGCGAGCGCCAGGTCCATCGCCCCTGCCAACCGCGCGAGGATCTGCCAGGCGGGCATCACCTCGCCCTGCGGCGGGAACGCTTTGCGGTAACGCTGCTTGAGGCCGCCCTTCTGCACGAAGGTGCCGTCTTCCTCGTACCAGACGGGGCAAGGCAACGCGACGTGCGCGCGCTCGGTGAGCCCGGTCGTGAACGGGGAGATCACGACGAGCGTGTCGAGCTTCGCGAACGGCGACAGCACGGCTCCCTCGAGCGGCGTCTCTCCACCGAGCGACAGGAGCGCCGTGACGCGTCCCGCGTTGATGTCCTCGACGAGCTCGTCGAAGCCAGGGGGCATCTCGGCGCCGCGCGCTTGCCCGCTGCTCCCGAGCACGTGGGCGATCCCTGCTCGATTCGGGTTCCGGTCGGCCGACAGGAGGATGTCGTCCGCTGCGCCGTCGGGGCGACCCGTCCAGTACGTGCGCGCGCCCGGCAGATAATCGCGCGCGAGCCGGACGGCGACGTGATTGTCCTCGACGTTGCGCTGCGACGAGAGAACGACCGCGATCCCTTGCCCCGGTTTGCCCAGCCGCTTGGCGGCCTCGGCAATCGCGTCGGCGTGGCTCGCATCGTCGTTCTTGATGCGCGGACGAAGCAGCCGATCCTTCTTGGCCGCTTCGTAGAGCAACATGCCTTCGTCGCACATCCAGTACTTGTTGACCGCGAGGTTCTCGCGCGGCCGCAGCCGAGCGACCTCGTTCGTGCGCGGATCGTAGTCGACGTGCTCGCTGCAACCGGTCGCGCAGCCGGGGCACACGCTCTTCTGGCTGCGCAGGAACCAGACGCGCGCCTTGAACCGGAAGTCGCTCGACGTGAGCGCGCCGACCGGGCAGACGTGCTCGGTCATGAGCGTGTAGCTGCCTTCGAGCTCGCGGCCCGGCGAGAGCACGATCTCGTTGCGGTTGCCGCGCTCGCGCATGTCGAGCACGGGATCCTTCGCGACCTCGTCCATGAAGCGGATGCAGCGCGTGCACATGATGCAGCGCTCTGCGTCGTAGACGATGGTCTCCCCGAAGACGACGCCCTTCGGCTTGTGCACCGGCTCGTCGAGCATGCGCTTGCCGCGTGCACCGTGCTCTTGCCAGTAGTCCTGCAGGCGACACTCGCCGGCCTGATCGCAGATGGGGCAATCCACCGGGTGATTGAGCAGCAGCATCTCTTGGGTGCTGGCTTGCGCGGCCTTGGCTGCCTCGTTCTTGGCGAAGACCTCGAGCCCCTCGGCGGCCATGGCCTGACACGCGGGCTGCAGCTTGGGCTTGGTGGCGTCGACGTACTTCTTCTGCTTGTCGTCCCAGCGCACGATGGGCATCAACATCGGGCGGGCGCTCTTGATCTCGACGAGGCACATGCGGCAGTTGGCCGCGATGCTCAGCCCCGGATGCCAGCAGTAGTGCGGGATCTCGATACCCTGGCGGAACGCTGCCCGGATGATCGTGTCACCCGGCTCGAAAGGGATCTCCTGGCCATCGAGCTTGAACGTGGGCATCAGCGATCACACTCTCCGCCGATCATGTTGACCGACCCGAATGCGGGCACGATGTCGGCGAGCATCTGACCCTCGATCATCACCGGGAATGCCTGCAGGTGGGCGAAGCACGGACCGCGTACGCGCACGCGATGGGGAGTGCCGGTGCCGTCGCTCACCAGGTAGAAGCCGAGCTCCCCGTTGCCGCCTTCGGTGTACGCGTAGACCTCGCCCTTCGGGACCTTGATGCCTTCCATCACGAGCTTGAAGTGCTGGATGGTGCCCTCGATGGTCGTGTAGACGAGCTCTTTCTCGGGAAAGACGATGCGCGGATCCGAGACCGCGATGGGCCCGTCGTCGGGCATCTGCTTCACGCATTGATCGAGCATGGACAGGCTCTGTCGCATCTCTTCCATGCGTACGAGGAAGCGGTCGTAGACGTCGCCGTCGTGCCCGATCGGGACCTCGAAGTCGAGCCGGTCGTAGACGAGGTACGGATGGTCCTTGCGCACGTCGTACTCGACGCCGCATGCGCGGAGCATCGGTCCGGTGAACCCGTAAGACAGCGCGTCTTCCTTGGAGATGCGACCCACGTTCTGCGTGCGATCGAGGAAGATCCGATTGCCGAGAAGGAGCGCTTCGCACTCCTCGAGCACCTTGCGCACCTTGGG
Organism: Deltaproteobacteria bacterium; assembly: GCA_020854145.1. Taxonomy (GTDB): domain Bacteria; phylum Myxococcota_A; class Polyangia; order Polyangiales; family JADZFZ01; genus JADZFZ01. The sequence goes on along the minus strand of JADZFZ010000063.1, from coordinate 513 downwards.
TGAGAGCTCGGAGAGATCGGCCTTGAGCTCGGGCCGCGGCGGCAGCGCCATGCCACCGATGCGTCCGAAGCTGTGCGTGAGACGCGCGCCGGTCTCCTTCTCGAGGATCTCGTAGACCCATTCGCGCGCCTTGAGCATGTAGAGAAACGGCGTGAACGCGCCGAGCTCCATCGCTTGGGCGCCGTTGCACGTCAGGTGATCCGCGAGGCGTGCGAGCTCGCCGAGCACGACCCGGTAGTACTTGCAGCGCTCGGGCACCTCGATGCCGAGGAGCTTCTCCACGGCGAGCGCGAAGCCCACGTTGTTGAGCATCGGCGAGCAGTAGTTGAGCCGATCGGTATAGGGGAAGACGTGTTGCCACGTGCCCCGCTCGCTCATCTTCTCGAAGCCGCGATGGAGATAACCGGGCTGGACGTCGACCTTGCGGATCATCTCGCCGTCGAGCTCGAGCACCATCCGGATGGTCCCGTGCATCGCGGGGTGCGCGGGTCCCATGTTGAGGTGCATGGGCTC
>JADZFZ010000062.1 GCA_020854145.1 Deltaproteobacteria bacterium | reverse complement strand
TCGACCTCTGCGAGGATCCACCAGCCACCCGGACCATCCGAGCCGCCGCGCCGGTCGAACGGGCCACCGACGAAGTCGCCGAGCGCCAGCTGCACGTAGCCGTGCTCCGGTGCGGGCGCGAAGTCGTGAACGACGATCTCTCCCGCGATGATCTCGGCGCGCGCCGATTCGGGCAGCCGCAGGAGATCGGCGTAGGTCGAGAGCTTGCGAGCTGCGCGCATGACGACCTGATGAAGATAGCCGTGTTGGTTGCGCGCGCGCTCGATCAGGTGTGACGGACTGGGACGTAGGCCGGGTCCCACACGGCGGCGCGCACGAGCTTCTCCACGTTCTCGGCGGCGACGCGCCGGCCGAGGTTGTTCTCGCTCGCGTAGCGAACGATGGCGCAGGCGATCGCGAAGCTCGCGCGACGCAGCTCGCTCTGGTGCGGGTAGATGGCGCCGGAGGCGAGCCGCTCCGGGCTCACGAGCTGCGAGAGCGTGACCGCGGCCACGTGGAACATCTCGGTGGTGACGGCTTCGGCCTCGGCGATCGCCGTCCCGAGACCCACGCCGGGGAAGATGAAGACGTTGTTCGCCTGCCCGATGACGTGGCGCGTGCCGCCGTGCTCGACGTCGGCGAACGGGCTGCCGGTCGCGACGATGGCCCGACCGCCGGTCCAGCGGATGGCCTGCTCCGGGGTGCACTCGGCCTTGCTCGTCGGGTTGCTGAGCGGCAGCACGATGGGCCGCTCCACGTCGCGCGCCAAAGTGGTGAGCATCTCCTCGGTGAAGGTGTCGGCCTGCGCGGTCGCGCCCACGAGGACGGTGGGCTTGACCGCCCGGATCACGTCGAGCAGCGAGAGCTGGGCGGAAGGGTCGAGCCCGTGCTCGAGCATCACCGCGCGCGGCACCGCGAGCTCGCGTTTGTGCGGCTCGTCCGTGGGTCGGCCGTCGTGCAACAGGCCCCGGCTGTCGAGCGCGAAGAGGGCACGCCGCACCCTGGCCTCGTCCGCGCCGTCTGCCCGCATCGCGATGGCGCAGAGCCGCGCGATGCCCGTGCACGCCGCGCCCGCTCCGGCGAACACGATGCGTTGGTCCGCCATGCGCTGCTTCGTGAGGCGGAGCGCCGCGAGGATCCCCGCGACGGCCACGCTCGCCGTGCCCTGGATGTCGTCGTTGAACGACGGGAGTCGCCTCGCGTAGCGCTCTTGCAGCAGGAAGGCGCGGTCCTTGTGGAAGTCCTCCCACTGCAGGATGGCGCGTGGGAACACCTCGCGGACGCCGCGCACGAAGGCTTCGATGAAGTCGTCGTAGGCGCGGCCGCGCAGGCGCTTGTGCGGGTACCCGAGATAGAGCGGATCCGAGAGCAGCGCGGGATTGTCCGTGCCGACGTCGAGGCTGATGGGCAGACACTTCGAGGGGTGGATGCCTGCGCCCGCGACGTAGAGCGCGAGCTTGCCGATGGGGATCCCCATCCCGCCGACGCCTTGGTCGCCGATGCCCAGGATCCGCTCGTTGTCGGTCGCGACGATCAGCCGGATGTCGCGGAAGGGCGAGTTCCTGAGCACCGCGGGGATGTCGTCCACGTCGTCGGGCGTGAGCCAGAGCCCGCGCGCGCTGCGATAGATCTGGCTGAACTTCTGACAGGCCTCGCCGACGGTCGGCGTGTAGACGATCGGCATGAGCTCTGCGATGTGATCGACGAGCACGCGATAGAAGAGCACCTCGTTGCGATCCTGCAGGCTCGCCATGCCGATGTACTGCTCGAGCGGCGTGCTCTTGGCGCGGATCTGCGCGATGGCGGCGGTCGCCTGCTCGGCGAGCGTCGTGACCCGATAGGGGACCATCCCGCGCACGCGCAGCGCGGCCCGCTGCTCCCGGTCGAACGCCGTACCCTGATTGGTCGAAGGGTTGTGCAGCAGCCACACGCCCTGCTTGCGTGTGTCGATGACCCCCGCGCCGGCCAGCTCGTTCGGCAGATCGTGCCCCGTCTTGGACTCCGTCATCGCATCGGCTCCGTCGTCGGCGTGCGTCGGGATGGCGCCGCCGCGCCCTTCATACGCCCAATGGAGGCCGCGCGCCTGACGACGCGCACGCAACGTGACGATCGGGGGTGAGCGGCCCGCCCGTCCGGGTGAATCGCCTGGACAATCGATTGACCGATCGCGCGTCGGAGGCGCCGATCCGCGGCGGGCCGCGGTGGCACGCGGGCTGCGGAGGGCGAGCGGCATGCGCCCAAGCAGTCACGTCGTCGCCGTCACGCGTTGGAACGAACCGGCCGCGGGAGGGGTCGCGACGCGCGACCAGCTCGTCGGTCCCCTCGCCGCGCTCCTGAAGCGCGATGCGTACGAGATGCGCACCAGGCTCGCCGCGCCGCTGCCGGTGATCGTCGCCACGGTGCAGGACCGCACGTTGGCCGACGCGACGCACGCGCTCCTGCGCGCCGCGGGGCACGGGGTCGTGACCTGCGACGCCGCCTCCGCGATGCGCGAGGCGGCGCCGATCGTGCTCGAGCACGTCGAGATCCTCGGCAACACGCTGGTGGGCATCGGCGACCGCGCGCGCATCGAGCTGCCCCTCGCGCACCTGCAGGTCGTGATCGAGGCGATGCAGGTGCGCAGCGAAGGCACGAGCGCGCAGCCCGTGACGATGGGCATCCCCGGTCGTCGCGGGATGAGCTTGCTCGCGGTGGCCCAGACGGGACGTCGCGGCGAGAAGCTCGACGTCGAGCGCGTGCTCTATCTCGTGCGTCGATCGGAGAGCACGATGCTCGTGGTCGGCGAGGGCCGCACCCACTTCGTCGGCACGCTCCATCGCGCGACGAGGCGCGACAGCTTGCTCGAGCTCGTGCGCGCGATCCGAGAGCGCGCTCCTCTCGCGATCCACGACGTGCGGCTCGCGACGCAGAAACGTCCCACGCTCGACCTCGGGCACCAGCGCAGCTACGCGACGGGCGCGATGCCGGGCCACATGTTCACGACGCAGGTCGAGAGCGCATCCAACGTGTCGGGCACCGACCTCGCGGCGCACCTGCTCGCGCTCGCCCACCGCACCGCGCAGATCTGAGGCGGGTCGGCTCCGCGCGACGACCCATGGGTGAAGCGTGGGTCGGGCGCTACGCGGCGTGACACGGATGTCACGCCGACGCCGTCGCGACTCGCGCGACAGCGGGCGTGGACACGGACGGTACGCGACGTGCTCGATGGCGCGCGGTCGGTTTGCAGTGGGAGGGGACCGACCGAAGCTGCGCGCCCGGTGCGTCGTCTCGCGCGCGGGTGCGAGGGGAGATCCATGCGTCGAGCGGTCCTGTGGCTGGGTGTCTGTTGTTTGCTTCTCGCGTGCAGCGACGTCGACGGACGTGCCGCGGATGCCACCGTCCCCTCGACGCGCGATGCGCGCGCAGATGCGACGCCCGATGCGCGCGCGGACGAGCCCGATGCGACGCCTGCGCCGATCGACGTCGATGCGGGTCCCACGGACGCCGGATCGCCGTTCGTCGACTCGGGGCCCATCGATCCGGGCTTCACCGAGCCCGTGGCGTGCGGACGGCGCTGCCCGACGTTGGTCGCCGGCGAGGTTCACTCGTGCGTGCTCGTGGAGGGGCTGCCCTGGTGCTGGGGAGAGAACGCCGCGGGACAGCTCGGCGACGGCACCGCGGAGCCGCGGCTCGGCGCCGTGCGCGCGACCGTGATCGAGGGTGAGGTGCTGTCGATCGCCGTCGACGAGAGGGACACGTGCGTGC
>JADZFZ010000061.1 GCA_020854145.1 Deltaproteobacteria bacterium | reverse complement strand
TCCGTATGCGATGCACGAACCCCGTATCGCGTCCTGACGGCGACCGAGGCACGCTCGGGTCGTGGACACGTCGATGCGTTCAGTTCGTTACCGGCTCTTGCTCGGGCACCGGGGGCACCGTGAGGGGACCGAGCTCGGCGGCGAGCTGCGCCGCGTCGAGACGCGTTCGAGTGGTGGCCCAGTACTTCGGGCTGAGCTCGAGGTGGCGGCTCTTGGGCCAGTGCGGGAGGACGCGCAGGAGCTCGCGGAGGTAGACCTCGGGATCGAGGTAGTGAAGGCGGGCGGAAGCGATGGCCGACAGGAGGTGGCCCGCGGCGTCGGCATGGTCGTCGCTGCCGATGAAGAGCCAGTTCTTCCTGCCGACGGCGACGGCGCGCAGGGCCCGCTCACTGCGGTTGTTGTCGAGCTTGAGTCGACCGTCGTCGAGGACGCGCATCAGCGCGTTGCGCTGACGAACGGCGTACCCGAAGGCCGAGCGAAGACTGCCGCGCTGGTCCTTGACCTTGGCATACTCGACCTCGGCCCACGCGAAGAACGACTCGAGCTCGGGCCGCAGGTGCTTGTTGCGCAGGTCCTTGATGGTCGCCGGAGGCTTGCCCTTCCAGCCGGCATCGCGCTCGAAGAAGCGAGCGATGCGGAACAACGCCTCACGCGCCACTTCGACCTTGGCGATCGCGGCCTCCCAGAACTTGCGTCGAGCATGGGACCAACATCCGACTTCGAACCGCTCGGCGAGGTCCGGGTCGGCCCCATCTTGGGGCGGTGGTCGCTCCGGGGGCGGCACGAAGAGGACGTCGTAGACGCTCTTGGCGTCGGCCTGGATGTACCCCGAGAAGCCGTGGAACATACGGCCGACCGCGGCGCTCGTCTCGCGGGGCTGGTAGTCGAAGAAGACGTGATCGCGGTCGGCGATGACGACGAAGAAGTGTCCGCGCCGGCACGGCTGACGCTTCTTGTCGGCGGCCGGCTCGGGCTGGATGGCGACGCCCGTGGCGTCGGTCGCCAGGCAGAAGGCGGTCGCGAACGCGTCCTTGCGCATCGCCTCGATGACCGTGGCTCCGAGCAGCGCGCCCGCGTCCGCGACCCAGCGGGACATCGTACCGCGGTCGATGTCGACCCCCAGTCGCTTGAAGCGATCCTCCTGGCGATAGAGCGGGAGGCCATCGCAGAACTTGTCGGTGATGACGTGCGCGATGAGCGACGGAGCAGCCAGCGAGCGCTGGAAAGACTCGGGCGGCATCGGGGTGGTATCGAGGGTCACGCCGGCGGGGCCCGCGACCTTGTACTTGGCGCGCGCAATGACGACGCGCACAAGGCCACCGCGGCGATAGCCCAGCTTCGAGCTCTCCTCGAATCCGATCCGCTCGGCCTTGCCCTCGAGGTCGGGGTCGGTGAGCTCGAGCCGCTCTTGGGGTAGGTGCTCGAGCGCACTCACGTCGCGCCGTCCCGTGGGCTTGGGCCGCGGCGTCTTGCCGCCCGGGCCCGGCTCCGCGGGCGAGCTGGCACCTGGCGGAGCCCCCGAGGACTCGACGTCCTCCTTCGGAAGGGCGCCGGCGAGCGCGTCGAGCTCCGCCTGCTTCTTGGCGAAGTCGAGCAGCAGCTGCGAGGTGTCGACCCGCTCGGCCGTCGCGACGAAGATCCGGCGACGAAGGAGCTGGAGCTCTTCCAAGACCCGCTCGTATGCCTTGCGGAGTTTGTCGCGCTCTTCCGTGACTCGATCGCGCTCCTTGATGAGGGCCGTCACGGCAGCCTCCAGAGCGGCGATACGCTCATGCGGCGTGGTGCTGACGGGCGACTCGAGGGACGACATGCGCAAGGCATATTCGTCTCGGATCCGGTTGTCGATCCCTAATCGACATGGACACCCATCTTCAATGCACGACGGTCTTCGAAGTCTTCTTGCGAGGGCGCTTCGGACTTGTCGTGTCGAGCGCGATGCCATCGAGCAGGTCCTCGAGCGCGCCCTCGTCGATCTCGAAGCTCGCGCGCCCGTCGGTGCCGGGCTCGGGCGCCTTGAACGTGCCCCGGTCGAGCCGCTTGTAGAAGATGCAGAGCCCCGTGCCATCGAAGAACAGGAGCTTCAAAGCGTCGCGCCGCTTGCCGAAGAACATGAAGAGCGCTCGACTCCGTGCACTCCGGCCGAGCTGCCCCTCGACGAGGCACGCCAGTCGTTCGAAGCTCCAACGCATGTCGATCGGCGCGACGGCGACGAAGATCTCGACCCCGTGCGGAATCATCGCCGTCCCTCGTGACGAGCATCGAGAACGTCGAGCAACGCCGTCAGTGTCTCTGGGTCGAAGCCGGGCTGCACCCCGATCCGAACGCCGCCCGAGAAGATGGCGAGCCCCGTCACGCCCGTCTCGGAGCGCGCACTCGCCCGCGCGACGCTCCGTTGGACCGTCGCGAACTGAACGACTGGCGCCGACCTCTTGGCCTCGCGATCACGACGCCGGAAGTAGGATCGCCACCACACTACCGTCCGTCTGTTGAGGCCATGTCGCTCCGCGAAGTCCCGCGTGCTCGCACCCGAACCTTCGAGATCCTGCACCAGCGTCCGCCACTCGTTCTCCGTCCTTGTCCTCTTCATCACCGCCTCCGGCAACGCGCTCGCGCGCGCTCGCGGTGGCAGTTCTGCTACCCGCCGAACCGGTCATCAACGCGGGGTCCGTGCAGCGGATAC
>JADZFZ010000060.1 GCA_020854145.1 Deltaproteobacteria bacterium | reverse complement strand
GAAAGCGAGAGATCGATGAAAGAGGGAGTCTCGCCGCGAATTCACGCCCTTCGCTATGCGCTCGGGCGTGTTGCGACTTCGCCGTCGCCCGCTTTCGCGGGCTCGGGCTCACTCGGAATTCGCCGTGTGACGGGAGAATCGATCCCTCGTGTCGCCGGTCTGCCCGTGATCGGGAGCTTGCTCGAGTTCCGCAATCGGCGAATCGCGCTGCAGCACCGGGTGGCGCGCGAATACGGCGACATCGCGCGTCTTCGCATGGGCGTGTTCGACGTGGTGATGGTCAGCTCGCCGGAGCTCGCGCACGAGGTGCTGGTCGAGAAAGACGATGCCTTCGTGAAGAGTCACGGATTGTCGCTCTTTGCCCGTCCGCTGCTCGGCAATGGCCTCTTGACGAGCGAGCGCGCGTTCCACCGGAAGCAGCGCCGCATGATGGCGCCCGCGTTCGTGCAGAAGCGAATTGCCGCATACGCCGACGTGATGGCCGAGCGCGCGGAGCGTTCGGTCGATCGCATGCTCGAGAGCGACCGCTTCGACCTGGCCGACGAGGCGATGCGCACGACGCTGGAGATCGTCGCCAAGACGTTGTTCGACGCCGAGGTGGGCGCCGAGGCGAGCGAGATCGGCGAGGCGCTGACGGAGGCCATGGAGCGGATCATGGGAGCGCTGCTCGCGCTCGTCCCGATGCCGCCCGCGGTGCCGACGCCCAACAACCTGCGGATGAAGCGGGCCATCGCGCGTCTCGACCGAACGGTGTACCGGCTGATTCGTGAACGTCGCGAGCGCGGCGAGGACCGCGGCGACGTGCTGTCGATGTTGCTCGCCTCGCGCGACGACGACGATGGCTCGGGCATGGACGACCGTCAGGTACGCGACGAGGCGATGACGGTGTTCCTCGCGGGGCACGAGACGACCGCGAACGCGCTCGTCTGGTCCTTCTACCTGCTCGCCAAACATCCCGCCGCGCGCGCACGCATGGAGACCGAGATCGACGACGCGCTCCGTGGCCGCGTGCCTCGTTTCGCAGATCTTCGTTCGTTACCGTTCACGCTGTCGGTCGTGAAGGAAGCGATGCGGTTGTTCCCACCCGCGTACGTGCTCGGACGCCGCGCCGAGCGCGACGTCTCGATCGGCGGTCACTCGCTCTCCAAAGGGCAGGTCGTGATGATCAACGTCGCCGGCATCCATCGCAGGCCCGATGTCCACGCCCGCCCCGACGTGTTCGACCCCGATCGCTTCACGCCCGAGCGCGAGAAGGCCTTGCCTCGCAACGCGTACATGCCCTTCGGCGCGGGTCCGCGCATCTGCATCGGCAACCATTTCGCCCTGATGGAAGGGCAGATCCTGCTCGCGACGTACGTGAGGCGCCTTCGCCTCGAGCTCGTCGATCCGGCGCTCGAAGCCGACACCGATCCACTCATCACGCTGCGCCCGAAGGGCGGCATGCCCATGCGCGCCGTTCCACGCGCCCCCCGGTCTGCGGAGGATCACCCGACGCTCGTCGCGTAGCTGGGCGTGGTGCTCGGTCGGTCATCGGGTATGCTCGGGCGCCCATGGTGGACCCGTGCTTCTCATCCCGTAGCTCTTGGCGCGTTCTCGTTCTCGCGGGTGCGGCGCTCGTCGTCTCTTGCACCCAGACCGCCGGTGAGCCCTGTCAGGTCGACGGCGACTGCGACGACGGCCTCGTTTGCGACAAGACCACGAGCGCGCTTTCGGCGCGCGGGATCTGTTGCGCCAGCCGCGGCGCGTGCGTGGGCTCGGCGCCCGTCGACTCCGGGCCTCGCGAGGACATGGGGCCCGACGAGGAAGACATGGGGCCCGACGAGGAGGACATGGGGCCCGACGAGCAGGACATGGGACCCGACGAGCAGGACATGGGGCCCGACGAGCAGGACATGGGGCCCGACGAGGAGGACGCGGGCCCTCGCGATTCCGGCACCCGTGACTCCGGGTCTCGCGACTCGGGTCCCGCGGACACCGGACCCGACGAGGACGCGGGCTCCGACTCCGACGCGGGCTGACCCGGTCGGCGGGGGAGGTCGATGGACGATCTCGGACGCGACGAGGACGAGCACGACGCGAATCGCGACGAGTTCCTCTTGCACCTGTCCCGCGGCGCCGAGTACCTGCGCGACGCGCGCGTACACGAGTCGAAAGAGGAGCTCGAGCGCGCGCTGCGCCTCCGACCGACCGATCCGCACAGCCAGGACATGCTGGCGCAGGTGTATTACCGGCTCGGTGTGTACCCACGCGCGGTCGAGCTCTATCGGGATCTGCTCCTGCAATACCCCGATTCACCCGCGCTCTACGTGAACCTCGCGCTCGTTCACCTGAAGACCGGACAGCCCTACGAAGCGCAGGGATTGTTGTCCGAGGCCGTGCGGCTCGATCCCGATCACGGCCGTGCATGGGGATACCTCGGGTTGGTCCAAGCTCGGATCGGTCGCTACGTCGAAGCGCGCGAGTCGTTCCTGCGCAGTGGCCACGCGTCGATGGCGCAACGGATGGACCAGATCATCCAGGGCGGCAGACCGAGCGCGCCGGACGCACGCGCGAATGCACAGATAGCGGCACGTCCCACGGCGAGCGAAGGTGGTGAGCGCGCGCCCAGGCTCCCTCATCCCGAACGGGGAGAGGGCCGAGGCGAGGGGCGAGCGCTCGGCGAATTGCCGATCTCCCTGGTGCTGGCCGAGTCCTTCGGAGAGTCACCGACCTCGGCGGTGGTCCAGGGAGCGCTCGAACGGCTCGAGCCGAACGAGCCTTTCGAGCCGCGCGTCGAGACGCCGAGGCGTCGCCCGAGCGGAACGGAGCTCCAGCGCCCCGGATTGCCGCCCCGTCCCATCGGCCCCGCGTTCCTGGGCGCGGACGTCCCCACAATCGCCGATTGGCTGGTGCATTCGGCACTCGCATTCCCGGCGCCCGGGACCGTCGTGGTCGACTCCGACGGCAACGCGCTCGCGCAGCTCGGCGATCCCGCGCTGATCGGAGAAAGAGGCGGTGTCCTCGCGGTGCGCGAGTCCGGCCTGCGCGCGACGCTCGGTGGCATTCGGGGCGACCCATTGAGCCGACTGGCTCGCACTGCGGGCGTGGAGGGGCTTCTCGGCGGGGGCGACGACCCCTTGGTGGCGTTGCAGGGACCTGCCCAGATCGTGTTGCGCGCGCCTCCCGGGGCGCGATTGACGGTGGTGCGCGTGGGCAACGAGTCGCTCTTCGTGCGCGAGTCGGCGCTCTACGCGATGAGCGGCGGAATCCGACACGAGTCGGCGGCGATCGAGATGCCCGGCTCGACCGGGCGAGTGCTCGTCACACACCTCGTCGGTCCCGGCGTGCTCGCGCTCCGGACCGCGCGGGTGCCGCGTGCCATCGCGCTCTCGGGGAACCAGCCGCTTCGCGTCGCGGCCGACGCCGTCGTGGGCTGGAGCGGTCGCGTCTTTCCGAGCCGTGCCGACTCACAGGGATTCTCGGCTCTGGTGACGCTGGCCGGTGAAGGCGCGGTCATCGTGCAATGAGCGCCGACGGGGTCGCCAAGCCGCCGCGGGAAGAGCGCCTGCGCAAGCGTCGCGGGATGCTCGAAGACGCGTTGAACCTGCCGAACGCGCTGACGATGGCGCGCATCGTGGTGATCCCGCTCGTCCTCTGGCTCCTCTGGATGGACACGCCGCGCACCGACGTCTACGCGACGCTGCTCTATGCGGCCGCGGCGGTCACCGACTTGCTCGATGGTTATCTCGCGCGACGGCTCAACCTCATCACCGTCTTCGGCAAGTACTTCGATCCGCTCGCCGACAAGCTGCTCGTCTTGTCGGTGCTCGTCGTGCTCGTCGACATGGCCCGCGCACCGGCGTGGGCCGCCATCCTGATCATCGCGCGCGAAGTCTCGGTCACCTCGCTCCGGGCCATCGCGTCGAGCGAGGGCGTCGTCATCGCGGCGAGCGGCGGCGGCAAGTTCAAAGCCGCGCTCCAGATGGTCGCGCTCGTCTGCTTGCTGCTGCACCACCGCTACGTGATGGACCTGTTCGTCATTCCCCCGTTCCCGGTGTCGCTGCACGACGTCGGGCTCGTGCTGCTCTACACGTCGGTCGTCTTCTCGGTGACGAGCGCCTACGAGTACGTGGCGCTCTTCGCCGACGCGGTCGATGCCAAGAACAAGCGCCTCGGCCACAAGGACGGTGACGAGCCGGACGAGCCGCAACCTCCTTCGGGCGGAGCACAGCCATGAAGTCGCTGCGCGTCGTGCTGGTGGCGGCGCTGACGGCTTGCGCATGCTGCAAGGACACGCCGCGTCCGACGACCTGTACGGGTCTCGCATTGCGCCAGTGCGCCGACGGCGACTTCTGTCTCCTCGTCGAAGGCTCCGATGCCGGCACCGGACGTTGCCATCCTGCAGCCGGCTACTCGTGCGACGATTCGTCGATTCAACGATTGTGCGACGCCGAACG
>JADZFZ010000059.1 GCA_020854145.1 Deltaproteobacteria bacterium | reverse complement strand
TGGGGACCCTCGGCCCCAGCGGGGCGAGACCATGAGCGGGAAGATGCGAAGAGCGTGCGCATGGGCCAAGATCGTCGAATGCCGCGCAAGCAGCTCACGCGGTGGGGATTGCCGTTCACGTTCGTGTCGGTCCTCGTGCTCCTGCCGCTCGCGGTCGGGCGAGCCGAGCCTGGCGTCGAGGCGGGCAAGCCGCCGTTGTCGGGCAGCCACTCCGTCGGCCTGGCGTACCGAGGAATGTTGGTGGGCGGCGTGCGGCTCGAAGAGAGCGAGCACGTCGTGCGCGCGGGGCGGCGACAATCGTCGGGCAATTGGTACGGCACGAGAGAGCTCGTCGCGCTGATCGAGGATGCGGCTCGCCGCGTCGCCGCCGCACGGCCCGGGCTGCAGCTCGGAGTGGGGGACCTGTCGGGCCCCCACGGCGGGACCATCGAGGGCCATGGCTCGCACGAGAGCGGGCGCGACGTGGACATCGGTTTCTTCGTGACGGAGCAAGGATCACCGAGGCCGGCCGCCGGGTGGGTCGAGCTCACCGCCCGCGGAACGCCCGTCGCGTCGGCGCGCCCGCCGCTCGACCGGCTGCGATTCGACGACGCCGCGAACTGGGACCTCGTCCGTTCGATCGTCGAGTCGCCCCACGCGGAGGTCCAATACGTCTTCGTCGCGTCGTGGCTCGAGCAGCGACTGCTGCGCGAGGCCGCACGCCGGGGAGAGGAGGCCTCGCTCGTGGAGCGCGCGGCGCACGTGATGCTCCAGCCGCGCAACGCCACACCCCACGCCGACCACTTCCACGTCCGCATCTATTGCCCGGAGGACGACCGTCCGATGTGTGTGGACGTCGCCCCGTTCTGGCCGTGGACCCGACGAGGTCGCGAAGAGGCCGAGGCCGCCGCGGCAGTCGCTCGGCGCTGACCTCTTCCACGGCGGCTGCAGGAGCGCGAGAATCTGCGCGTGGACGGAGACGTTCCCGAGCTTCCTCCGAGCGACGGTCGACCGAGCGGCCAACGTTGCCTCGAGCACGGGCTGGTCGCGGGGCCCGACGGGCGCTGCGTCGTGTGCAGGCGCGCGCGCGCCCAGCAGCCGAGCCCCGACGGTCCCATCCCGGTTGCGATGGAGGGCCAACCGCTGGAGGCGCCGGTCGGCGACGACGCGGCACGGCAGAAGAAACGGCTGGCGATCTTGCTGGGTGCGGGGTTCGCCGCGCTCGTGCTGGTGGCGATCATCGCCTACGCGCTCCGCGGTGGGGACGACGCCGATGGTCCCGTCGCGTCGCTCACCCCGGGCGCCATGACGCCCGGAGCGAGCCTGGTGGCCACGGACGTCTCGGCGGCGAGCCAGCGAGTCAACGTGCGGATGTACTCGGCGCGCTGGTGCGGCGTGTGTACCTCCGCGCGCGCGTGGATGCGCCAGAAGCGCATTCGCTTCGTCGAGTACGACGTCGAGTCGAGCCGATCGGCCGAGCGCCGTCTGCGCGAGCTGAACCCGCGCGGCAGCATCCCGACGATCGAGGTCGAGCGCAGGGTCCTCGTGGGCTTCGCGCCGCAGTCTCTGGAGAGCGCGATCTTGACCGCCGCCGCTCAGCTGCCACGGCGGTGAGCGCGCGAGCCCCCCTCTCGCAGCCGAGGGGGGCCGCAACGCGCGAGCTCGGACGTGCCGACGGTTACGCCGAGGCGACGACGGTCGTGGTCTTCGGCGCGACCTTCTCGAACGCGTACTCGAGCGCGTGCGAGACGTCGGTGATCTGCACGTCGTACGCACCGAGCTTGTCCACGAGGAGCGACTCGACGACCGACGCATCGAAGTCGCGGCACGAGTAGACGTCCATCACGAAGAAAGGCCGCAGCGGCCACGTGTGGATCGAGCAGTGGCTCGTCGAGAGCACGGCGACTCCCGTGACGCCACCCTCGTCCTCGAAGGGCTCCACGCCGAGCTTCGCAATCTCGGTCTCGACCTCGTACATGTGCGCTTCGCCGAGCATCCGCATGCCGAGGCGAGAGACGAGGTCTTGGAGCATGGACTCCACGACCGTTGCCTTGCCGAGGAGCGCTGCGTCCCCGCGTGCGAGGACCTTGATATGACGACCGTGCTTCATGGGCGCACCGCCTCCTGCCTCGCCACTGCGAGGACTCGGGGTTGTGCACGCTACGTCGGTCTCGCGACTGGGGTCGTACCGCGTGAGGTGTCGCGGCTGCCTTGCTCGTTCCGTCCGCTTCGTCGTGCGTTTCTCGTCGTCGGCCGTGAGCAATACCGTGCCGCAGACGAGGGCCATGTATAGAGCGTGACGCCCGCGCGTCAAACGGATTTTTCGCGGTCGTCACATTTGTCACATTCCGACGCCGGCCGGCGCCGAGGAGACCTGGCGGCGCGACCGCTCTCCGTCGTGCTGATAGACTCCCCGACGATGTCCCTGAAGATCGATCAGGACCACAGCCGCTTCCGGGCCATCGTGCGCGGACGGATCCGGGAGAACCTTCGGAAGTACATCTCGAAGGGCGAGCTGATGGGGAAGAAGGGCAACGACGTCGTGTCGATCCCCATCCCGCAGATCGACATCCCGCGCTTCCAGTACGGAGAGAAGCAACAGGGCGGCGTCGGGCAGGGCGACGGCGACCCGGGCGACCCGCTCTCGGGCCAGCAACAGGGCGACGGGACCGGCAAGGCAGGCAGCGACGCGGGCGAGCACGTCCTCGAGGTGGACGTCACGCTCGAGGAGCTCGCGGAGATCCTCGGCGAGGAGCTCTCGCTCCCGAAGCTCGAGGACAAGGGCAAGTCTTCGGTCGTCGCGACGAAGGACCGCTACGTCGGCGTGCGACGCCACGGCCCGAACTCCCTCCGACATTTCCGGCGCACGTTCCGCCGCGCGATGCTCCGTCAGATCTCGATGGGCACCTACGATCCGGGCAACCCGATCGTCATCCCGGTGCGCGACGACATGCGGTTCCGATCGTGGAAGACCGAGACGGAGCCGGTCGCGAACGCCGTGATCCTCTACCTGATGGACGTCTCGGGCTCGATGGGCGACGAGCAGAAAGAGATCGTGCGCATCGAGAGCTTCTGGATCGACACGTGGCTGCGCTCCCAATACAAAGGGATCCAGAGCCGCTACATCATCCACGACGCCGTGGCCCGCGAGGTCGATCGCGACACGTTCTTCCGCACGCGCGAGTCCGGCGGCACGATGATCTCGAGCGCGTACAAGCTGGCCGCTCAGGTCATCGAGACCGATTACGCCTTCGACGAGTGGAACGTCTATCCGTTCCATTTCAGCGACGGCGACAACTGGTCGGTCGACGACACGCTGCTCTGCATCGAGATCCTGAAGAAGCAGATCCTGCCGCGCTGCAACATGTTCGCGTACGGCCAGGTGGAGAGCCCCTACGGGAGCGGACAGTTCATCAAGGACCTGCGCGAGCACCTCGGCAGCGACGACCGCGTGGTCGCGAGCGAGATTCGCGACAAAGACGCCATCGTGGAATCGATTCGCGACTTCCTCGGCAAGGGCAAATAGAGGCTACGAGCCCTTGTATATTTGACGCCGGACGTCGAATATACGAGGGATGAACCTCGTCGAGCGCGTGCTCGCGACTAGGCTGCGCAGCCTACTGCGCTCCTTTCCGGCGGTGCTCCTGCTCGGTCCACGCCAGTGCGGCAAGAGCACGCTCGTACACGCAACGTTCACATCGTGGCGTCACCTCGACCTCGAGCGGCCCGCGGACGTGGACCTCCTCTCGGGGGACGTCGAGGGCTTCTTGACGGCCCAGGGACCGAAGATCGTCATCGACGAGGCGCAGAGGCTGCCAACGTTGTTCCCGGCGCTCCGCCACGTCATCGATCGCGACGCGAAGGTCGGACGGTACGTCTTGACCGGCTCGGCGAGCCCGTCGCTGGTCCGCGAGGTGTCGGAGTCGCTCGCTGGACGTGTCGCGCTCGTCGAGCTCACGCCCTTCCGCGCCGACGAGCTCGCCGCCACCAAGCACGCGCGCGGTCGTTGGTATTGGGGAGGGTATCCGCGCGTCCACGCGCTCCGCACGACACGAGCGCGGCTCGATTGGCTCGACGCGTACGTGTCTGCCGTGCTCGAGCGCGACATCCCGAGCCTCGGCTTGGCCTTACCCCCAGCGCGGCTCCGGATCTTGTGGACGATGTTGACCCACGTGCACGGCAATCTCTTGAACGTCTCGGATTTGGCCCGATCGCTCGGCGTCTCGTCCCACACGGTGGACCGCTACCTCGACGTGCTCGAGGGCACGTTCATGATTCGCCGTCTTCCTCCCTTCTTCGCGAACGTGCAGAAGCGGCTGACGAAGAGCCCGAAGGTCTACGTGAGGGACACTGGGCTGCTCCACTTCCTCGCCGGGTTGCGCAAGCCCGAGGAGCTCTCGACGTGGTCGAGGCGAGGCGCGTCTTTCGAGGGGCTCGTCGTGGAAGAGATCGCCGCACGCGCCGCCGATCACGCTACCAGACCGGGCGTCTTCTTCTGGCGAACACAGGCTGGTGCCGAGGTCGATCTCCTGCTCGTGTCGGGTCGGCACGTGGCACCCATCGAGGTGAAGCTCGGCGGGGCGGTGTCGCACCACGACCTGGCCGGGTTGCGGCAATGCATGAGCGACCTCGGCGCCAAACGCGGCTGGGTCGTCACGGGCGGAAACGAGCGCCGCGTGGCCGGCCGCGGAATCGAGATCGTTCCCTGGTCGGCGATCGCGCGAGGCGAATGGCCATTCGCCGATTGACATCAATCGGCAGAGGTAGTCTCTGGCAGGCACACTCCGTGTTCGCAGTACTCGCCGTCGTCACAGGCATGGAACCTCCAAACCATCCAATCGCCCGCCGAGCTCGGGCCCGAGCTCTCGAACATCGAGCGCTGGCAGTGCCGCGAGCGCGGTGATCGAGCCGATCGAGGCACCCGGCCCGACCGGCAGGCACATTCCCGCAACGCAGCGTTCCTGAGGTTCGCATCGGCTGCCCGGAACGTCGC
>JADZFZ010000058.1 GCA_020854145.1 Deltaproteobacteria bacterium | reverse complement strand
GCGTTGCGGAGGGTCTGTCGCTCGGTCTCGTCGAGGCGCGCGAGACGGCCCCGCATGACGTCGTCGATGTTGAGCGGCAGCTCGCCGTCCTCGAGTCGGTCGATCTCCACGTCGAGCGATGGCCCGAGCTCGGCGGCCGTCACGCGGAAGAGCCCCGCGTCGACCAGCCCGAAGCAGAGCTCGCGCAGCGCGGCGGGGTTGCCCTTGCTCCGGTGGAACGCCGCGGCGGCGAGCGGCTCGGGCACCTCCGACAGGTGCGGCAACAGGCCTCGGAGCGCTTCGGCCACCTGCGTCTCGTCGAGCGGATGGAGCAGGGCGCGCTGCGCGTCGAGCTCGGGCTCGAGCGACTGCGTGCGGGCGATGGTGCCGGTCCCTCCGGCCACCACGACGATCAACGGCACGCGGCGCGCCTGCACGATGGCGTCGAGCAACGCCCAGCCGTCCTCGCCGCCGAAATGGGCGTTGTCGAGCAGCAGCATCGTCGGCGCCTTGCGCGCGTCGCCTTCGAGGAGGCGTCGGAGCGCGCGGCCCGCACGGATCCGCAGGAGCTCCGGCTCGCCCTCGAGCGCGCGCAGGACGGGGCTTCCCGGAAAGGGCACGCCCGCGATGTGACCGAGCAGATGGGTCGTCTCCCCGACTGCCGCGGCATCCGGCGTCTCGAGCGCCTCGCCGACCTCCGTCGCCATCTGACCGCGTACGGCAGTCGGCCCGGTCGACGGCGTGATACGGAAACGATCGAGCAGCAGGCGAGAGAACGGTGCGTAGGGCCCATCGCCGCCTTCGCGCGACGCGGCGTACAGGATGCGCGTACGCGGGTCCTTCACGAGCGCCATCGCGCCCGCTTCGCGCAGCATCCGCGTCTTGCCGAGCCCGCGGTCGCCTTCGAAGACCACGAGCGCCGACTTCGAGCTCGAGAGAGCGCGTGCGATGGTCTCTCGCATCACCTCGAGCGCTTCGTCGCGTCCCACGATCGGCGGGTCCACCGCGAGCGCCAGAGGGTCCGGCAACGGCGGGCGCGCGGGCTCGGTCAGCGGACGCTCCTCGGTGTCGGGCGCGTCGGGCTTCACGGAGTCGACCTTCGTGACCTCCGCGACGTCGAGCATGGAGAGCACGCCGCCGAATCGCGGGGCGCGCGCCAACCCCAGCAGGTCGGCTCCGCACGCGAAGCAGCGCCCGACGGTCGTCGGGTTGCTCTCGCCGCACTCGGGGCAGGTCACGGTCGACATCGGCGGGGATCTTACTCCGACGCCCCGGCCGGCCGGGCGCTCGTCGACGTGCCCGCGGTTCGTGCGGTTCGATCCATCGACGCGCGTCTCCACTCCCCGCAACGCGGGGAGAGGCAGGGCGAGGGGTTGAGGGGTGAAGACGCGGCCGCCGAGACGCAGTACTGCTCGGCGCGCTGGCGCTCGCGGGTCTGGAGCGCGTCGTACTGCGCCGCCGGAAGCGCGGCGGCGGGCGCGTCGGCTCCCGGGCGATCGCCTTCCGCGCGCGCGACGAAGAACGCCGTCGGGTCGTCCAGGAACACGTACAGCTCGCGGTCCCCGGACGCGAGGAGCTCGCAGTTGCGACGGCGGACGTCGGCGACGATCATCGGCACCGCATCGACGCTCCAACCGTGCGTGTCGTGGAGCAGGATGATGCCGCCCCGCGAGCCCATGCGCGCCCTGCGCTCGAGCACGCGACCGAACGTGTGACGCACCTCGCGCGCCGTTCGGACGAACGGATCTCCGGTGCCCAGGTTCCACATCATGATCGTGTAGCCGGCGGACTCGAGCATGCGGTCGATGCGCGCGGAACGTCCGCCGCCCGGCGGTCGGAACACCCACGGACGCGCGCCCGTCACGAGCTCGATGAGCCGCGCCGCCTCGTTCATCTCGAACGCCGCCTGGGTGGGATCGAGCCCCGGCAGGATCCGATGGTTGACCGAGTGGTTGGCCACCCAGTGACCGCGGCGAACGATGTCGCGGAGGATGTCGCGCTGCTGCTGGTGCACCCGGCCCGTCGTGCGGATCCGGTGCGCGACCACGAAGAACAGGGCCTTGATCCCCTCGCGATCCAGGATGTCGAGCAGCCGGGGCGTCGTCCCGACGTGAGGCCCGTCGTCGAACGTGAAGAGCAGGATGCGCTGCGACGTCGCTCCCGTGATCACCTTGCCGCGCGCCATGCGTGACAACGTGGCGTCGCGATCACCCGCGATGCTCGGCGAGCTGGGCGAGGCGGGTGGCGCCTTGGTCGCCTGCGCGACGCCTGCCGCTGCTCGCGTGGCAGAGCCGGTCGAGGCCTGCTTCGTGGCGTCCGGGCGAGCTGCGCCAGTCGCCGCGCGAGCCCAAACCAGACCCACCGCCAGCAAAGCCGTCGAGAAGGCCAAGGACGCCAGCACCGCTCGTCGCTGCGCGATCTCGTTCACCATCCCCATCGAGAGGCGCGCGCTCTACCACCCCGATCCGGGGCGCGCCACGCGCATCGCTCGCGACGAAGGCAATCCATCGATTCGCGTCCCAACGTCTCGACAATCCACGGGCTACGGCGATCGGGTCGGTCGGGAACCGAATGCGGGGCGGTCCCGGTTCGCAGAAAAGGCGTATGGTCCTCGCTCGGGATCGGAGCGCTCGTGACGCCTGAGATGTTGTTGGAGAAGATTGCGGCGGCGAAGGTCGACATCGCGGCTGCCGAAGAGACGCTGGCCGGGGTGATCCGCGACATCGCGGTCGTCAAGCGCGCCGAGAAGACCGTGAGCCAGAGCGTCCAGGAGGCGTTCGTGAAGCTGCGCGCGGCGCTCGATCACCTCAGCGAGCTCGAGACGATGCTCGCCAGCGCGCCGCCTCGCCGCGAGTAGGGGATCACCGGCGCTCCGGCTGCGCAGCGTCGTCCCCGATCCCCGCGACTCGCTACCGCGCGGCGAAGGTCATGGGGACCTGCACGGTCACGGGGCCGCCGGTCGGCTCGGGGAAACGCCAGGCGCGCACGGCCGGCAGCACGCAGTCGCGCAGCTCCGGCGGCGAATCGGAGCTCGTGATCCGCGCATCGTCGACGGTGCCGTCGACGCCGATCCGCAAGCGCACCACGACGCGCGCTTCGAGCTGTGGGCGGCGGCGAAGACGGTGCTCGTAGCACCTGCGTACGGAGGGAACCCCCGCCGAGACGACACGGCTGATCGCTTCGCGCGGCAGCGTGCCGCTCGCGGTGGTCGTGCGGGGTGCCGTCACTGCCGCTTCGGGCGGCTCGACCGTGAGGCCGGAAACCACGTTCAGCGCCACGCGCTCGATGCGCCCGTCCGCGAAGGTCCATTCGAGCGTCGCAGGGCCCTCGCGCAGCAGCAGGGCACCCGTGGCTCCGCCCCCGGGGCCGTCCGCGAAACGCCAGGATCGAGCGCCGCGGGGCATGGATGGAAGAGAGACGGCCACCCAGCCGGAGAGCGTCGCGCCCGATCCGTGGGGACCCTCGAGCTCCCCGTCGAGCGCACGCCGATCCTGCATCGCGCCGCGTACGAAGCGCGCCTGCGCCGGCGCCTCGAGCACGTTGCGCCGTCCGGTGGGCAGATGGACGATCTCCACGACGCCGCGCGCCACCGCGACATCGACGGTCTCGCGGTCGTTGGCGTCCGGGATCGACACGCGGAAGCGCGTTCCGCGCACGCGGACGGCGAGGTTCCCCGCCAGGAGCGCGAATCGCTCGCCTTCGCGCAGCGGCACCGCCTCGACGGTGGTCGCGCCGCGATCGAGGCCGAGCTCGACGAAGCCGTCCCGGATCGACCGGAGCGCGAGCCTCGATCCCTCCTCGACGCGAATCGTGCCGCCACGATCGGCGGGGCAGGGCTCGCCTGCGCACAGGCGTGCGACCCACGTCGCGCCGGCATCGAGCTCGGCTGCGTCGCCCTCGGCCCAGGCGGATGCGAGGGTCGCATCGATGGGGGCCGATCCGTCGGCGCGCCGTGTGGAGACGCGCCCCACGAGCGCCGTCGATCGCACGGTGAGGACGGCGCGCTCCACGGGCCGCGCGGGAGGGCGCTCGCGATCGGGTTGCCTTCGCTCGGCGACCGGCGCGGGGGCCTGCGGCGGCTCGGTCGTTCGCCCCGCCCGCAGCCCGAGCCAATACGCGGCCGCGGCGGCGAGCACGACCGCGACGGGGATCCACGCGCGTCCAAGCCGCTTCTGCCACCGTTCGCGCTCGCGGATGGTCCTCAGCTGGCGCGACTCCTCGAGCGCCACGTGCGAGAGCGTCTTCTCCAGTCGCTCCCAGTCGAGCGGAGGCGGCTCGCCCCGCGCCTCACGCACGGCACGTACGGCGTCTTTCACGCGGGGCCACTCGGCGCGGCACACGTCGCAGCGTGCGATGTGCTGCTTCATGCGACGGCGTCCCTCGCGCGAGAGCCTGTTGGCCGCGAGCGCGGCGAGCGCGAGGCGCTTGGGCCCGTGCCCGCCGTCGCTCGCTGGCGGCGGCGGCGGTCGGCTGGACTCGACCTCGCCCGAGGTCATGGCTGATCCCCCGGCTTGTCGTCCGTGATGCCGAGCTCCGCCATGAGCTCCTCGGCAACGGCTCCGAGCGAGGGCTCCCGCGCCAACGCGCTGAGGATCTCGCGTCGCGCGTAGAAGAGTCGCGTCCGCACCGTGAGCACCGGAGCACCGACGATCTCGGCGACCTCCTTGGCGGGCAGGCCTTCGAGGTCGTGCAGGACGAACACCGTACGCTTCTTCTCCGTGAGCGTCTCGAGGGCGCGGTAGAGGGCGCGGACCCTCTCGGCGCGCTCGGCGTGGCGCTGCGGCGATCCGACGTCCAGATCGTGGGGCGCCTCGGGCACCGGAACGTCGGCGAAGCGCGGCCGGGAGCGCGCGCGGCGCAGGTGCATCAAGGTCACGTTGACCGCGAGGCGGTGGAGCCACGTGCTCAGCTTCGCGTCGCCGCGGAAGGACCGGAGCGACCGGTACACGTGGACGAAGACCTCCTGGACGACATCCTCCAGGTCCGCGGACGGTCCCATGACCCGGAAGACGATGCGGCTCACGTCGTGGCGGTGGCGCACGAAGAGATCGCGGAACGCGCGCTCGTCGCCCTCGAGGCAACGCTGCACCAGAGGGTCGATCGCCGCGACCGCCTCCTCGTCGTTCACGTCGGGCCCATCCTGAACGTCATCGAAGGATCTCACCTTCCGACCAGGGTGGCTCGGTTGTGAGGCTCGGAGGGTGAACCCGAAGATCGCCGGTCGGACCAGCGCGGGGAGAGAGATGGAGGACGCCATGCCAGCGACGGGGATGGTTGCCCGGGCCTCCGCGACGATTCACGCCGCCGACGGGCCTCGGCCCCTGACCCTGCCTCCCGGCGCGTCGCGGGGAGACGGGACGCGTGTCGATTCGCGCGTGCGCTCGGGACCAGGCTCTCTCTCCTCGATCGGGGAGAGGGCCGGGGTGGGAAGGGCGTTCCGTTCTCGTGTGTGTCCGCACGCGATGCGATCCATCACCGAAAGAGCCGACTGAACACGCCGCCGCGCTCCATCAGCTCGGACGGGCGGCCGGACTCGACGATTCGCCCGTCGTCGAGCACGACGGCCCGGTCGGCCCGCATCACCGTCGAAAGTCGGTGCGAGATGATCAGCGCTGCGGGCCGAGGGCCGGCGTCCGGGTCGTCGTGTCGCACGAGCTTCTCGAGGGTCTCGGCGAGCTCCCGCTCGGCGTGCCCGTCGAGGGCGGAGGTGGGCTCGTCGAACACGATCAGCGATGCGTCCCGGTAGAGCGCTCGTGCGATGCAGATGCGCTGCCGCTGGCCGACCGACAGGCGCGCTCCCGCCTCGGCCATGGCGGTGTCGTATCCTTTGGGCAGCACTTCGATGAACCCGTGCGCCGCCGCGCCGCGCGCCGCCGCCTCGACCCGCGCTCGATCGGGGGACTCGTCCGCGAAGGCGATGTTCGCGAGGACCGTGTCCGCGAGGATCAGCGGCTCCTGCGTCACCCACGCCATCTGGGCGCGCAGGGACGCTCTCGACACGCGCGAGACGGGGACTCCGTCCCACGTGATCTCGCCCGACGTCGGCTCGAGCAGGCGGAGCAGCACCGACACGAGGGTCGTCTTCCCCGCGCCGCTCGGGCCCACCACGGCGACCGACTCGCCCGCCGCGATGTGGAACGAGACGCCCTTGAGCACCTCGCGCATCGGGCCCGTCGCCGCGGGGAAGGCCGGCGCATCGTCGTCGTCGGCGTTGGCCAGGAGGGTGCCGTCCTCCACGACGACGTAACCGGCGTGCACGTCACGGAGCTCCAGCCGATCCTGCAGCCGGGCGACAGGCTCGGCCGACGCCGGGTCGGCCGGCTCGGCAGGCAGCCGCAGGAGCGCGTCCATCCGATCGAGCGCCGCGAGCCCTTGCGCCATCAGCGTGCCCGTCGCGCCGAGGCCCTTGATGGGCGCATAGAGTAAAAAAATTGCGGCGAAGAACGACACGAATGTCTCGGGAGTTAGCTCACCCGACCGGATCCTCATCGAGGCGTACCCGAGCGTCCCGGCGATGGCGAAGGCACCCAACATCTCCGTCAGGGGTGACGCCATCGCCGCCATCCGCGACGCGCGAATCGCCGCGTGGTGCACGCGATCGGTCAGATCGCGCCAGACGCGACGTGCACGCGGCTCGGCGCCGTAGGCCCTGACGAGCGGGACCATCCCGACGGTCTCCGCGGCGACCGAGTAGAGCTTGCCGTGCTGATCCCATGTGGCGCGCTCGAGGCGTCGGAGCCGGCGTGACAGGCGGTACAGCGAGAGGGCCACGATCGGCAGCGCGATCGTCGCGACGCCGGCGAGCACCGGGTCGAGCCGGACCGCGAGCGCGACCAGGGCGATGAGCTGGAGCACGTCGCGCGCGATGCTGGCGACGCCCCAGGTCACGGCGGTCTGGATCTGCAGCACGTCGGACGAGACGCGCGCCGCGACGTCTCCGCGTCGTTCGCCGAGCAGGGCCTGCGGGCGGACGGTGAGGAGGTGATCGAAGAGGCGAACGCGGAGGTCGCGTACGACCTCTTGGCCAATGCGTGCCATGAGCTGGCGCTCGCCGAACATGGCCGATCCCTTGATCCCGCTGACCACGAGCAGCGCGAGCGCGAGCGCGAGCGCGACGTCCCCCGTGCTGTCGTCGCTCGCTCGAATGGCCCGGGACGTGCTGGTCAAGAACGAGGACCACGAAGCAGGCAACGGCGCAAGCACGCGCGAGAGGTCGCCACCGTCGCTCGCGTAGACGAAACGAAGGAGGGGACCGACCAGGTACGCGTAGCCCGACGTGGTCAACGCCAAGAGGGCCATGCACCCCACGGCGGCCGCGAAGAGCCATGCGTGGGGAGCAACGAGTCGCGCGAGCCGGACGTAGTCCTTCAATGGAAGCTCGTGGCCGCGCAATGGCCACTTCGACGGGGAGGAGGGGATCGCAAGCTCAGGTGACTCGGCTCATACGCTGCCCGATGGCGTTCGGCGGGCCCATTGCCTCGGACGGCGAGGCGCCCGAGATTGCGTGGGACTTTTTCTATCGGAGCGGCGTCTCATAGTGTAGTCATGTCGGTTCGCAACTTCGGCCGTGTGTCCTCAGTGGTCGCTCGCCGCGCTCCAGAGCGCGGGGATCAAACGCCACGAAAGGAAAGACGCCTGACGGCCCGAGAGTCGGAAGTCGCTGCTCCCAAGCCGCGCCCGGGGAGCAAGTCGAAAGTGGCGGGTGAAGGGCCGAACCCCAAGCGCGAAATGAAGCAAGTGCCTCGAGCAACGAACAAGAAGGCGTCGTCAGCCGCACCGGCTGCACCGGCCGGCGCACGTGGTGCACGAGCCGGGACCTCCAAACGTCCCACGGAAGGGGGCAAGAAGACCGGCTCCGAAACTGCACTGCTCGGGACTCACCGACCTCCGCCGCCGGAGGCCGAACGCAGCCCACGAGCTTCGACGAAGAAAACCGCACATCGGGGAATTTCCGCGGCGCCGGCTCCGTTGCACACGCCGTCCGAAGATCCCCGACACGAGGTCGCCATGGCGAAGAACGCAGCAGCCGCGAAGGCTACAGAGAAGACGACGCGAGCGATCCCGGTGGCCGATGCCACCGCGCCCGCTCCCGCCAACGCGGGCCGCGCCCCGTTGCGAGGGGCAGCTGCGGCTTCGGCCGCGGCGGCGGCAGCCTCGCAGGCGACCAACGCTGCGACCACGGACGCCGAGCAGGGCGCCGGTGAGGAAAACTTCAAGAACGAGCCCGACCTCGCCGATCTGCAGCAGGTCGAGGCCGAGACCAAGGCGATCGAAGCTGCGGCGAGCGAAGGTGGCGAAGGGCGCGACAGCACCCTCGCGCGCTACTTCCGCGAGATGGCCAAGCACCGCGTTCTCGAGCCTCAGGAAGAGCTCGAGGCCGCGCGCGAGGTCGAGCGCGTGGAGGTCGCGCACTGGGAAGCGCTGCTCGCGTACCCGGCGGCGTTCGAGACGATCGAGGCCGTGCTGGAGCGAGACCTGCGCGAGGCGCAGGCCGATCCGATCGACGAGCTCGCGCAGCTCCACAAGATGGTCAAGACGATGCGCGCGAAGAAGAAGGATCGCGCCGCGCAGACCAAGTGGACGGAGCTGGCGAACGCCGCGTCGAAGAAGCTCCGGGTCGCCGACGCGGACCGGCTCTTCATCGATCACGCCGAGAAGGCCGTACGCCGGCTGGCCGGCGAGAACGCGCATCAGCAGGATCTCGAGACCGACGTCGAGGTGCAGCTCACGAAGGAGTTCCGGCTCTACCTCGGTGGCGTCGCGGGAGCGCGGTACCGTTCGCGCTCGGCCAAGAACCGATTCGTCGCGGCCAACCTGCGGCTCGTGGTCTCCATCGCGCGCCGGTACAACCGCGGCCGGCTGCCGCTCATCGACCTCATCCAGGAAGGCAACATCGGCCTGATGAAGGCCGTGGAGCGCTTCGACCACACGCGCGGCTACCGGTTCAGCACCTATGCTTCGTGGTGGATCCGTCACGCGATCAGCCGAGCGCTCGCCGACAAGGGGCGCGCGGTGCGTATCCCGGTGCACATGCTCGACACGTACAACCGGGTCGCGCGTGCGACGCAGGCCATCACGACGCGCACGGGTCGCGACCCGACGCCCGAGGAGCTCGAGCAGGAGACGGGCATCTCCGCCGACAAGCTCGAGAAGATCAAGGGCTACTGGGCCGAGACCCCGTTCTCGCTCGACCGTCCCGTCAACGACGAGGACGGCCGCAAGTTCATCGACTTCCTGCACGAGGAAGGGGTGCCGACCCCGTACGACAACCTCGTCTCCCAGAAGTGGAGCGACGAGGTCCGTCGGTTGCTCGACACGCTGACTCCGATGGAGGCGCGCATCCTTCGGTGGCGCTTCGGCCTCGACGACGAGGACGAGCTGACCCTCAAGGAGATCGGCGACAAGTACAACCTGTCGCGCGAGCGCATCCGTCAGCTGCAGGAGCAGGCGCTCTCGAAGATCCGCAAGCAGATCCGCGAGTAGTCCCCGAGATCACTCGACGCCCGCCCGGTCTTCCGGCGCGGGCGTCGTGCTTTCCGTCGGGATCGTGCGCGTCGGTGCAGGCACGGGGGACGCGGCGTGCCATCGGCGCGCGACGCGACGGAAGGCGCGGTTGACGAACGAGCGATGGCCCGGCGCCGGGTTGCGCATCTGGTCGACCAGCGACGTGCCGGGCTCGCCCGTCACGAGATGACGGATGCGCGCCGCCATGAAGGCACTGCGATTCTCGCCCATCGCGCACGTCACGAGGACGGGGACGCCGCGGCGGACCTCTTCGGCCATGCGCGCGGCGCAGCGACGGACCTGAGCGGCTGCGTACCGGACGGCCGTCGGCGAGCCGCGATCGCGGTAGCCGCAGCCTCGCACGATGCGAACGCCGGGGATCACGAGGGAGCGGTGCTGAATGCTGCGCGCGGTCAACACGACGACCTGGTAGCCGAGCTCGCCCGCGCGGCGCACGAGACCGTCGGCGCCCCATGCGAGGAGCGGTCGACCGTTGGCGTCGCGAAGCGCGACGAACGGTCCGGCCTGGCTGGGGCGACGCCGCGATGCGCTCGCGCCGACGGGGTAGACGAGAGCGAGGAGGACGGCGCCGATGAGCAGCGCCCATGAACAGCGACGCATCTCTTCAGGGTGCGCGATCGCCGCGGTTCGTCAATTTCCTGGCTAGCCGACGAGGCCGAAGAGCCAGGCGGCGAACTCGGCGGCGGCGAGGAGCGGCAACGCGACACCGATGGCGACGAGCGGAACGATCTTCACGCCGGCGCGGCGATGGAGCGTCACGAGGCCCCCGACGAAGGCCGTGCAGATCAGAACGAACGGAGGCCCGGCGGGCTGATCGGCCACCAGCGCGGCGGCGGTCGCCATCGCCATGAGGACCGCTGGGATGAGCAGCCCGATGAGGCCGAAGCGGCCTTTGAACCGCAGGAACACGGACACGGCGACGAAGAACACCCAGCTCGCCGCCGTCGTCGCAGGCCCAGCCCAGGCGTGGTCGTACCCGCTCGACTCGGTCTGCGTGTAGATGCCCAACAGCATCCCGGGCACGACGCAGAACCAGATCGGCACGAGGAGCAGCGCATAGCCGATCCACGCGATCGCGTTGGGAGCGCGTCCTGCAGCCGGGCGCTCCACGTCGACTCCGGGCTCGGCGCCCGACGGCGTCTCGGAGGCGGCCGATGTCGGGGCTGCGGTCGCCGGCGGGTGGGCGGGGCTCGACGATGCGTCCGCGGTCGTCGACGACTGCGCGGTCGTGTCGGTCGGCGCACCACCGATCGGTGGGGTCGCGAGAGGCTGCCGCTCGCCCACGACGGGGGCCGTCGTCCAGCCGTCCAACGGCGGCTTCTTCGCCGCGGGCGCGGGAGCGATCGGACGATGCGCGCGCAGGGCACGGCCGGTGACCACCGCGGTGGCGATGCTCGTGCCGATCAAGGTCACG
>JADZFZ010000057.1 GCA_020854145.1 Deltaproteobacteria bacterium | reverse complement strand
GTTCCGAGCGGAACCGCGACGCCGAGCCAGAACGCGAGGCGGAACTGCTCGGCGATCGTGATGCCGTAGGTGGCGCCGATGACGGGGTTGAGGAAGGCCGTGCCTCCGTCCACACCGTCCGCGTCGGGCGACATCGTGATGATGCCCAGGCGTGCGGCGACCGAGAGCTCGGGGATCAGCTTGTACGAGCCGAGCAGCATCATCGCCATGCTGAAGTTGCCGGCGTCGGTCGCGCCGTCGGGGCCCGAAGCGAAGTCGAACGTCGTGTCGAGGCGTACGACGTTGACGGGCTGCGAAGGACGGAGCTGCCACGGCAACGAGTAGGGCGGAGGCGCAGGAGGCGGCGTCGCGGCTGCGGCGGGCGGCGCGGTCTCCGTCGGAGGAGGGGTCTGCGCGAAGGCGCCGGCAGCAGGCAATAGGAGCGCGGCTCCGAAGATCGAGCCGATCGCTCCGCCAATCAGGGAGCGACGCGTTGAAAACCAGGGTCTCATGTTGACCTCCTGGCGGCTCGCGGAAGCCAGGCCCGTGCCGCCGAGCGTCGGCCTCGGAGGTCGATTGCGCTGGAGCACCCATCGCGAACGGCGTTCGGCGCCGAGGCGGCTCGACGAACGGACGCCGCGTTCTCGTGCGCGAGCACGGTGCGGCGATCAACGCGCTCGTCGCGCGGGGTCACCTTCGGGCAGCACGTCGCACGCCCACGCGCTCTTCTTCCACTCGGGCACGGGCGGCTCCGTCCCCGACGCCGGGACGTACGGCGACCGTTCGGCGCGCTCGTGGAGGTGGACGTAACGCGGGCAGTTCGGGAAGACGCGCGTGACGGACACGCGGACGACGAGCTGCGCGCCCACCCACGAAGCGCGGAGCGTCTCGTCGTCGTCGATGGAGGCGAGCCCGTGGATGCGCAAGCGCCGGCCCGTCGTCAGGTCCACGAAGAGCAGCCCGACCGCAGCGGTGTCCGCGACGTTGCCCAGCGAGAGGAACATGCCGTTACCGTCGTAGCTCGGGAACGCGAGCGTCGAGTCGTCGAGCACGCGCACGAAGCCGGGGTCGCCGCCCTTGTACGAGCACGTCGGCTGGCCCGAGCGGTCGACGGTCGCGAGGAAGAGCATGTCGAGCGACTCGACGAAGCGGCGATCCTCGTGGCTCAGCCGATCGTGCGCGAGGCGATCCTCGATGCGATCGGCGAGACGACGCGTGTCGAATCGGTCCTGCAGCGCGCGACTGCCTTCGCCGTAGAGTCGTGACCCGTCCGATTCGTCGCGTTGGTCGGTCATGGACCTGCTCGGCGGATGCTACCGGCTTCACCGCTCGCCGTCGCGGCGCAGCGCCCGGACGAAGAGGAAGAAGCCCGCGCTGCGCACCAGCATGAAGGTCGAGAACGAGAGCCACAGGCCGTGGTTGCCGACGAGCGGCACGAGCGTCACGTGGGCCACCGCGTAGCTGGCGAGCGCGACGAGGAGCACGTTGCGCAAGAGGACGGTCCGCGTGGCGCCGATCGCGGCGCCGTCGAGCTGGAAGCTGAGCACCGCGACGACGGGAAGCGCGGCGGCGTGAGGCAGATAGGTGGCCGCGAGCTCGCGAATCGCGGGGGCGTCGGTGAGCATCGCGAGGAATCGCTCGCCCAGCGCTGCGAGCACGAGGCTGGACGCGGCCGCCACGCCCACCGCCCAAGCCGTCGTCGTGCGCACGGCGCGCCACAGCCCGACGCGCTCGCCGGCGCCGACGGCCGTTCCGACGAGCGCCGACGCGGCCTGCGCGAAAGCGCCGAGGCCGTACGCGACGAGCAGGTAGAGGCTCATGAGCACGGCGTTGGCTGCGAGCGTGTCGTCGCCCATCGCGGCACCGCGCGCGGCGAAGGTCGCGAAGACGACCAGCAGGCATTGGGTGCGCACGAAGAGGTCACGGTTGATCGCGAAGAGGCGCCACAACGCGCGTCGATCGAGGACCGCGCGGCGCCACCACGCGGCGCGCGAGACGGGCGCTCGGTCCTCGGGGGGTGCGCCGAGCGCGCCGTGCGACGACCGCGAGGGCAGGCGCGCGAGGAGCGCCCACGCGACGCCACCCGAGACGAGCACCGCCGTCCACTCGGCCGCGACCGACGCCGTGGCGACGCCGGCGACTCCCCCTTCGAGGCGCTTCACGAGCACGAACGCCAGCGGCACGTAGACGACGCCGCGCAGCACCTCCATCACCATCGCGAGACGTGGCCGCGACAGGCCCATGAAGAACCCGAGCAGCGCGTAGCTGACGAACGCCGCGGGCGCGCTCCAGAGGCGGATCGCGACGTACTCGTCGGCGCGCGCGCGCACCTGCTCGCTCACCGGCAGCAGCGTGAACGCGAGCCACCGCAGCGGCCCGCCGAGCGCGACGAGCGTCACCCCGAGCGCGAGCGCGACGAGCAGGGCACGCGCGAAGCTCGCGCGCACCTCGTCGGGTCGATCTGCGCCGACCGCCTGCGCGGTCAGGGCCGTCGTGCTCATCCGCAGAAACGAGAAGGCCCAGTAGACGTAGTTGAAGACGGTCGTTCCGATGGCCACCGCGCCGAGGTTGTGGCTGCCCGGCAGGTGACCCACGACGGCCGTCTCGACGAGCGACAGGACGGGAGTGGAGATGCCCGCGAGCGCGAGCGGGAGAGCCAGCGACAACACGCGTCGGTGCCCAGGAACACCGCGCGCATCGGACCCGTCGGGTGTCGGCTCGGGGTATGTCAAAACGGATCGAAGACGACGCGGTGACGACCGCCGGGTCGCAACGTGACGCGCCGTCGTTGTCTCAGGCCGAGCGCCGGGTTCTCCGCGGTCACCACGTACGTTCCGGGCGGCAGCGACGTCGTGCACGGCGTCGTGCCGACGACCCGGCCGTTGACGCGGATGCTCGCCCAGTTGGGGCGTGCGCCGACGTCGAGACGTGCGGGACGCGTGTCGAGCACGGGCGGAGGAACGGTGCGGCCCGCCGGCGGCTCGCGATCCTCGGACGCGGCAGGCTCCGCGAGGTCCGCATCGCTCGCGGCCGCGCTCGGGTCCGGCGCGAGCACCGAGCCGGCCGCCGCGTCGGTCGACGTCGGATCGGCGATGGGGTCGGCGCCTGAGCGCGGGTCGCTCTCGGCGTCGCGCCGAGCGATGGGACCGGCGAGCACGACGGAGCCAGGCTGCGTGCGTGACGCGATCGACTGCGCATCGGGCACGTCGGCGCGTGGCGTGGGTCGGTTGCCGGACAGAACGAGCATCGTGAGCGCAGAGCCGATCGCGAGCGCGAGCAGCACCGCCGCGATCTGGAGCGCGCGCGACGACGCCGGACCCGGAGGCTCCGCCGGATCGCTCGTGTAGAGCGGGCTCGATGGAGCCGCCGCCCCGAGCGGCGGCCCGGTTGTGGGAGGAGGCGGCTGCGGCGCAGGAAGAGGCGTGGGCACGGTGGCCGTCGGGGACGCGACCGGTCGAAGCGGCACGGTCGCGGTCGGCGCGAGACCCACTGCCGCCGACGGCGGCGCGAGCGCGACGGCCGGAAGGTCGAGCGTGGCGCCGTCGGTGATGGAACGACGAAACATCGGCAGGCCCGAAGGGCCGCTGCCGCCGGTGACCTCGAGCTCGCCGAGGTCCTGCGTCGCACCGGCTGCGACGAGCTCGCCCGCGATGACGGCATCGAGGGACACGGAGCGCGTCGGCGCCGTCTCGCGCGCGGAGCGCACCGCACGCGCGATGTCGGCCGGGCCCACGCGCAACCGCGCATCGTGGAGGTACGTCTCGATCGCCTCGAGCAACGCCGCAGCCGTGGAGAAGCGCGCGTCGGGGCTCGGCGCGAGCGCGTGCATGACGAGCGCGTCGAGCTCGTGATCGAGCGGCACGACGCTCGACGGCGGCTCGATCGCGGGAGCGGAAGCACGCACGAGCGTCTCGTTGAAGTCGCCCACCGCGTACGGATGGCGATACGTGAGCAGCTCGTAGAGCACGATGCCCGCGGCGTAGACGTCGCTCCGCGCGTCGAGCGTCTGACCGCGCGCCTGCTCGGGCGACATGTAGCGGGCCTTGCCGCGCACGAGACCGCGCATCGTGCGGCCCATGCCGCCCTGCATCGCGCGCGCGATGCCGAAGTCTGCGAGCTTGACCGCGCCTTCGTCCGAGACGAGCACGTTCTGCGGCGATACGTCGCGGTGCACGAGGCCGAGCGGCTTGCCGTCGGGGCCCGTCGTGCGGTGCGCGTAGTCGAGCGCGCGGCAGACGTCGGCGACGATGCGCAGCGCCACGGGCATCTCGAGCGGCGGCTTGCCGGTGCGGCTCGGCGCCAGCGCGCCCACGAGCCCGCTCAGGTCCATCCCGCGCACGTACTCCATGACGATGAAGTACGTTTCGTCCACGCAGCCGAGGTCGTGGATCTGCACGATGTTGGGGTGGTCGAGGCGCGACGCGATGCGCGCCTCGTCGAGGAACATGTCGGCGAAGCTGGGATCGATGGAGAGATCGGGCAGGATGCGCTTGACGACGACTTCCTTCTCGAAGCCGCCGGGCCCGACGGCCAGCGCGCGGTACACCTCGGCCATGCCGCCACGGCCGATGCGCGCGAGAAGCCTGTACCTTCCGAACTGCATGCTCCGTCGGTCTCACTTTGCGACGGCGCTCCGAGCGCTGGCAAAGGATTGTGCGCTCGGCTCGCTCGGGCTCGTCGTGCTCGGTGTGGTCGGCGCGCTCGCCTCCGGCGTCGAGCGCGGGGCCCAGGCGCAGCCGCGCACGCCCGATCGGGACGGTGCCGAGCCCGTCGCCCTATGGGCGGCCAGCCGCGACGCGGAGGCCATGGTGTCGACGGTTCGCACGGCGCTCACGCGTCGATCGATCGGGGTGCGGACGCTCGCGGATCTCGGCGCTGCGCCTGCGCGCGCGGACGTTCCCGAACGCGTCCGCGCCGCGCTCGCGGAGGCCCAGTCGCGTTACGGCGGGGCCGAGCTCGAGGCGTCGCTCGGCATCCTCGACGGTCTCGAGCGCGAGATCGATGCGATCGTCGCGGCATCCGACGGCGTGAGCACGCTGGCGCGGATCGCGCTGTGGAAAGCCGCGTGCCTCGCGAAGCTGCGACGCGGCGACGAGGCCCGTTCGTACTTCGCGCTCGCGATCCGCCTCGGGGCGACGCCCGATCCGCGTGTGCTCTCGCCCGACGTCATGGCGCTCGTGCCCTCGCAGTCGGAGCTCGCGACGATCGCGGGGTCCATCGAGATCGTCTCGCGCCCGGAGCTCGCCCGGATCGAGCTCGATGGTCGGGGCCTCGACGCGCGCGCGCCCACGTCGGCCCAGGCCGGTGCGGGTCTGCACCTCGTCGTCGTGCACGTGCCCGGGCACGCGAGCGCTGCGCGCATCGTGCCCGCACGGGGTCGCGTCGAGGTGGCGACCGCGCCGCTCGACGGGCGCGCACGCATCGAGTCCTTCGCGCGGGCGCGCGACGAGGGTTGGCTGGCGCCGGCGGCCGGGCCGACCGCGGAGCCGTTGCTCGCCGCGCTCGGGGCTGCCCGCGTGATCGAGGTGGGCTCGGAGGCGGGAGGCGACGTCGCGGTGCTCGCGCTGCGCGATGCGCGTGGAGAGCTCCGCGAGCGCTTGCAGGTCGACGCGCGCGACGCGGACGCGATCGATCGCGGCGTCGGACGTCTGCTCGGCGAGCGACCGACGACGGTGCGCGCGGATCGCCGGCCCACGCGACGCCCGACCCGCAGACGAGCCGTCGAGAGCACGTCGGTCTTCGAGCGCTGGTGGTTCTGGGGCGCGGTGGGCGTCGTCGTCGCCGGCGCCGCCATCACGACGGCGGCCGTGGCGACCGGCGGAGAGGACACCTTTCGCGTGATCGTGGCGACACCGCGATGAGCGCCTT
>JADZFZ010000056.1 GCA_020854145.1 Deltaproteobacteria bacterium | reverse complement strand
GGATGCGCTCGGCGAGCGGTAGCAATCCGCGCTCGCGGGCGATCGAGGCGCGCGTGCGCCGCTTCGGCTTGAACGGGAGGTAGAGATCCTCGAGCGCGGTGCGGTCGTCGCACGCGCGGATGCGCGCTTCGAGCGCGGGATCGAGCTTGCCCTGCTCCGCGATGGATGCGAGCACGGTGGCGCGACGCTTCTCGAGCTCGGTCCGGTATGCGAGCCGTTCCTCGATGGCGCGGAGGGCGACCTCGTCGAGCCCGCCGGTCGCCTCCTTGCGGTAGCGCGCGACGAACGGGACCGTGTTGCCGCCGGCGAAGAGCGAGACCGCCGCCGCGACGCGATGAGGCGCCAGCGAGAGATCGCGCGCGATGGCGGGGACGAGATCGGCAGGGACGGGCGAGTCCGACATCGGCCGCCGATGATGCGCGGAAACCGCCAGAAACGAGGCACAAAACGCGGATTGGAACTGCTCGTCCAGAGACGCTGTGATCTCGCGGGGTTGTACGGGTCGATCCTGTCCCCGGTCAGGGGCAGGGGAAGAGGGATTCGAGGGTGGTGGTGAGGGCGTCGGGATCGACGGTGGAGGGGTCGGTCTTGGCGAGCTCGGTGCGCAGGGTGGCGGCGAGGGCGGGATCGCGTGCGGTGGCGGCGCGGTCGATCGCGGGACCGAGGTTGCGAAGGAGCTCCCAGTGGGCTTCGCGGAAGATGCCGGTGGCGGCAGCGAAGGTTTCGGTCCGACGGATGAGCACGCGGGCGAGCGCGTGGTCGAGCGCCCGATCGAGCTGACCGAGCGCCTGCTGGTGGAGCGCGTCGTTCATCGCGACTCCGGCGGGGTTGTCCATCTCGCGCCAGCAGCGGACGGCCAGGAAGGACTCCATCAGCGCAGCGTCGGCGTCCTCGTCGGCCTCGAGGACGTAGCGGGCGAAGCCGTCGGTCATCGCGGGATCCGTGGTCCGCGCGAGGCTGAGCCCGTCGGCCGACAAGCCGCTGTCGCCCCGGTAGTACGCGACGCCCGAGTCGCAGTCGGCGATGACGTCCGCACACGTGTTGGGCTCTTTGTACGCGGAGACGTAGAAGAACCAGAGGAGCGCGGCCTCGATGCGCGCCGCGTTGAGCATCGGCTCCAGCCCCATCGCGCCGGCCTGGAACGCGGCGAGGACCGCGGGCTCGAGGAGCGCGGGCCCGATGCACCGATCGGCGCACGTCTCGGAGGCCCCCGGTCGCTGGCACTCGTTGGTCATGGCGGGCTCGGCGATGGAGCACTCGGGCAGGTGCGCGTCGAACCGACGCCCGACGCGCGAGCCCAGGCCCTGATCGAGCGAGTAGATCTCGCGCGCGGAGAGGAAGTCCTCCGGGGACGGAGGAGCGTCGCGACGCCACAGGAGCGCCGCGATCTCGTCGAACGCGTTGACGCGCGCGAAGGTGCTCACGCTCATCCCGAAGAGGTCGAACGCGCCGTCGTCCGCGCTGCACGCGGGCCATCCGTCGTCCGCCGTGGCGTCGAGATCGAAGTCGGTCTCGGCGGGCTCGCAGACGACGGGCGGTGGGCCGGCGTCGGGGCCCATGTCCCTGTCGGGGCCCATGTCCCTGTCGGGGCCCATGTCCTCGTCGGGCGGGCTCGTGTCGGGACCAGCGTCGCGGCCGGCGTCCACGGTCATCGACGGGCCGTCGTCGTCGCCGCATGCGACGAGCCCGATCGTCACGAGCAGCGCAAGGGGCGCACAGGTGGGGAAGCGCGTCATGGGCTCGATCTTCTGCGGCCCGCGATCCGCGCACCATCCGGCGATCGCCCGATGCGCCGACGGGGCTCCCGCCGGCGGCCCGTCGCGAAGGTGCGGGCGTCGATGGCGCTACAGACCACCCTCGAGCGCGACGACGAGGCCTCGAGCCGGGCCGTTGACGCTCGATCCGTGCACGCGATACGCGGTGTCGAAGACGTTCTCGACGACCACGTTGAGCACGAGGAACCGGTCCAGCCGCGCGCCCGCGCGCAGGTCGAGCACCGTGTAGCCGGGTGTGCCGCCGGGAGGGATCCGACCATCCGACGCATCGGCGGGCGCGAGGCGCGTCTGCTCGAGCGCCCAGCGCATGGCGGCCCCGAGGTAGAGCCGCTCGCGCAGCCCAGGCGGAGCCCAACGCAGCTCGACGTTGCCGTGGAGCGGTGGCACGCGCGAGAGCGGAACACGCTCGCCGAGCACGGCGTCGGGCACGTCGCCCCACGCGTAGCTGAGGGCGGCGCGCGCCGCGATCCCGAGCGGCAGGCGCAGCCGCAGGGTTCCCTCGGCGCCGTGGAGGCGTGCTTCTCCGGCCGCGTTGACCAGCTGGATGCGCGACCACGAGGCGTTGCACTGCGGCGTCTCGGGTGGGCACGCGTCGGCGCCACGCAGCTCGCGCACCATGGTGTCGCGGATCCACGTGTGGAACACCCAGGCCTCGGCCGTCAGCACGTCGTGCGTCAGGCGAACGCCCGCTTCGAGGGTGCGCGAGCGCTCGGGACGCAGGTCCGCGTTCTCGAACTGGAACCCCGGGCCCGTCTGCTGCCTCGACGTCAGGTCGTCCAGGTTCGGCGCCCGAAAACCCTCGTCCGCGTTCGCGAGGAGCGAGACGAGCGGCAGCGCGCCGACCTCCGTCGGGCCCACGAGCACGAGCTCCGCGCCGACGCGCGACACGAACGCGCCGTAGGTGGAGTCGACCGCGCGGGTGCCCGACTCCGCGTCGCCGGGCGCGCTCGCGATGGCGACACCCCCACGTCCTCCGCCGCGAACGGTCAGGCGATCGGCGATGCGCAGCTCGACCTGGCCGAACGCGCCGAGGCTCGTGTAGTCGGAGCCGTCGAGGTACTGACCGCGCGACCGCGGTCGCTCGATGTCGAGGTCGGTGAAGACGAGCGTCGCGCGGCTCGCGACCTCGTCGCGATAGACGTCGGCGCCCAACGTCGCACGGGCCAGAGCATCCGGGGCGACGCGCAGCGACGGGCTCGATGCGCGTGCCGTCGCGCCGAGGGTCGCGACGTCGTCCACGCCGATCGTGTCGGCGAACAGGCTCGGTTGCGTGCGCGTGCGTCGCTCGTGCTGCTGCTGGTAGCTCAGCGCGACGTGCACGTCGTGCAAGAGGCCGACGCGCCCGCGCAGAGCGACCGACGCGATCGTGCGGAACTGCTCGTCGTACGTCAGGCACTCGTCGAGGGCTGCGAAGGGTGCGGGGCACTGATCGGTGCGCGGCGCGTCGAACTGCCTGTACCCGTAGACCGACGTCGTGAGCACCAGCCGGCGACCGAGCCGGTAGCTCACGCGTCCATCGAAGGTGAGCTCGCCGAAGCCGGTGCCCAGCGTGACGAGCTCACCGTCGTCCGCGATCAACGTCGGCACGAGCGCGGCCTCGCCCTCGACGCCGCGCACGAGCCCGCTCGCTTCGAGGCGACCGAAGCGGCGATATCCCGCGCCCGCGATGGCCGTCAGCCGCGGGCCGATCTGGCCTTCGACCTGGAGGCGGAAGCCACCCCCGTGGTCCGCGGTCGAGAGCTGCATGCGGCCGCGCGGCGACAGGCGCACGCCGCGCTGACGCGGATCGCGGCGCGCCTCGACGGGATAGGCGAGCAGCACGCCACCGAGCGCGTCGGACCCGTAGAAGACCGACGCGCTTCCGCGCAGGACCTCGATCGCGTCGAGGGTCGCGGCGTCGATGGTGAAGAAG
>JADZFZ010000055.1 GCA_020854145.1 Deltaproteobacteria bacterium | reverse complement strand
TCGTCTGCAGGCACGGCGGCCGCGCGGTCGGGCTCTCGGGCAAAGACGATCAGTTCGTCCTGTGCGACAAGCTCGCGTCGATCGCGCCGGAGGTCGGCGGCGCCTCCGGAGCTCCGGTCGATCCGGGCCGGGTGGGCACCATTCGCACCGTCAACCCCGACATCGTCCATCGCCTGATCGACGGAGCGTTCATCCCGGTGATCGCGCCCGTGGGTGTGGACGACGAAGGCCGCGCGCTCAACGTCAACGCCGACACGTTCGCCGGCAAGATCGCCGAGGCGCTCGGTGCCGAGAAGCTCATCCTGATGACGGATGTCGAAGGCATCCTCGACGGAGAAGGGAAGCTCCTGTCGAGCATCGCGGCGCCCGACGTGGAACCGATGATCCGCGACGGCGTGCTCCGCGGTGGGATGTTGCCGAAGGTCGAGTGCGCGCTCGACGCGCTCGCCGGAGGCGTCCGCAAGGTCCACGTCATCGACGGGCGCGCACGGCACGCGTGCCTGCTCGAGATCTTCACGGACCGCGGGATCGGGACCGAGATCGTCAGCCGGCGCTGACGCGCAAGCGACTGCGTCGATCGAGGGTCCGCCACCGCGCCGCAACGCGCGCCGATGAGAGACTCCGCGCATGGGCGAGGACCGACCGACGACGTTCGAAGAGCTGGCCGCGGTCGCGGTGCCGTCGAGCGCGGTGAGAACCCTCCACGTGGAGGGCGATTGGGTGGGGCTCGCGTCGAGCGAGTCGGTGGCGCTGGCGGAAGAGGTGCTGCGACTCCTCGGGCACGCGCCGCTCGGACCCTGGGTCCGGCGCACGCGTTTTCTGCCCGGAGAGTGGAACGGAGCCACCTCGGGAGACGCAGCCCGCCGCAGCGAGCGAGGGGCCGTGCTCGTGGTGCACAACTACTGGTATGGCGCCCTGATCGGCGATGCGCTGGCGTCCAGCCACACGCTGCGCCTCGAGGACGGCGGCTGTCTGTCGTGGACGACCATCGACTCCTGCTCGATGTCGCGCATCGACGTGGAGCTCGCCGCCGGCACCGCCGTGGGCGAGGCCGAGCTCGAGTCGACCTTCCGCGCCGCTGCGGCCTCTCGTCTGCGTGGATGGGCGAAGCCGTGAGCGACGGCCGACGAACGGACCCGGCGTCGCTCCGCGCGGCACTCCGCGGTGCAAGCGCGGGGCACCGTGCTCACCACGAGCTGATGCACTAGCATCAGATGCATGCGAACCACGCTCGACATCGGAGACGACGTCCTTCGCGCCGCCAAGGAGCTGGCGCGCCGCGAGCGCAAGACCGCCGGTCAAGTGATCTCGGAGCTGGCCCGGCGAGCGCTCACACAGACGAAGCAGGCGCGAGGCGCGAACGAGCCTTCCGAGACGCTCGGTTTCCGCCCGTTTCCGAGTCGCGGCGGGGTCGTCACCAACGAGGTCATCGATGCGCTCCGCGACGAAGACGGTGGCTGATGCGCGCACTGCTCGACGTCAACGTGCTCATCGCTCTGCTCGACATGGACCACGTCGCCCACGTTCCTGCGCGCGATTGGCTGAAGAGGCATGCCACTGGTGGTTGGGCGTCTTGTCCCATCACGCAGAACGGATGTGTCCGCATCATGTCGCAGCCCGCGTATCCGAACGCCTTGTCCACGTCGGCCGTGATCGAGCGCCTGGCGCGTGCGGCGCGTCACCCGAAGCACGAGTTCTGGTTCGACGACGTCAGCCTGCTCGATGCGAGCATCGTGGACCACGGTCGCGTTCTGGGACCGCGGCAGGTGACCGATCTCTACCTCGTAGCGCTCGCCGTCGCCCACGACGGCATGCTCGCGACGTTCGACGGTTCGATACCGATCTCGGCGATCCGCGGTTCTTCGAAGCGGAGGATTGCCGTGATCTGAGAGACGCGGAGGCTGCCTCGGGGCACCGGTGTGTGGTGAACGTCAGCCGACGAACGGCATGAGCAGCATGGCGACGTCTTCGGGGGTGGCCTCGGAGTCGCAGCCGATCGTGGCCTGACCGAACGTGTCCACGAGGTGCTGCTGCACCTGGGGCCCGCGCGGGACTCCCCAGATCACCAGGGTCACGTTGTCGGTCAGGTTGGGCAGCATGGGCTGGAGCTGATCGACGGGGATCCCGAGCGAGACGCAATCGACGACGAGGATCGGGTGCAGGCCCGCGGTGTTGTCGAGGCCCTCGACGAGCTCGAACAGGTCGGCAGCGGCCTCGACCTGCGCACGGCCGGACAATGCGACCTTGAATCGCGTCAGCCGATCGCGGTCGCGCGTGACGAGGAAGACGATCGGCCAGCGCCGGCGCGGCACCGATTGTGTGGTCGCCCGGGCGCGCGGGTTGTGGGTCGGCAGATCCGACCACTCCGGTCCCGGCGCCGGCCGGGGCGTCTCCGGCGGAGCCGACTCGGGCTGCTCGTCTTGCTCGCGCACCATCTCCCAGAGCCGCTCGACCGTCTGGCGCGCCGTCTCGCGGTCCACGACCTCTTCGAGCGCGAATGCGAGCGCCCGCGACACGAACGCGACGAGCGCGGGGCCGCCTGCCGGAATCGCGTCGGTGCCTGCGAACGTCAGCGCCCGCAGCACGACGCGAACGCGGACCTCGGGCCCCAACAGGGTGTCGAGCGTCTCGCGAATCGCGTTGGCCGCCGACGGTCGGGACACCCGGACGGAATACCACAGCGCGAGGCCGTCGAGGGATCGGTCCGAGTGCGGAGGCATTGAGCTTGGCTCGTCACTCCGTGTTTGTGGTTGACCGCTGGAGGGGTGCCGACTAGGGTCCCGCCCGCGAGCAATCCGCGGATACGCGCGGCAGGAAGGGGAATCGGGGACCAGAAGGAATCGCACGATGCGCTGGGCCATGGGGCTGTGCGTCGGCTCGGTTTTTGGGGGGATTCTCGGCTGTGGTGCAGGCAAGACCGCGGGCCCCGAGATGCACGAGGCGGTGGATGCAGGGCCGAACGGGCCCGCTGCGCCGCCGCCCTCCGCACTTCCTCCGGGCACGCCGGCGCGACCTGGAGGGGATCCCGACGATCCGGGACCAGAGCCCGATCTGCCGGAGCCGTGGAGCCTCGACGTCGATATGTCGGCGACGAATCGGTTCGTGGAAGGCAATCCGCCTTCGTGGCCGATTCAGGGTCGGGCAATCGCCTCGCTCGGCCTCGATCGCGTGGAGGTCGGGGGCACCGCGGCCTCGACGATGCCGGACGGCAGCTTCCGCGCGGACGTCGCGGTCGCGCGCGGATTGTCGCTGGTCACGGTCGATGCATTCGATCGCGCCGCGCCCGAGCATCGCCGCAAGGCCCATCGGTCTCTCCTCGCGGCGAGGTTCCTGCCCGAAGGCGCCATCAATCGCGACGCCGCCGCCCTCACGCTGACCGACGCGATGCTCGAATCGATGGCGGCACCGCTCGCGGGCGAGGTCGCGGCCATCGACGTCGCGAGCGAGATCATGGCGCGAGGCACGTTGTCGTCGAGCATGGGCTGCGTCACGTGGCCGGCGTTCGCGAGCCACGATTCGCCGCAGCTCGAGCTGTTCCAGGACGGTCGCCACGACCTCTGGCTGCGCGTGATGATCCCGAATCTCTACGTGGCATTCACCGGCGAGTGCTCGCTGCTCTTGTCGAGCGCTCCGATCGAAGGCGAGATCATCACGCACGTGGACATCTACACGCGCCTGACGCCGAAAGCGTCCGACGGATGTGTGCCGGGATTCGACCACACCTCGCCGTACGTCGAGCTGCCCGGGTTCGACGTGGACGTACGCGGCACGGGATTGTTGACCGGCTTCCTGGTCAGCCTGGCAGCGTCGATGCGCGAGGGCTCGACACAAGAGGAGTTCCGCGCTCAGTTCGCGTCTCAGGCGGATTCGTTGCTCGGCGAGCGGGTGAGCACGATTCGCGTCTTCGATCGGACGAGCACGATGAACATGCTCGGACGCGACGTTCAGCTCGGATTGTGCCTGACCGATCTGCGCACCGAAGGAGAGTCGCTGCGCGCGACGATCGGGGCGACCGCGTCGGGATCCGGCACGATCACGGCGCCGGGCGCGCCGCAGGTCGAAGGCACGTTGCCGCCCGCGTCGGCAAACACGTTGTGGCTGGATGCGAATCTGGTCAGCCAGCTGCTGTTCTCGTCGTGGCGCGCAGGCGGATTGTCCAATGGGGCATTGATGGAGCTGCCCATCTCGACACTTGCGCTCTTGAATCGATCGCTGCGGACGCGATTCCCCGAGGGCACCATGGTGACGGTCGCGATCGCCGCGGAGCTACCGCCGTACGTGCAGGCGTCCTCGACGGACACCGGAGATCTCGCGCTCGACATCGGGGATCTGATGATCGAGATGAAGGTCGGCGAAGAGGTCCTCTATCGCGTCGGGACGGTGATTCACGCCCTGCTCGATCTGGTGCCCGAAGGGGGCGGCTTGCGCCCGACCGTGGTCGAGCTGAGCTCGCAGGTTCACGTCGTGGCCGAGCCGGCAGGCGACGTGCCCGACGACGTGCTCGAGACGGTCGTCTCCACGCGTGTCGGAGAAGCTGCCAGCATGTTGCTCGGCGGAACCAGCCTCTCTCTGCCCGAGATCCCCGGCGCGGGCAGGCCGATCGCGGTCTCCCCCGTCCCCGGCGGCCGGTACCTGGCCATCACGCTGGAGTGAAAGCGACGCCGCCGTGGCGAGCAGGACCGGCCGTGAGCTCGCGCGCCTCCCGTCGTGCCGCCGATTGCCGTGGGCGACAACGTGCTCGACGAGAGGCGCCGCTCCGGCGGATCGTCGTGGCCAGGCATGACGTCTTTCCCGACGAGCCCCGTCCGGTGGGTGCCCGCAGCCGCGATGGTGCTCGTCGTCGCGGCCGCGGGCCTCGGCTACTACTCGATCACCGACGACCTCGCGATGTTGCGGTGGCTCGATGGGATCCCGGTTGCACGGCTCTCGGCGCCCGCACGCAGCAAGGCCGTCTACCGCGGCGTCGTCGTCGGACCGGACGCGCGGCGGACG
Organism: Deltaproteobacteria bacterium; assembly: GCA_020854145.1. Lineage (GTDB taxonomy): Bacteria > Myxococcota_A > Polyangia > Polyangiales > JADZFZ01 > JADZFZ01. The sequence continues at coordinate 628 of JADZFZ010000055.1, read as the reverse complement.
CCCCTCGGCCATCCGGCCGCTGCGTTCTGGTGGTTGGTCGAGTACCGGCACAAGGGCAACAAGAGGACCGTCTGCTCGGGCCTCGAGCAGTCGGAGCTCTGGCTGCGGGACGGCGGCGCGTCCGCGCGCCTCGCGATGCTCGAGCGTCTCGGTGGGCCGCAGCTGGCGGTCACGTCCGACGATCGCGCGTGGAGCTACGACTACTCCGACGTGCCGACGGTCATCGATCTGGCGTCGGGCGCCGAGACCGATCGCACGGAGGCGTTTCCCCCTTGGCTCGGACACTGCGCCGGCGATCGGCACCACTACGTCGAGAGCCACCTGTCGCGCGGAGCGTACGTGGAGCTCGCCGCGTGCGCCGACGCGGCGGGACACCTGAGGCTCTGTGACGGTCCCTTCGGTGCGGTGCTGTCGGTCGGAGGGTTGTCGGTGCATCGGGCACGTCGCATCGAAGACGCGCTCCTCGGTCTGAGCATCCTGGGCGGCATCCTGGCCGCGGTGCTTTTCGCGATGGTCGCGGTCCTCGGCGGCTGGCGCGACTCGGTGCTGCGCGCGCTGGCGACCACGCCCGGACGCGGACGGGGGACGCGATGATGGCGTTGGCCGTGGCCGTCGCGGTCGTGCTCGT
>JADZFZ010000054.1 GCA_020854145.1 Deltaproteobacteria bacterium | reverse complement strand
CGAGGGGCGCTAGCGCGGTTTTTCGCGCTCGCCGCGACGCCTGGTATCGTACGCGGCCATGAGCAAGCTGTGGCTCCGGCACGAGCGCGCCGCGCTGGTCGTGGTGGACTTCCAGGAGAAGCTGGCGAAGGCGATGCCGGCCGAGGCGCTCGAGCGCGCGACGAAGAACGTCCTCGTTCTCCTCGAAGCGGCCCGACGCATGCGCTTCTCGGTGATCCTGACCGAGCAGTACCCGAAGGGGCTCGGGCACACGATCGCGCCCATCCAGGACGCCCTCGCGAAGTTCGAGACGAAGCCGCCCGTCATCGAGAAGGTCTACTTCGACGCGTGCAGCGTCCCGTCCTTCCTCCGGACCTTCGACTCGTTCGGCGCCTCACAGGTCATCGTGGTCGGCATGGAGGCGCACGTCTGCGTCTATCAGACGGTGCGCGGTCTAGGCGTGCAGGGGCTCGCGGTGCACGTCCCGCTCGACGCGGTGGTCTCGCGTGCGGAGTCGAACGTCCGCATCGCGGCCGAGCTGCTCGACAAGACGGGCGCCATCGTCACCTCGACCGAGACCGTGATCTTCGACCTGCTCGGCGCCGCGGAAGGTGAGACCTTCAAGGCGCTCTCGAAGATGATCAAGTAGGCCTGCGTCACGCGGGCCGACTGCCATGTCGAACGGCCCCGAAGAAGCAGCCCCCGAACGCCGCTCCCGTCTGCGTCTGCCGCGGGTCAAAGCGCTCGCGCGCGAGCCGGGCTTCCCGCGCGCGCCCGACCTCGGACGTCGCGAGCGGGCCCTCGTCTACGCGCTTCGTCTCGGGCGACGCGTGCTCGAGCGCATGAACCGCGACCGCGCGCCGCGACAAGCCGCGTCGCTCTCGTTCCAGACGCTGCTCTCGATCCTGCCGATCGGTGTCGTCGTCTTCACCTTGTTGCGACGCTTCGGGAGCTTCTCCGCAGACACGGAGGTGCTCGCGTACCTCGCGAGCATCTTCCTTCCAGAGTCCGCGCGCGAAGTGGTGTTGCGCGGCCAGTCGCTCATCCACTCGGCCGACTTCACGACGCTCGGCGTCGTCGGAACGGTGTCGCTCCTACCCGTCATGACCGCGCTCGTGCGTAACCTCGAGGGCGTCTACCGCGACCTGTTCCACGCGCCGCCACCCGCGTCGTTCGCGCGCCGTCTCGGCGTGCACGTGCTGCTCGTCACCGCCGTGCCCGCCGTGCTCGTGCTCTCGCTCTTCTATGCGCGACGGTACCTCTACGTGCCGACGATCGATCGGTTCGTCGGTCCGTTCGCGTTCAACGTCGGCGCGTTGTGTCTCGCCATCGCGCTGCTCCCGGGCGTGCGCGTGCGATGGCGGGCCGCGATCGCGGGAGCGGTCACCAGCGGCCTCCTCTTCGAAGCGCTGAAGGTCCTCTTCGGCTGGTGGGCCGGACGGCTCGTCGAGCGTCTCGACGCGGTGTGGGGCACCGTCGTGTTCCTGCCCGTCTTCATGATCTGGGTGTTCCTCGTGTGGAACATCGTGCTCTTCGGGGTGGTGCTCGCGGCGACCATCGAAGAGCTCGAGCACGAGCGCACGCGTCCGACGATCCTGCATGCGCGCGCGCGAAAGCGCCCCCGCTGGCTCCGACGGCTGCGTCGCGCGATCGCCGGGCGCGCAGCGGACCGAACCGCGTGATGGGCCGTGCGCAGGCCGGTCAGTCTGGCGCCGTCTCGCGCACCACGCGTACCGTCATCGTGCTTCCCTGCCGCAACATGACGCTGCGCCGGACGGCCGGCGGTCGCCCCATCGGCAAGAGCGCCACCGAGTGCCGCCCCGCCGGGAGGCGGACCTGCACGGGGCTGCTCCCGAGGGTGCGACCATCGACGCTCACCGTCGCCCATCCGCCGACGTAGACGACGCGCAACGTCCCGAGCCCGACGCGGTCGTCGCGCGAATCGCCCGGGGCCGTCGCCGAGACGGGCGTCGGCGCGGATGTCTGCGTGGGCGTGGTCGCGGACGTGGTCGCGGACGCGGACGTGGACGTGGACGCGGACGTGATCGTGGACGCGGTCGCCGTCGCCGCCGGGGTCGCGGGAGTGGGCTCGGTCGCGGTCGTGGGTGTCGCGGCGAGCGGCGAGCTCGACGCCGTCGTCCCGATCGCCGTGCTCGTCGGCGTCGGCACGTTCGCGCCGACCGGCGCCCGACCGACGGTCTCGATGGGCTCCGCACGCAACGCGGCGAGCGTCGTCGAGGTCCTCTGGGGCTCGTCGTCGCGGAGCGCCCACGACGTCGCGAACCCGATCGCGGCCAACGCGGTCACACCCGCGACGATGGCGACCGCAATCAGGGATCCCCGTGTCGCCATGGGTGTTCGCGTAACTGCGCGATCCGGCGGCGATGGCGTCGCCGTGCTCGTGTCGACTGGCTCGACCGACGGCGGGGCTGCGTCGGCGAGGCCCAGCGCGTCTCCGTCCCCGAGCAGTCGCGTCGAGGCCTGCGACAACGCCCCATCGCGTCCGCGCCCGTCGCGCTCCGCACGTCTCTTGCGCGGTACGGCTGCTTCGGTCCCGTCGCCGAACAGCGTCGCAGGATCCCACGCAGGCAACATGACCGCCGGGTCGGAACCGGGATCCGACTCGCCCGTGCCGACGTTCGTCTCGGCGCTCGGATCCGCGCGCCGCGCGTCGCTCGATCGGGGCACGGGCACGGCTGCCGACGAGACGCGCGGCGGCGGCACCAGCGCGCGCGCCCACGCACCGAGCGCACGCTCGTCGGGCGCGTCGGGCAAGCCGGCGAGCACGTGGTCGAGCGCGTCGGCCAGCTCTGCGGCCGTCGCCCAGCGTGCATCCCGATCGCGCTCGAGCGCTCGCAGCGCGATGTCGTCGAGCTCGGGCGGCACCTGGGCGGCGATCTGCGACGGCTTCGGGATCTGCCCTCGCTCGATCGCGACGAGCGCGTCGAGATCCGTCCGCCGTCGGAAGAGCGATCGACCCGTCAGCATCTCCCAGAGCACGATGCCCACCGACCAGACGTCGCTGCGCCGATCGATCGCCTTGCGACGGATCTGCTCCGGCGACATGTACGTCAGCGTGCCTTTGACGACGCCGGTGCGCGTCTCGTGGATCTGGTCCGCCGCGCGCGCGATCCCGAAGTCGAGCACCGACACGCGGCCGTCGTAGCCGACGAGCACGTTGCGGATCGTGACGTCGCGGTGCACGACGTGGAGCGACTCGCCCTGCTCGTCGCACAGCTCGTGGGCCGCGTGCAGACCGCGGCACGCGTCCGAGACGATGCGCGCCGCGTGGGCCGGCAGCTGGGTCGCCCGCGTCTCCGTGCTGCGCGCGATCGCGCGCAAGATCGCCGAGACGGTCGCGCCCTCCAGGTACTCCATCGCGATGAAGGGCCGGCCGTCGGCCGTGCCGAAGTCGAGCACGCGACAGACGTTCGGGTGCGCGATGCGCGACGCGATGCGCGCCTCGTCCACGAACATCGCGACGAGATCCTCGCGCTCGGCCATCTGCGGATGGATGCACTTGAGCGCGATGCGTGCGCCCTCCGGATCTCGCGCGAGGTAGACGGT
>JADZFZ010000053.1 GCA_020854145.1 Deltaproteobacteria bacterium | reverse complement strand
GCGCGAGAGCTCTTCGACGCGCAGCGGATCGGGCACGGCACGACGCTGCTCGACGATCCGAGCGTGCTCGACCTCGTGCTCGAGCGCGGCGTGACCCTCGAGGCGTGTCCCACGAGCAACGTGCACACGTCGGTCATCCCGTCGCTGCAGGCGCACCCGTTGCCGCGGTGGCTCGAGCTCGGCGTCCGCGCCTGCGTGAACACCGACAACACGTTCTTCTCCGCCGTCGACTCGCCGGAGGAGCACCGCCGCGCAGCATCGATCCCCGGGATGACGCCGGGGCTGCTCGCGGCCGCCGTCGCTCACGGTCACGCCGCGGCCTTCCGCCGGACGTGAACCCGTTCGGCGCGCTCGCCGCTCCTCGCAGGCGACCGCGTCGCCCTCGCGGAGGCGTCTCGTCGGTCAGCGTGACGCTTCGAGGCGGAGCGCCAAGGCAGCATCGCCTGCGGACTGCGCGATCTCCATGGCGGTCGTCATCGCGGCGGCGGCCGCGTCGGTGCGGCCTGCGGCGCGCTCGAGGTTCGCGAGCAGGCCGTGGAGGACCGCACGTGCGCGGCGATCTCCGGGCCCCGTGGATGGGCCGACCAGCCGGGCGCGCACCGCATCGGCGGCGGATGCGGCGTCGGCCGCGCGCGCATCCAGATAGGACGACAGCGCGAGCGCGAGCGCCTCGTCGGCGCGCAGGCCGAGCGCGCGCGCGGAGGCGAGCACGTCGGCCACGAGCGATGCGGCGCGTTCCCCGTCGCCCGCGAACGTCCACGCGCACGCGGCGCGAAAGCCCAGCGACACGGCGCGCTCCGCGGAGCCCCCACGACGCGCCAGCTCCGCCGCGGCGACGAAGAGCTCGCCCGCCGAGACGTCGTCGTTGGATGCCTCCGCGGCCTCCGCGGTCGCAGCCAGGACCTCGGCCTCCAGAAGCGTGGAGCCGACGGCGGCCGCGATGCGCTGGGCCTCCGCGGCGGCACGCGCGGCCTCGCTTCCTCGGCGTCGCCACGCGAGGCACACGGCGAGCGAGGCGAGCACCTCGGCCCGCGCCTCGCTCGGCTCGGGGCCGACGTGCGCGAGGGCGCGCTCGAGCGCCGAGATCGCTTCGGTCACGTCGCCGCGCTCGCGGCGGACCGCGCCGAGCCACCGCAACGCTTCGGTGCGCGCGGCGACGGTCGCGCTCGTGCGGTCGATCGCGCGGACGAGGTGCGACTCTGCGTCTTCGAGCAGACCGTCGCGTCGAGCACACCGCGCGAGGCCGATGTCGATCCACGCCGTGCTCTCCAGAACGGGATCGGCGAGCGCACGGGCCAACGCGAACGCACGGTTCGCGACTTCGGCCGAGCCCGATGCGAGCGCGTCCGCTCCCGCCGCGAGCGCCAGGTCGATCACGTCCGCGGGGGCACGCTCGGGTGCTTCGGACAGCTTCGTGGCGGCGGCGAGCTGGTGCTCGGCCGCGCAGGCGAGCTCACCCCGCGCGCGGGCTGCGACGGCGGCGCTCGCCAGATGCCGAGCCGCGCGGACTGGATCCGGGCAGCGCGCCGCATGGAACGCCAGTCGCTCGGCGCGATGGGGGACGACGTCGTCGGGCGCTGCTTCGAGGAACGCGACGATGCGCTCGTGCGTGCGCGCGAGCTCGGCTTCGCTCGTGGCGGCGTTGACCGCGTCGCGCGCCAGGTCGCTCGGGGGCTCCACCTCTTCCGGTGCGCTCGTGTCGCCGCTGCCGCCCCATCGGCCGACGGTCGGCGCGGCGAGCGCAACCGAGGTGTGCGTGGGGCGCGGGATCGGATCGCCGGGCACGAAAGAGATGCGCGAGTCGAGCGGGCTGGCCGCCGAGACGAGCAGACGCGCCCGCACGAGGCGCGCGAAGGCCGTCGTCACGCGCTCTACGGGCAGGCCCTCGATCACCGCGACGAACTGCGCGTTCGCGGGACGGTCGAGCGCACACACGACGCGGAGCACGCGCCGCTCGTCGGGAGGCAAGCCCGCGAGCTGCGCGCCGGCGAGCACGCGAAGCGAGTCGGGCACCTCGATCGTCGCGCCGGGCGCCAGCGACGCCACGCCGCCGGCGAGCCGCACCGAGCCGCGCGCCGCGAGCATCGTCGCGATCTCCTCGACGAGACGCGGGTTGCCCGCCGCCCGCGAGCACGCGCGCGACGCCAGCTCGGGATCCACCGATCGCGCACCGAGGACCGATGCGAGCAGGCGCTGCGCGTCGCCCACGGCGAGACCCTCGAGCACGATGCGCTCACCCGGCAGGGGCAAAGACGGGAACGGCGCTTCGCTGCGCCCGGAGAGAACGAGAAGGACGCGCGAGCGCTCGAGGGACTCGGACAGCAGCGGGAGGATCTCGCGCGTCGCCGGATCGAGCCACTGCAGATCCTCGATCGCGAGCACGAGCGGCCGATCGACCGCGAGCGCACGCGTGATCTTCCTGAGCACGCCCAGCATCACCAGCGCGCGCGGCCGGACGCGACGTCGGTCCTCGTCGCGCGTCGGGTAGCTGAGCCCGACCAACCGTCCCACGGCACGGACCTCCGACGTGCTCAGACCGAGCACGCACAGGCGCTCGACGGCGGTGAAACGCGTCGCGGGCGGATCGAACTCCTCGATCCCGCAGACGTCGAGGAACAGCTCCGACAGCGCGTGGTACGCGTCGTCCGACCGCGACTCGTCGCCGCGCGTCCCGATCCACTGCGCGTCGATGGCGCTCGCGAGCGTGCGGAGCTCCGCGAGCAGGCGCGTCTTGCCGATGCCCGCCTCGCCCGAGAGCGTGATCGCCATCGCGCGACCGTCGCTCACCGACGTCAGCACGCTCGCCATCGTGCGGAGCGCGTCGCGCCGTCCGCAGAGCGCGCTCGATCGGCGGATGGCCATCGCGTCGCGCTCGCGTCGCGATCGGTACCCTTCGAGCACGACGCAGGTGTCGCTGAGCGGGCGCAGGCGGAGCAGCGGCTCGAGGCGGGGCGCGAGGTCGGGCGCGACGACGACGTCCCCTTCGATCGCGCTCGCGAGCAACGCGTCGATGGCGTCGAGCTTCGCCTGCGCGACGACCGCAGGAGGTGCGGGCCCGATCGCGAGCGTGGTCGTTCCGAGGGCGATCGCAGGCGGGAGGTCGAGCCCTTCGACGATGTCGAGGGCGACACGGCGCCGCACCTCGATGGCCGTGCGCGCGGCGTGCTCGGCGGCGCGTTCGTGCGCGCTCTGGCTCGCCCCGAAGAGCGCGACGTACCCGGGCACGGGCGGCACGACACCGCCGCGCGCTCGCGCGATCTGATCGAGGTGCGCGAGATGCTCGGGGTTGGACGAGCGCAGCGCGACGACGACGACCTCGCGCGGATCGGCCTCGAAGCGGCGAGAGCCCTGGGGCACGCCCGCGGCCGTGCGGCCGTGCGGATCGCTGACGCGCGGGCCGACGCCCGAGCGCGCCGTCGCGTCCTCGTGCGCGCGGAGCAGCACGTCGACGTTCACCTTGTTCGGCAGGACGTCCGCGCTCTCCGGGAAGAGGCGGTGGAGCAGCGCGGCGAGCTCGGGCGCGCCCGTCGGCGTCGCGCTCGCGCGCAGCAGCTCGTGGATCGCGGCGCCTAGCTCACCCGCCGTCGCGTAGCGTCGATCGCGCTCGACGGCGAGCGCGCGCAGCACGATGGGATCGACCGCCGACGGCAACCACGTCGCGACCGACGACGGCCGCGGGATGAACGCCTCGCGAACCAGCGAGAGCGTCTCGGCCGAGGTCTTGCCGCGGAAGAGACGCGTGCCGGTCAGGAGCTCGAAGAGCACGATCCCCAGCGCGAACACGTCGCTCCGTCGATCGAGCTCCTCGCCGCGCGCCTGCTCGGGCGACATGTACGCGTACTTTCCTCGGAGCACGCCGGCATCCTCGTCGCGGCCGAGCTCCTCGGCCTCGGCGCGCGCGATGCCGAAGTCGGTCAGCTTCACCTCGCCCTCGTACGAGATGAGGACGTTCTGGGGCGACACGTCCCGGTGCACGATGTTGAGCGGACGCCCGTCGTCGCCCCGACGGCGGTGCGCGTAATCGAGCCCTTGGGCGACCTCGGCGATCACGTGCAGTCGCAACGAGAGCGACATCGCGGGCGGGTCGTGCGCGATGCGCGAGCAGACGGCGCCGAGGTCGCGACCGTGCACGTGCTCCATCGCGATGAAATAGGTCCCCGCCTCCTCGCCCAGGTCGAAGATCTGCACGATGTTCGCGTGCGAGAGCTTCGCGGCGATCTTCGCTTCGCGTACGAGGAGCTCGACGAAGCCGGCGTTCTGCGCGAGGGCCGGCAGGACGCGCTTGATGACGACGATCTTCTCGAAGCCCGCGACGCCGCGCGACCGCGCGCGCCACACCTCCGCCATCCCGCCTTCGCCGAGACGATCGAGGAGCTCGTAGGCGCCGAAGCGCAGGTGGCTCGTGTCGGGCACAGCCGGAGGATACCGATCGGTCACGCTTCGGTCGCGCGTCGGCGGTAGGCCTCCGCGATCCCGACGATGAGCTCGAGGGGGCCGTCGAACCACGTCGCGTCGATGCGACCGGCCACCGCGTCGTCGGCGACGCGGACCTCGAGACACTGTCGCGACTCGGCGTCGACGAACGGCTGATAGGTGCCCGCCACGAACCGCGTGACCTCGTCCCAAGAGAACCCGCGCACGCGGTCCGGGAAGCCGACGACGCAGCCGTCGGGCGCGAGCACCAGCACGCGCGGCCGCGTCGTCCTTCCCGCGAGCGCGCCGCGCCGCCAGCGGTCGCGATAGGTGACGACGCCACCCACGACGGCCGCGCCCACCGTGGCCGCGACGAGGATCCCCATCGGACCGAGCGAGGTCGCGAGCCACGCGGAGCCCGCGAGCGCGCCGCCGACGCCCCCACCGACCGTGCCGAGGGCGGCACCGATGTCGAGCCGCGCGTGTCCCTCGTCGGTCGGACCTCGGCCGACCGGGACCTCGACCGCGCCGGGGATCGGTTCGTGCGCGACGACGCGTCGCACGAGCTCGGAGCGCGGCAGCAGCGGGCGTTTCACGGCGACGACGCGGTAGGCGTTCTGGCGGCTCCGCGCCATGACGCGCGCTGCGAACGCGTGGACGTCCTCGCGCTCGTCGCGCGGCAGGTACCCGGCGGGGACCTCGAGCCACGGGGCGGAAGGAGGACGCCGCGGCACGAGCACGTACGCGGTCGGCCGAGGCTCCGCCGAGTCGCTCGGGTCGTGCACGACGACTCCGAGCACCTGCGACCATGGCGCGATCACCGCGCGTCGCCCGTCGATCCACGCCAGGCCGTGCTCGCTCAGGACGATGCGAGCGCTCGCGGTCGGCTCGGCGTCCTTTCGAGCCCATTCCGGCAGATCGCGAGCCGAGATCCCGTCGCTCTCGAGCCAGCCGTCGCCCATCGTCACTCGTTCGGGTCGAGCTCGGGCCGCGGCGGACGAAGTGCCGCGGGGCTCGTCGTCGTGCGTTCCCGGACGATGGATCCGACCGCCGCGCGCAGCACCGAGAGCTCGTCGCGCACGGCCGCGAGCTCGGTCAGCGCGTAGACCGCGATGGCGACGGCGACGATCGCGAGCGCGAGCGACGACAGCACGAGCGGGCTGACGCGCGGTGCGCGCTCCGACGTGCGCGGCGGGCGACCGACGTCGCTCACGGCGTGGCTCCGTCGCGCAGGCCGCCGCCGTCCGATGATCCCGACATCCACGCGGGGCGCGGCGCGCGCGGGCCCGACTCGCCGCGCGGCGGGACGACGACGTAGCCGCGTCCGACGACGCGCAACACGACCACGTCGCCGAGCACGGTCCCCGTCCACGCGTGGGTGTCACGGTCGTGGCCGTCGTAGATCGCGTCGAGCCGCGGCGTGACCTCGTAGATGCCGGGGACCTCGAAGGTGCGTGGCGGGCAGTACTCGCGGAGCGTCAAGCGTGCCTCGCTCTGCCCGCGCCGGCCCGTCATGCGATAGCGCTCCCGTCGAGGGGACACGATGTCGCGAGCGATGGCGCACTCGACGGCGCCGAGAGGGCCGCGCACGGCGAACGACCAGAGGTCGGGACGCAGCAGGATGCGCCGGCGCGGGCCGAGCACCCGCACGCGCGGACGCACCGCCGCCGCGAACCCGACACGCGCGAGGTCCGGCATCTCGACGACGACCTCGCCCGGCGCCCGCGGCGCGGGTGCGGGCGCCTGGCTCGACGCGGGCAGATCGATCACCGGCGGACCGACGTGGGACCCGTCTTCGGCGCGCGTGAGGCCACCACGACCGCCCCTCGACGCGGCTCTGGACAGGCGCGGGAACCCGTAACGAGCGAGCACGGTGGCCCCCCGTTCGAGCACGTCGCGCGCTCGACCCGTGCAGTAGAAGCGGAGGTCGACCATCTCGCGATGGGTCTCGCCCGGCAGCAGCCGGACCCATCGGTCGTCGCTGCTCGGGGAGCGCGGCGCGCCGGGCGAAGCGCACCGAACGGGTCGCACGCGACGAGGCGAGGGCCGACCGACGTCGGTCGATGCCGGCTGCGTCTCGGGCACGACGAGCTCGAGGCGCAACACGCGGACGTCCGCGTACGCATCGACGGGTCGATCGCCGCCATTGGTGATCGCGAGGACGCGCTCGTACGGGTGCGCGGTCGAGTCGAGCGTCACGCGCGCGGGCTGCGACGCGAGGGCCACCGCGGGCGCGAACGCGAGCACGGAGCCGGCGACCATCGCGACGCCAGGAACGATTCTCCTCACGCGAGACCCTCTAGCGCAGATACGACCGCTCGGCGCGCCTCCGGTGCGAACACCAGGCGCGGACGCACGTGGGCCTTGTTGCGGAGCTCGCCGAGCAGGAACGACGCGTCGCCGAGCGGGCGCGCGCCACGACCGGGCTCGAGCACGAGCACGACGTCGTGTGCGTCGTCGAGCGCTCCGTCGGGCTCCGGGTACGGCACGTGGGTGGCCACGTCGAGCCACAGATACAGGTCGTCGCGAAGGCCGAGCGAACGAACGACGTCGAGGGCGCGCGCACGGGCCTCCGGCCACGCCGCAGGCTCGTCCGGCAGGCGAACGGTCTTGAACAGGCGTCGGGTGCGCAGCCGCGCGCACAGGTCCGCGAGCAACGGGTCGGAGCCGCGCTCCCACGCCGCGAACGACGAGCCCACGATGACGTCGTCCATCGCGAGGTAGTCGCCGAGCGCGACCTGCCGCCCGAGCGAGGCGTCCACGATCGCGCGCGGCGTCAAGGGCGGGACGTGGCCGTCCTGCACCCTCTCGACCACGCGCTTGAAGATGGCGCGTACGAGGCACTCCGCTCCGCGCGTCGCTTTGTGGTGGTAGACCTGCTGGTACATGAACTGTCGGCCGAGGAAGTAACCCTCGAGCGCGGGTAATCCCTTCCTGCCGTCCACCGCGAGCACGAGCCGGTCGCTGCCTGGCGTCACGCGGCCGACGCGCAGCGACTGCAGGACCCACTCGAGATCGTAGAGCCCGTAGCGCACGCCCGTCATCAGGCTGTCGCGCAGCAGGTAGTCGCACCGATCCACGTCGAGCGCACCCGAGATGGAGCGCGCGAGCAGCTCCGGCGCCGCCGCGCCCGCGTCGCCCGAGAGCAGCGACGCGACGCGCGCGGGCAGCTCGCGGTCGAGCCCCGAGAGCGCAGCGTGCACCTCCGTCGTGTCGTCGTTCACGATGTCGCCCGTCCACGCCTCGTGATGGCGACCGCCGGGGAACACCTCCTCGAACAGGTGCGAGAAGGGCCCGTGCCCGAGATCGTGGAGGAGCGCCGCGGCGAGCGCGGTCCGCCGCAGGTGCCCGTCGATCTGGAGTGCCTCGTCGAGCGCCGCGTCGGGCGCGGCGAGACGGCGGAGCAGCCGCACCATGACGTGCGCGGTGCCGAGCGCGTGCGCGAACCTCGAGTGCTCGGCGCCCGGGAAGACCACGGACGTCAGGCCGAGCTGGCGCACGCGTCGCAGCCGTTGGACCTCCGCCGTGTCGAGCAGGGCGAGCACGACGCGCTCGTCGTCGGCCTCGAAGACGACGAGGCCGTGCACGGGATCACGAAGCAGCATGGTCGCCGGCGCACGCGATCGCGCCCCTCGAGAAGGCGCGGGGCGAACGGACGGGGTCGGTCGTCGTCACCCTTCAGCCCGGGCCCGGGCCCCCACCGCGGAAGCACTCGAGGACGGTCGGAAGACAGATCATCCCGACCATCGCGAAGCACGCGTCGGAGTCGGCGGAGCTGCATCGGTCCGCGCAGCGGCCCGGGTCGTCCAGGCAACCGTTGGCTTCGAGGCAGCAGATGTACGTGTCGAACGCGGGGGCACATCCGTTGGCGCGGGCACACGTCACGAACGCGTTCTGTGTGCACTGCCCGCAGTTCGGGTTCGGGTCGGCCGCGATGCACGCTTCTCCGCAACCCGGCTCCGTGCACGAGAAGACGCAACGTCGCGTCTCGGACGAGCACTGCGGCTCGGCGAACGGCTCGAAGAAGCCGAGCGTGGCGCAGCCGGTCGGCGGAGGAGGAGGAGGAGGCGGCGGCTCCGGGGGCGGAGGAGGAGGAGGCTCGGGGGGCGGAGGAGGAGGAGGCGGCGGCGGCTCGGGCGGAGGCGTCGGTGGTGTACCCGGCGGCGTGGGCGGAGGCGGAGTCGGCGGCGTCCCCGGCGGTGTCGGCGTCGGCGGAGTCCCCGGGGGCGTCGGGGTCACCGCGCCATCGCGCATGCCGCCGTCACTCGGCGGGCTCAGTCGATCCGCATCGGTGCCGCTGACCAGCGAGCAACCGGACACGCCGAGCACGACGGCGACACACCACGACAGTCGACCCATCTACCGCCTCCGCGCGGGAAGCCTGACGGAAGCACCCGCCAGCGTCCAACGCGAATTCTGAGTGAGCCCGAGCCCGCGTTAGCGGGCGACGGCGAGATCGCAACACGCCCGAGTGCCAGCGACGGGCGTGAATTCCGCACGCGCCCATCGACGCGCGTCCCCGCACGCGCCCATCGACGCGCGTCCCCTCTCCCCGCACAGCGGGGAGAGGCAGGGTGAGGGGCCGGTGGCGTGAGCTCCGAGCGGGCTCGCAGGGCGCGGTGTGACGTCCCCGTGGCACCGACCCCATGGGCGCTCTGCGTGATCTTCGCAGGGGGGCTCGACTCGCGGTGTTTCCCGTGACGACATATTGGCCGGCTGCCAGCGCCCTGTCAGAGCGCTTCCCATCGGCTTGCGGGTTTGTTACAGGCCGCCGCCGGAGGACTCATGGCCTACACGCCCAAGCTGTACACCGCCCGCGACTTCAGCTCCCTCAAGGGGCTCACCGCAATCTCGGACGACCAGATCGCCGAGCACCTCAAGCTCTACAACGGCTACGTCACCCGCACGAACAAGGCGCACGAGACGCTCGCCGCCATGCTCAACGACGGCAAGACCGGCACGCCCGAGTACCAGGAGATCAAGCGCCGGCTCGGCTGGGAGACCAACGGGATCCTCCTGCACGAGTACTACTTCGAGAACCTCACGCCGGGCGGTTCGGCCGCGGCCGGCACGTCGTTCGAAGGCAAGGCCGCCGCGCAGTTCGGCAGCTTCGATGCCTGGAAGACCGACTTCGCCAGCACGGCGAAGATGCCCGGCATCGGCTGGGTGATCGCGTACCTCGACAACAACACGGGCAACATCGTCAACGTGTGGATCACCGAGCACGAGATGGGTCACTTCGCGGGCGCCAAGCCGCTGCTCGTCCTCGATTGCTTCGAGCACGCGTGGACGGCCTACCTGAAGCCGACGCAGAAGCTCCAGTACCTCGAGGACTTCTTCGCGAACGTCTGCTTCAAGACCGCGAGCAAGCGGCTCGGCTGATCGGGGCTCGGGGCGTCACGGCCGCGCGAGCGTGCCGAACCGCGCGTCGCGCGGCACTCGGTAACGCGGCAGCGCGGCCGTGCGCACGACCCCGACGACGTCTTCGTGCCACAGGGGGATCGTCGGGACGTCGCGCGCCATCACGTGCTGAAGGCGCCGATAGACGGCGACCCGGCGGGCGCGCTCGACCGTGGTGCGCCCTTGCTCGATCAACCGATCGGCTTCCGCGCTGCGATAGCGGAATCGGTTGGAGCCCAAACGACCGCCCTCGGGGATCGCGTCGCTCGAGAAGAAGTACGCGAGGTCGTTGGGCTCGAAGATCTCGGGAACCTGCATGACGGCGAGGTCGAACCGCCCGAGCCGCAGGTCGGTCAGCAGCGTCGCGATCTCGCTGGGTCGCACCTCCGCGGCGATGCCGACCTGCCGTAGCTGCGCGGCGAGCGCGCGCGCGATGGACTGACGGAAGCGATCGGTGCTCGTGCGGATCGCGACGCGCAGGCGCGGCTCCGGTCCGTCGCCGTCGGGGTCGCGCACGCCCGCGGAGTCGAGCAGCCGCCGCGCGAGCGCCGGGTCGTACGCGTACGACGGTGTGTCGGACGCGTGCGCCCAGTGCCCCGGCGGCAGCCAGCTTCGAGCGACGCGCGCACGACCGCTGAACTTGCCGCGCACGATGACCTCGCGATCGAGCGCGTGCGCGAGCGCGCGACGAACGCGCACGTCGTCGAACGGTCGGTGCTCCGTGTGGATGGCCACGTACGTCGTGCCTGCGCCCGTCGCGCTCTGCACGCGGAAACCAGGCTCGCCCGCGAAGAGCGGCGTCAGGAGCGGCGGGATGGCGTTGAGCGCGAGGTCGGCCGCGCTCGCGAGCAGCCGCATGGCGCGCGTGTTGTCGTCGCGCAGCACGACGAGATCGAGCGGGCGCCCCGCGTGCGGGTGGTGCCATCGCGGGTTGGGCACGAACGAGAACCGCCCCGGGTGACGGCGCACGAGGCGAAACGGTCCCGCGCCGACGGGCCACGCGGTGCTCTCCGCCGTGCCGATGCGACGTCGCTCGTCCACGCGTCGCACGATGGGCAGCTCCAGGTCCGTCAGGAACGTCGCGTGCGGCTCCGTGAGCGCGAACCGCACGGTCAGCGGATCGAGCTTCTCCATCGTGCGGATGCGCTTGCTCAGACGCGCGAGCACGCTGCGCATGTCCGGGCGACCGATGGCGCGGATCGTCGCCAGCACGTCTTCGGCGTCGAGCGGCGAGCCGTCGGAGAAGCGCAGCCCCGGCCGGATGTGGACGACGTACTCGGTCGGCGAGCGCACCTCGACGCGCTCGGCCAGATCGGGCACCGGCTCGAGCGTGTATGGGTCGATCGTGACGAGCGACCCGAAGATCAACCGTGTCACCTTCAGCCCGTAGGCGTCGCTCGGCAGACGCGGGTCGAGCGACTCCGGCTCCACCGGGATCACGGCGACCAGGGTCCGATCGCCCGCGGCGCGGCGGGCATCGCTGCTGCAAGCGACGGAGGACGCGATGAGCGCGAGCCCGATCGCCACCCACGAGGCTTTGCTACCTTGCGCGCCATGACGCGACGGCAATGGATCGCGCTCACGGCGATCATCGCGCTCGGGCTGGTCGGGCTCGCGCCGACCACGAGCGACGCGCAGCGCACCAACCAGGATGCCGCGCTCGCCGCAGAGCTCGAGACCCTCGTGCGCGGCGCGGGCCTCCAAGGCGCGCGCGTCGGCGTGAGCGTCATCGACGTGGCGAGCGGCGCGGTCGTCTTCGAGCACCAACCGGACGAGCTGCACAACCCCGCATCCAACATGAAGGTCGTCACCGCGGCCGCCGCCCTCGCGCTCCTCGGGCCCGAGCACCGCATCACCACGGCGCTGGCGGGGCGGCTCGACCTCGGTCAGCTCGCGGGCCCCATCGTCCTTCGCGGGCGCGGTGATCCCACGTTGCGCTACGCGGACCTGCTCGAGCTCGCCAACGACCTCTCCGGCCTCGGCGTGAGGCGCGTCGACGGCATCGTCGTCGACGATCGCTTCTTCGAGCCGGCCGCGCTCGCGCCCGCGTTCGAGCAGCAGCCCGGCGAGATGGCACCGTTTCGCGCGGCCATCGGGGCCGCGAGCGTCGACGCCAACGCGTATCGCATCACCGCGGTGCCCACGACCGAGGGCGCACCCGCGCGCATCGACCTGCTCGCGCGCGGGTACTTCGAGGTGAGCGGGCAGGTGCTCACCGCCGCCGCCGGCACCCCTCCCGACGTGCGCGTGCAGCAGACCGTCGAAGGGGATCGCCTGCGACTGCGCGTCTCCGGCACCGTGCCTGCGGGCGTGCGGCAGGTCGGCTACGCGCGCCGTGTCGAGCACCCGTGGGCCTACGCCGGACACGCCCTCGCGGACGCGCTGCGCAGCGTCGGTATCCGCGTGTCCGGAGGCGTCTCGCGCGGCGCCGCGCCGCCGGGTGCTGCAGTCCTCGTGAGCCATCAGTCGCCGCCTCTCTCGCAGATGATCCATGCGATGGGCAAGGCCTCGGACAACTTCACGGCCGAGATGGTCCTCCGGCTCGTCGCCGCCGAACGCGCTCGCGTGCCCGGCACATCGGCCGACGGCGCGCGTCTCGTGGGCGACTATCTCGTGCGGACGGGCGCCCGCGCCGGCGCTTTCACGCTCCGCAACGGCAGCGGCCTCTTCGACGCCAACCGTCTGACCGCACGCCAGCTCGCCGGCCTCCTCGCCTACGTGGCGCGAGATCCGACGATCGCGCCCGAGTACTTCGCGCACCTCGCGACCATGGGCGTCGATGGGACGCTCTCCAACCGGCTGCGCGACGCCGCGGTCGCGCGTCACGTGCGCGCCAAGTCGGGCACGCTCAACGACGCCATCTCGCTCTCGGGCTACGTCCTCGGGCCCGGGCCGGCGCCGCGCGTCCTCGCGTTCTCGGCGCTCACGAGCGGCGTCCGAGGCAGGCACGGTCCCGCCCGCGCGCTCTGCGACGGCGTGCCGCGCACGGTGCTCGCCGCGCTCCACCGTCGCGCGCAATAATCGTCGCCGCGATGCCCGTCGCGGACTGCCGAGTGTGCACGCGGTTGCCCCGCACGCTGACCTCCTCGCAGGGGATCGACGTGTGGAAGGCAGCGGAGCCCCTGCTGCCACCCGTGCCCCGCGAAGAGGCCTCGGGCTTCCGCACCTCGTGCCCGCTGTGCGGTGCCATCTACGTCTACGACCTGCGGCGCGAGCACGAGGACGGCACGCTGTGGACGACGGCGTCGCTCGATCGGCTCTCGTTCGTCCACCGCATCCTCGCCGCGCCGCCGGCCGAGCGCGCCGCGCTCGAGGCCGAGCTCCCCGGGCAGATCGTCGCGTGGCGCGAGGGGCTCGACGAAGGCAGCGCGTGGGCGCAGGCCGAGAGCGCGTGGAACCTGTGCTGCCTGGTCGACCTCGACGGCAGCTGGGAGCCGGTGACGACCCTCCTTCGATCGCGACACGTGGCGGCGCGCGTCGAGGCTGCGCAGTTCCTTCTCGCGCGCCGCGCGCAGCTGCCCGATGCAGTCCTCGATGCCGTCGTCCCGCTGCTCGACGACGTCGGCGCCTTCTGCCGGAGCGTGGCCGTCAAGCTGCTGGCGCCGCGACGTCTCGCGCGAGGAGAAGCAGCGCAGGTCGTCACCGAGCTCCTCGCGGACGGCGACCAGACGCGAAGAGTCGCCCGTCTCGAGGTCCTCGTGCGCCATGTGGACGCGGCGGTCGCAGCCGAGTCGCCGCGCCTCGTGCCCCTCCTCGAGCATCCGGACGAGCCCACGCGCGACCTCGCGTCCAGGGTCGTCGCGCGATGCCTGAAGGACGCGCCGACTCCACCGGGCCTGGTGCCCCTTCTGCTCGATCGACTGCGCGGCGAGAGTCCGGACGTCGCCAAGGCGGCGTTGACCGCCCTGTCCTGCCTCCGCGAGCGCTGCGACGACGCCGTGCCGCTGGTCGCGCGGTGGTGCACCGACGCGACGGCCTCGTTCGCGGCCTACTCGTTCCTCACGGAGCAGGCGCGCCTGGGCACCCGCGTCCACGCGCTTCTGCCCGTCTTCGAGGCCCGCCTCGCGACGACGCGCGATCCGGCGACGCCGGCGAAGCTGTTGCTCCGGATGCTCGCGAGCACCGACGACAAGCTCCCGGTGATCCGCGCCATGTTACCGGGCCTCGATGGCGCCTGGGCCACGTCGCTCGCGCTCGCGATCCGAGCGACCGCCGAGAGCGGCTACGACCTGACGCCGCTCCTGCCGGAGCTGCGCGCCGTTCGTTCGAACGTGATGGGCCACGTGCCCGAGCTCGTCGCGCTCGTCGAGAAGCAGCGCACCCGCTGAAGGGCGACCTTCCCGCGCTCGCGAGGCCGGGTATCCTCCGCGGCCGTGGACAAGTCATTCCTCGATCATCTCTCCCGCGAGACCGAGTCGATCCGCGAGGCGGG
>JADZFZ010000052.1 GCA_020854145.1 Deltaproteobacteria bacterium | reverse complement strand
GCTCCGACACGGCGAGCGCCTGCACCGGCTCCGCGGCGATGAACAACCTGACGCTCGTGACGTACACGCCGGCCTGCGCCAGCGGCACCGACTGCGGCTCCCCGACGCGCACCGACACCGCGTGCACCACCGCCGCACAGACCTGTGACGGTCTGACGTTCAACGCCTGGGAGCCGACCTGCAATGCCACGACGGAGTCGTGCGGTCGGCGCAATCTCCGATCCGTCGATTGCACCCGCAACACGCGCACGTGCGAACTCTACTTGCGCCAATACCGTGTCCGCATCGAAACCGGCACGTGTGACCCTGCGACGGGGTGCGGAGTGTCGACGACGTTCGACAGTTGCTCGCGATCGCGATCCTACTGCCTCGATGCCGACCGCCTGTTCTACTACTCGGGGGAATGCGGCAGCGGCCGCTGCGACACGAGCATCATCACGTGCAGCTACGGATGTGCAGACGGGGGCTGCATCATCGGCTGATCCGACATCCCCGCGGTCACCGTGGCGGGAGGCCGAGCCCGCTCACGGCGACCGGCGTTGATGCCAGCTCCATCGTGCCATCACCCAGCTGTCCACGGTTGTTCAATCCCCAGCACGCGACCTCACCGCCTCGGCGCACAGCGCACGTATGCGAGGTGTCCGTACCGCGGCCGAGGGCGGCCGCGTCCGTTAACCCCACGGATCATGGAAGTTGATTGCGGTAACCGGAGTGTGTGAACCAGCCTCGGCAGTGACGAGGAGTAACGACGCGCCGGGCGCGTTGGGCGACGACGCGCACGCGGCCGGAGTCGCGTGGAGCACGGGCCCGAACGAACTGCTTCTGAAGCGCCCACGCGGGCTCGATGGGATTCAGGTCGGGCGAGTACGGGGGCAAGTAGAGAATCTCGACGCCCTTGGCGGCGGCCACCTTGAGGACGCGAGCGTCGTGGTGCGCGGCGAGGTTGTCCATCACGAGCACGTCGCCCGCGTGAAGCTTCGGAAGCAGCCGGCCACGGAGCCAACAGACGAACCGGTCGGCATTCGTCGTCTCGAACATCGTCGAGGTCTGCACCCATCCGCTTCGCCGAATGGCGCCGAGGAGCGTCAGGTTCTTGCCCCACTTCATGGGTCGTCGCTGGATAGCCTCGGTTCCCCGAGAAACCCACGCATGCGAGCGATGCATGGCGGTCGTCAGCCACGATTCGTCCAGGAACACCAGGCGGTCGGGATCGATGCGGCGAACGAGCCGGAGGTAGCGGCGCCGCTTCTCGCTCACGTCCGTCCGGAGCTGTTCCGCCGGACGAATCCGTTTTTTTTCACAACGAACCCGTTTCGTCGAAGCGCGCGCTTGATGCTCGAGACGTGCACCCGCGCTCTCCCGCGGCGACCCCGATTGACCAGCGCGGCGAGCTCCTTGCTGGTCGCGTCAGGGAGCTGCTGGAGCGCTCGAGCCAGCTCCTCTGCCGTCACGCGCGGTGTGCCGCCGGGTGATGGTGGGCGCGGATCGACAGCCCCACGCTCGCGCAGGAGGCGCGCCCACCGACCGACCGACGCGACCCCGACCGAGAACCGCTCAGCAACTTCCTCGGCCGTCAGACCAGACTCGTATGCGGCGACGACACGCGCGCGCAGCTCCACCGGATATGCCCGTCCCACGCGTCGAGCCGATCACATCTCGATCTCGGGCACAAGCCCCGATCAACATCCCCGAGCACTGGGGTTAGTCCGGCTACGGCCACGGGCCTGTACGAATCTTGGTCGGTCCCGTCGCCAAGGAAGGTGCGTGATCCCCAGCAATGCACCATCCCGGCGGCGACGCGAGCGCATGAGTAGTCTATACCAGCATGCACCTCGCGAGGGTCGGGCCGGCTGGACACACCCATGGCGCCAGGAGCCCCCAATGGGTCGTGGCCAAGCTGCCCGTGTTCGTTCAGGCCCCAGCAGAGTATCATCCGCCAGCCATACGCGACCATACAGCCGTGCCGAGAACCCGTGGATACCTGTTCGACCGGGGTGTCTGGCACGTTGTGCGTGGGAATGAGATCGGTCTCGGGCCAGGGATCGGGGTAGGGTGGCTGACCCCAGCACCAGATCGAGCGATCGGCAGTCCGCGTGGCGCACGTCCGCATGCCTCCGGTTGACACGAGCGACCAATCAACGATGTCGGTCAGCACCGGTGTCGGAAGGTCCCTGTCCTCTCGAGTGCCATCGCCGAGCTGGCCCTCTCGGTTGTCTCCCCAACACACCAGCCCTCGTCCGCCCGCCCGATTCGCGCAGTTGAACAGGAATCCGGCCGAGATCGACGCGGCGTCGAGGAGGTTCGACACCACGACCGGCGAGCTGACACGCGGCTCGGGTCCGACGGTCGCATCGGCGCTGCCCAGCTCCTCGCACGTTCGCGCCCCAGCACTGGACCAGGCCCGAGTCGAGTCGAGCACAGGCGTGAGCGCCACCTACGGCGAGCTCGACAGCGTCGCTGACGCCAGGCACCTCGTCGGGCGAGGAGCGGTCGAGAAGGGTGCCATCGCCAAGTTGCCCCCAATCGTTGGCACCCCAGCACACGACCGTGCCCCGGGCACGGAGCGCACACGAGAAGAACTGCCCCATACCCACGCTGACGATCTCGCACCCCTCGTTCACGTCACCATCGCAGTCTTCGTCCCGACCGGAGCCGTCGCAGTCTTCCTCTCGTGGGTCGACCGAGGCCGCACACGCCTGCCAGGTGCCATCCACGCAGGATTGCGTTCCGCGGACGCAATTCGAGGTGCCTCCAACGACTTCACCAGAGCCGCATACGCGGGACTCTCCCTCGCTGCACACCGGGTCTGCGCGTCCGACGTCGGCCGCCCCTCCGTCCGGAGTTGCCGCTTCCGCAAGGTCGGCCGGGGGCGCGTCGAATAGCCCCATCAGCGAGCAACTGGCAGTGCCCAGCGTGACCGCGAGCAGGCTTGCCATCCGCGGTATCCTCGAGCTCCCCCGGGGCGCCCAGCGTGACTGCGACACTGCTGGCATCGACCTCTCAGGGTACCGCAGTGGGAGCCTGCGGACACGCGGTCACCGAGGTGCCTGCCGGCGGGCGACTTCGCGGACCAATCCGTAGAGGTCGATCTCGCCGTCGCCGTGGGCCACGGCGTCGTCGACCAATTGGCAGATCATTCGGTGGGCGTCGTCGCGGAACCCGGCTTCCGCGGCG
>JADZFZ010000051.1 GCA_020854145.1 Deltaproteobacteria bacterium | reverse complement strand
TCATCCGCATGTTCATCGACGAGGCGAAGATCGTCGGCCAGCTCTCGCACGCGAACATCGCGCCCATCTACGAGCTCGGGAAGCTCGGCGACTCGCACTACATCGCGATGGAGTTCGTCTGGGGCAAGGACCTGCTCCAGATGATGAACCGGTTCCGCAAGCTGAGGCGGCGCATGCCGCCCGCGATGGCGGCGTTCCTCTCGTCGAAGATGTGCGAGGGGCTCGACTACGCGCACCGCAAGAAGGACCGCAACGGCCAGCCGCTCGGGATCATCCACCGCGACGTGTCGCCGCAGAACGTGCTGATCTCCTACGAAGGGCAGGTCAAGCTCATCGACTTCGGGATCGCGAAGGCCGCTTCGCGAAGCACCAAGACGCAGGCCGGCGTCCTCAAGGGCAAGTTCGGCTACATGAGCCCCGAGCAGGTCCGCGGTCTGCCGATCGATCATCGCTCGGACGTGTTCGCCGCAGGCACGTGCCTGCACGAGATGCTCACCGGCGAGCGCTTGTTCGCGGGCGAGAGTGACTTCTCGACGTTGGAGAAGGTGCGCAACGCGGAGGTCCCGCCGCCGTCGCGCTGGGTGCCCGACCTGCCGCCGGCGCTCGAGCAGATCTGCATGCGCGCGCTGTCGCGCAACGCCGAGCAGCGGTGGCAGACGGCGGCCGACATGCACGAGGCGGTCGTGCGGTTCCTTTCGTCGCAGCCATCGGGCTTCGGGGCGACGGAGCTGTCGCGATGGATGAAGTCGGCGTTCGCGGCCGAGCTTGCGGCGGAACGCCAGAGGAACGAGCAATACGCGCGGCTTGGCAGGCCGGCCAGCGTCGGGGCGTCGGCGCCCGCGCCGAGCGCACCCGAGCCCGGTCGCGCCATGAGCCTGCTCGGACCGAGCGCTCCGTCGCCCGCAGGGGCGATGGCAGCGCCCGCGCCGCAGGCTCCGAAGATGGCGCCCGCGCGATCGCTGATCGCCGATCCGCCCGCGCCCGCGCGATCGCTGATCGCCGATCCGCCCGCGCCCGCTCGGTCTCTGATGGCGGATCCGCCGCCGCCCGCGGCGCCGCGGGCACCTCGACCCGCCGCGCCCACGCCGATGGCCTCGCCGCCTCGTCCGCAAGCGCCCGCGCCGCTCGCACCCGCGGCGCTCGCGCCTGCCCAACAGCGACTCGCCGCGCTGCCGCGCATGATGGAGGACGAGCCAGACGACGCCGAGCCGACGCAGGGCTTCGACGAGGAGACGATGGTCGCCTCGCCGAACGCGCTCGAGTCGCTCGCCTCGGGCGACGGTCTCGAGGATCTGCCCGGCGAGCCCACCGTGATCTTCTTCCAGTCGGAGGAGCTCGACACGCGTGAGGAGCCGACGATGTCGGAGGATCTGCCGTCGGTCCTCGTCGCGAGCGCGCTCGCACCTCCCGCGCGCGGCGCCGCGATGCTCGCGCCCGCGCCGGCACCGGCGGCACCGCCGTCGGTCTCGTCGGACGAGATGCCGGCGGAGTCGACGATGATCCTCGACGGCGACGACCTGCTGACGAGCCAGCCCGGTGTCGCGTCGGCTCCCGTCGCGGCCGCGCCACCGGCTGCGCAGGCGCCCGCGCCAGCGTCGGCGGCAGCGGTCAAGCGCCAACGCGCGACGTTGATGGGCGTCGGCTCGAGCGATCTCTTCGCGCTTCCGGGCGCGCCGGCTCCACAACCGATGGCGCCGATGGGACCACCGCCCGGTCCGTCCGCCGGCGGGCACCCGCCGATGGCGTCGCCGATGCCGCCTCCAGGGCGTCCCGATGCATGGCCCGCCGCGCCACCCGCCGAGCGCGCCGATCCGGTGCCGGTCCTGCAAGGTCGCCCGCTCGTCGTCGGGCCGGGGCCCGCGCTCCCGGGCGTCGATCCTCTCGCGCGCGAGAGCGTGGACCCGCGGCCGATGGCCGGGATGACCGGAACGGTACCGGCCGCTTCCTCGGCGTCCTTCCCGATGCCCGTGCCGGCGATGGTCCCCGAGCGGCGGCACGAGCCGACGATGCAGCTCGCGGCCCAGAAGAAGTCGGGAGGTGGACGAGCACTCGCGCTCGTCGCTGCGGTCTTCGTGCTGCTCCTCGCGGCGACCGCCGGTGCAGGTGGCGTCTATCTCTGGCGGCGCCGATCTGTGCCGCAGCTCGCGACGCTCGTCGTCAACACGGGTGCGCTCACGGGAGCGATCGTGCGGATCGACGGGAACGAACGCGGGCGAACCCCGCTGACGCTCCAGGGGCTCACGCCAGGGGTGCACATGCTCGCGGTCGCGGCGGACGGGCACGAGCGTCACGAGCGGATGCTCGACCTCCAGGCCGGCGAGACGACCACCGTCTCGGTCACGCTCCGTGCGCGCGTCGACTCGCCCGCGCTCGCGACCGTGCCGTCCCCGAGGCCGACTCCACCCGCGCAACCGCCGCCGCCCTTGCTCGATCCGCCCGCGGTGCCTGCAGCGGCGGGGGGAACGGCCGAGGTCGCGCCCGGCACCACGACGGCTGCGGTCGCACCGACGACGGCGCCGACGACGGCGCCGCCTCCTCCCGTGCCTGCCCCGGCGCCCGTGGCCCTGGCGCCTCCCGCACCGGTCGTCGCGCCTGCTCCGGCGCCGGTCCCCGCGCCACCGGTCGTGGCGCCCACGCCCCCACCGGCCGGGCCCACCGAAGCGCAAGAACGCCAAGCCGCGCTCGAGGCGCAGCGAGCGGCCGCCTCGGCTGAAGCCGCACGGCGAGCCGAGGCCGAGCGCGAAGCAGCGGCCCAGCGCGCCGCGGCTGCCCGGGCCGAGCGCGAGGCGGCGGCCCAACGTGCCGCGGCTGCCCGGGCCGAGCGCGAGGCAGCCGCTCGGCAAGCCGCCGCGGACCGCACCGAGAGGGCGCGTGCATTGGCCGAGCAACGCGATGCCCAGCGCCAGGCCCGTATCGAGGCGCAACGCCGCGCCGCCGAAGCCCGGCGCGAGGCGCAGCAGCGCGCAGCGGCCGAACGGCCCGAAAGACCCGCCACGCCCCGGCCACCCGCCGCGGAGCCGCAGCCAGCTGGTTTCGGGACGTTGGTCATCAACACGGTCCCGTGGGCGAGGGTGTTTCTCGACGGCCGCGACACCGGCAGGAACACGCCCATCCCGAACCTTCGGGTCCGGGCCGGCGCCCATCGCCTGACGTTCCGCACGGCAGACGGGCGAAGCGTCAGCGTGTCGGTGACCGTGGGAGCGGGCGAGACCGTGCGGGTCGTCCGACGTCTCTGACACGTCCGCGTCCCATACGGCCAAACCAGAAACCCGGCAGCGCTCGGCACAGGTCCCCGCAAGTTGGTGCTCACGTCACCCGCTCGGGGCCCCTCACCCTGCCTCTCCCGGCGTTGCGTGGAGAGGGGACGCGCGTCGATGGGTCGCGGCGACGAATCTCCAGCTGTCGGTCCGGTCACCGACCTCCGGGCAGGCGCACTCAGCTTCTGCGGCGTCCGGGCGGGGGCGGCGGCGTCGGCAAACGCTGGCGTCGTTCGGTCGCGCTGGCCGCGCTCGTCGGCTGCTGGCGCGGATCACCTCCGAGCTTCAGGCGCCTCGCGACCGCCGCCTTCTGCCTTGCCTTGTAGGCCGAGTGGCTTGCTTCGCCGAGCTCGTTCGCGGCCTCCGCAGAGCGGTCGACCAGCTGGAACTCGGCGAGCACGAAGATGACCTGCCCCAGGCTCCATGCGCTCGGCGGCGCGTGCTCGATGATCTCGCGCGGGACACGGATGGGGACGTCCACCACGAAGTGGATCACCTGGTAGCTCGGCGCGGTGAAGCGGTTCTCGATCGTCGTGAGGGAGTCCTCGTGCGCGAGATCGACTTGCAGCCCCGTCAGCAACGCGCGCAGCGGTGGGATGCCCTCGCAGTAGCTGCGGAAGTGGAAGATGGTGTTCGTCGCCTGGCCGGGGATCGCGTAGTTGAAGGGAAACACGGTCCGCATGAGGTAGCTGAGGACCGGCCAGACATCGTCGCGGTGCCGCGTGACGATGCGAAACCGCAGCTTGTCGTAGATCTGCGCCGCGATCGTCTCCTGCTTGGACATCAGCTTCGTGTAGAGGCTGTCCTTGTTCTTGCGGCCGCCGATGAACTCGAGGACGGGCTGACCCGAAGCCAGCATCCCCCCGACCACGCGATAGATCTTCTCCTCGACCAGCCGGAAGACCTCCTGGTCGGAAACAGGTAAAGTGAAAAGAAGCTCGCGACCTTCGAGGTGATGGATGATGTGCATCACCTTGAGGATCGTGCAGGCGCAGAGCTGGCGGTGCCCACGTCCCGAGGCCATCCGGACGAGCTCGGGCAAGCTCGCCTGCGCGACCGGCTTCGGCACCGGGAACTCGAAGTTCCTCCGGAGGTAGGCGATCGCTTCGCCTTTGACGGACTCGATGCGGGCGAGGTCGGCGGCCTCGTGGACCCACAGCTCCTGCGCGCGCAGGAACTCGAGGATCTCGGTTTCGTGGGTGAAGTTGAGGCGGTGCCAGTCCAGCACCGAACCGCCCCTGAGCAGCAAGCGCACGGCCTCGAGGTCGGCCAGGCTGAACTCGTCGAGCGTCCGAAACCGAGGGCCGCCGTCGGCGCCCGTGGTGGACGCGGAGAGCTCGTCGGGGGCTCGGGGCGGCGTCGATGTCACGGCACACGCCCCCTTCCTTCGCCCCGTGTCCAGGCGCAGACCAAGCGGTTCCAGCCTTCGGGAGAGGCGGTCATCCCTGCCGGCAGGTGCTCCTCGAGGGCGCGGGACGAGGCGTGTCCCGGAAGACGCGCGAGCGCGTAACTAGGAACGCGAGGCTTCGCTCGACTGATCGCGGTTGGTCCGCGAGATCTCGGCCCGGCGGCCCAGGCTGACCGTACCGACGAAGATGGCGACCGTGGTCGCGAGCAGCGCGAAGTTCACCCACATGACGCCTTCGCATCCAGGCAATACAAGCGCCAGCCCCGCCAACGTCCCCACCGGGCCGACCAAGCGGCGGATGCCCTGCCTCGTTTGACCTTGCCGAACCATCCTCGTGACCCTCTTCCCGCTCCCCCTGCCATCGTGGTCGTGCGCCCTCGCGCCCCGGTCAGCCGGGTTGCCCGCCCGTGTAGCTTGCCTGGTCGGTCGGCGCGAGGCTTCGTGTTTGATCCGTCAATCCGCAAGAAAGCAATCTGTGGGCAAAGGTACGACCACCGAATGTTCGGCCGGTGAGGACACGAGGTCAACTTCCGAGCCGGCTCCACGCTTGCCCGAGGGCTCTCGCAGAGGAAGCCCGTAGGTAACCCGAAGGCCCCCGCGGGATCAAGCGCGAAGCGTCGTCACCCGACCTTCGCGCCTCGACGGCTCGCGGGCTTTCGGGGACACTGCCGACCTCGTGACAGCACCCGAGATCCTCTCGATCCTTCCGCTCCGCAACTCGGTCCTCTTCCCGGCCTCGGTCGTGCCGATCAACGTCGGGCGGCCGCGCTCCGTGCGGTTGATCGAAGACGCCTTCGGTCGTGAGCACCCCACGATCGCCGTCGTCGCGCAGCGCGCATCGGAGATCGAGGAGCCGACTTTCGACGACCTCTACACGGTCGGGACGCTCGCGCGCGTGGTGAAGGTCATCAAGCTGGGCGCCTCCAACTACAGCGTCGTGCTGCAAGGGCTCGGGCGCCTTCGCCTCGAAGCGCGCACGGCGCTCGAGCCGTACCTGCGGGCGCGCGTCGTGCGCATGCCCGACGACGGCCAACGCGACGTCGAGCTCGACGCGTTGGGCGCGTCGCTGCGCGAGAGCGCTCGGCACCTCGTCGACCTGATGCCGAACCTGCCGCGCGAGGCTGCAGCGATGCTGGACAGCGTGGGCGACCCGGGCACGCTCGCGGACGTCGTGGCGTCGAACCTGCCGGTGCCGACGGCCGCGAAGCAGAAGGTGCTCGAGGCGGTGGACCTCTGTGCTCGAGTTCGCGCGTGTCTCTCGCTCGTCACACGCCAGCTCGAGATCCTTCGCGTGAAGAAGGAGATCTCGACGCTGGTCCAGGAAGAGATCAGCAAGTCGCAGCGGGAGTACCTCCTGCGCCAGCAGCTGCGCGCGATCCGCCAGGAGCTCGGCGAGAGCGACAGCGAAGACGACGAGCTGGACGCTCTGCGCGAGCGCATCGCGCGTGCCGAGCTTCCGACGGACGCCGAGCGAGCGGCGAAGAAGCAGCTCGCCCGGCTCCGATCGATGCAACCGCAGTCGGCCGAGTACCAGGTGACGCGGACCTACGTCGAATGGCTCGCGGACCTGCCATGGGCGAAGGCGTCGCCCGAGAGGCTCGACATCGCCGAGGTCCGCAGGGTCCTCGACGAGGACCACTACGGTCTCGAGCGCATCAAGCGACGGATCATCGAGTTCATCGCGGTCCGCAAGGTGCGGCGCGACAAGCGTGGACCGATCTTGTGCTTCGTGGGGCCCCCCGGAGTCGGTAAGACGTCTCTGGGCCGATCGATCGCGCGGGCGACCGGACGCAACTTCGTACGCATCTCGCTCGGCGGGGTCCGTGACGAAGCCGAGGTGAGAGGACACCGACGCACGTACGTCGGTGCGCTGCCCGGACGGATCATCGCGGGGCTGAAGAAGGCCGGGACCCGCAACCCCGTCTTCGTCCTCGACGAGATCGACAAGATGGGCGTGGATTTCGCGGGCGATCCGGCTGCGGCGCTGCTCGAGGTGCTCGACCCGGAGCAGAACTTCTCGTTCGCGGATCACTACCTCGAGGTTCCGTTCGATCTGTCGCAGGTGATGTTCATCGGCACGGCGAACACGAGCGAGACGATCCCTGCGGCGTTGCTCGACCGCATGGAGGTCATCCGTCTCGCGGGCTACACGCGCGTCGAGAAGAAGGCCATCGCGCGCGGCTACATCGTCCCGAGAGCGCTGTCCGGACACGGGCTCACGACCGAGCTGCTCAGCATCCCGGAGGACGCGCTCGACGTCCTCGTCGACGAGTACACGCGCGAGCCCGGCGTTCGGCAGCTCGAGAAGCACATCGCGTCGCTCTGCCGTGCCGCCGCAGTCCGCATCGCGAGCGGCGACACGGCGCCCGCCGTCGTCGACCACGATCACTGTGCCAGCGTGCTCGGACGCCCCAGGCACGAGAAGCCGTCGCTCGAGCCGCTCACGCAGACCGGCGTCGCGCCCGGGATGGTCTGGACGGCGGCTGGCGGCGACATCCGCTACGTCGAGTCGACTCGGATGCCGGGTAGGGGAGAGATCCACCTGACCGGCAAGATGGACGACGTGGTGCGCGAGAGCGCGACGACCGCGTTCAGCTACCTGCGGTCGCGCACGGCGCAGCTCGGCGTGCCCGAGGAGTTCCTCAAGAAGAGCGACGTCCACATCCACGCTCCGAGCGGCACGCTCTCCGCCGACGCGCCGGGAACGGGCTTGGCGATCCTGATCTCGGTCGCGTCGCTGCTCACCAACCGTCGCGCCCGTGCGGACGTCGCGGTCACGGGCGAGATCACGCTGCGCGGTCTCGTGCTGCCCGTCGAGGGCGTCAAGGAGAAGATCCTGGCGGCCCATCGCGCCGGCGTACGTCAGGTGATCATGCCGCGGCGCAACCTCCACGACCTCGACGAGGTGCCCAGAGACATTCGCGACGATCTCCAGTTCCACCTGATCTCCAAGGTGGCCGAGGCGATCGATCTCTGTCTCGAGGCGCCTCCGCCGCCCGAGCCGCCCGAGCCCGAAGAGGCCGCAGCCCCGTGACGGACGGCGCTGCGACGGACGGCGCTGCGACGGATCGGCGCTCCCATCCCGCGAGCGCAGCGGCGTCGTCCTAGCGTATTTTGGCTTTTGTCGTGGACACCTCCGCCTTCCGGCGAGCCTGGCGGCGCGGGAGCACTCGGGTCGCGTTGGCGGTGACGGGGTTGCTGGGCGTCGGCCTCTGCTTCGTCCCGCTCTTCGGGACGCTGGGGATCGAGCACGCCCTCGCGGTCGGTCTCGTGACCAATCCGATCGCGGCCGCGCTGGGCGCGTCCCTCGGCCGCCACGAGGTCCGCTCGAGCGCGTCGTCGAGCGGGGGAGCGATCATCGTCTCGGCTTGGATGCAGGGCCTCGCGCTGCTCCTGCCGCCCTTCGCGATCGCGCTCGCGAACGCGCTCCGCGTCCCGTGGTGCGACCCTCCGGGAGGGCTCGCGACCTTCATCCTGCTGCCCGGCGTCGGCGTGCTCGTCGCGAGCACGCTCGGCGCGCTCGTCGGTGCTGCGTGGCCCTCGCGAGCGGCTCCGTGGCTCGCGGCCGCCATCCCGTGGGTGACGATCGCGTGGACGTTCGTGCGCTTCCACGCGACGCCTGGCATCTTTGCGTTCGATCCGTTTTACGGATGGTTCCCCGGCACGCTCTACGACGAGATCGTCGCGCTGCCCATCGAGCTCGGCAGCTACCGTCTGCTCTCGATCCTCGCGATCGCGGCGCTCGGGCTCACGCTGATCGCGGGTCATGCCGCCGGCTCGCGCTGGCGGCCGCGTCACGTCGTGCGGCGTCCGGCTCATGCGCTGGCCGCCGTCGCCGCGTGGGTCGGCGTCGTCGGAGGCTGGTGGGCCGGCCCTTCGCTCGGGCATCGGCAGAGCTCCGAAGACGTGCGCGAGGCGCTGGGCTCGACCTTGCGTGGGGAACGCTGCGACGTCGTGGTGCCCACGGAGCTCGATCGACGCGAGGCGCGCCGGCTGCGCTCCGATTGCGATTTCCGGCTGGCGCAGATGGAGCGGCGTCTCGGGGCGCGGGGCCCCGAGCGCGTCACGGCGTTCTTCTTCCGATCGGCGGACGAGAAACGGCGTCTGATGGGCGCCGCCGAGACGAACATCGCGAAGCCGTGGCGCAGCGAGGTCTACCTCGTCGTCGCGTCGGCGCCCCATCCGATCCTGGCGCACGAGCTGGCGCACGTGGTGGCGGGGAGCTTCGGTCGCGGTCCGTTTCGTATCGCGGGAAGCCTCGGCGGCATCTTGCCGTCGCCTGGGTTGATCGAAGGCGTCGCCGTCGCGGCGGCGTGGGAGCCGCGTGAAGGGATGAGCCCGCACCAGTGGGCGCGCGCGATGCTCGAGGCAGGGCTCGCGCCGCGACCGGCGAAGATCGTGGGCACGTCGTTCCTCGCTGCAGCAGCCGGCCGCGCGTATACGACCGCCGGCTCGTTCGTCCGGTTCCTCCTCGACTCGTACGGTCCCGCGAAGCTGCACGCCGCGTACGCATCGGGGTCTCTCGAGCCGTACGGCGAGTCCCCCGAGGCGCTCGAGCAACGGTGGCTCCGGTTCGTGCGCGCGGTGCCCATCGACCCCGACGACGTCGAGCGTGCGCGGGCTCGTTTCTCGGCGCACGCCATCTGGGACGAGCCTTGTGCTCACGAGCTCGCGGAGCTTCGTTACGAGGCCGCGGTCCTGCTGGGTGCGCGCGATCCGCTGGGTTCGGCGCGCGTCTGTCGCGAAGTGCTCGAGCGCGCGCCGTGGGATGGTGCGGTCCGCGCGATGGAGGTGCGCGCGCTCGCGCTCGCGGGTCGCGCGGAGATGGCCGAGCGCGCGTACGGGGCTCTCGTGCGCGACGACGACGTGCCGCGGGCGTTCGTCGCCGCGGCGCGCGAGGGGATCGCCGACGCCGCGTGGCGGCGAGGGCGGTTCGACGAAGCCGCGACCCTGTACGGCAGGCTTCGCGGCGAGCCCCGAACGGAGAGCGAGCTGCGTCTTCTCGAGGTCAAGGAGGTGGGCGCAGCGTCGGGGGAATCGGCGATCGCATTGCGACGGTTCTTGCTGGCCGATGTCGACGGCAACGCCGATGCGTCGGTCGGGATGTACTGGCTGCGCCGCCTCGACGAGAGCCGCGAAGACGGGCTCGCTGCCTATCTCATCGCGCGCCAGCT
>JADZFZ010000050.1 GCA_020854145.1 Deltaproteobacteria bacterium | reverse complement strand
GCGACGCAGCGGAAGCCGACGTTCGAGAAGCGCGCGTGGGGAGGAAAGGCGTTGCGGTTGGTCGCGCGGCACGACGAGGCGAGCGTGTTCCATGCGCCGCCGCGGACGACCTTGGTCTCGCCGTCGTCGGGGCCCGTCGGGTCGAGCGTCGCGTGCGGGTCGTAGGGCCCGTACCAGTCGGCGCACCACTGCCAGACGGAGCCCAGCAGGTCGAACGCGCCGCACGCCGAGCGCCCGCGCGGAAAGCAGCCGATGGGTACCGTCGAGCGCGGACCGACCTCGCGGTGCGCGCACCGGTCCGGCTCCCAATCGTCGCCCCACGGGTAGCGGCGTCCGTCCTCGCCGCGCGCGACCTTCTCCCACTCGGCTTCGCTCGGAAGCCGCTTGCCCGCCCATCGCGCGAAGGCTTCCGCCTCCCAGAAGCTGACGCCCACCACGGGCCGGTTGGGCGACCCGTACACCGCCCAGGCCGGATCGTCCCAGAATCTAGGCCGATCCACGGGACCCACCAACGTCTCGCTGCGGCTCGTGCTGCCTTCGAGGCGCCACCGCCATCCCTCGTTCGACCAGC
The DNA here is from genome assembly GCA_020854145.1 of Deltaproteobacteria bacterium. Taxonomy (GTDB): domain Bacteria; phylum Myxococcota_A; class Polyangia; order Polyangiales; family JADZFZ01; genus JADZFZ01. The sequence continues at coordinate 8,461 of JADZFZ010000050.1, read as the reverse complement.
ACGCGCGCCGCGCGTAGCCGCCGTCGTCCACGAACCGACGGTACGCGGCGACGGTGACGAGGTGCGGATCGACCAGGAACCGCTCGATCACCACCACGCGCTCGGGCGCCTCGTCGGGCTTGTCGGCCTCGCCTTCGGCCACGCCCATCACGAAAGGACCGGCCGCGACCTCGCACATCACCGAGAGGTCCTTCGGATCCGTCAGCTGCGGGTCCGCCTCGCCGAGCGCTTCGAGCCTGGCGATCCGCGCGTCGAGACCGGCGTCCTGCGGTGACGTCACGGAAGCGTGCGACGGAAATAAAAACGGCAGCCAGGAGGGAGCGTGGGGGGGGACACTCCTCGACTGGCTGCCGTGCTTCCATCCATGAGCAGCCCGTGTGCCAGGGTCCACGGCCTCGGCGCGTCGCCCGTTTTCCCGTGAGAAACACGGAAAGAAGCGCGTGTGATGCCGCCACGCGGATTGCGATCGTGCGACGACGTCTTGCAGACGTGAAATGCTCCGCTCGCCGCGCGGGTGCGCGTGCAGACGGGCTCGGCGCGCCCGACGGACGGGGGGTCGTCTGCCTGGACACGGCTGCGACGCACGCGCGCCCCTCGTGCACGCGGCCGACGCGCCATCAGGCGTGCTCGTGATCGTGGTGGAGATCGGGGGCGTGCGCGTGGTCGTGCTCGAGCGCGTCGTGGCGATGGCCGTGCGTGTGCGCTCCGACGACCGGAGGCTCGTGCACGTGATCGTGGTGGCCGTCGTCGTGCCGATGCTCGTGCTCGTGCTCGAGCGCGCGGTGCAGGTGGCGGTGTCGATGTCTCTCGGTGATGTGAAGCCACGCACCGGCGCCGAACGCGAGACCGCCGACCAGCATCGCGAGGCCTCCGCGTGAGCCGCCGGCGAGCATGCCCGCGACCGCGCCCACGAAGGGACCCGTCGCGAAGACCGACGCCGTCCGCGCCGCGCCGATCCTGCGCTGGGCCAGCAGATAGAGGCGCAGGCTCAGACCGTACCCGGTCGCGCCACACGCGAGGAGCGCCGCGAGCTGCCACGCCGCGGGCATCGGCTCCCCGAAGGCCCACGCCGCTGCCGCAGTCACCGCCGCGCCGAGGCCCGCTTTGGCGGTCACCACCTCGAAGGGATCGATCTCCGAGAGCCCGCGCGTCAGCGTGCTGTCGAGCGCCCACCCCGCGGTCGCGCCGACCACGGCGAGCAGACCGAGAAGCTCTCCGCGTTGCGCGTCGCTCGAGCTCGACGCCGCGACCATCGCTCCGCCCGCGAGCATCGCCACGATCGCCAGCCCTACACGCCGCCCGATCGGCTCTCGATAGAGCGCTGCTGCGAGCAGCACCGTCAACACGGCTTCGAAGTTGAGGACGAGCGAGCTCGCCGTGGCGCCCGCGCGCGCGATCCCCCACGCGAGCAACGTCGGCGCCACCATCGCGCCCGAGAACGCGACGAGCAGGAGACGCGGCACGTTCGCGCGGCCGAGAGCGACGCCAGACTTCGCGACGAAGGGGCGCGCGCACGTCGAGAGCCCGAGCGCCCCCGCGTAGAGGAGCGCCGCGATCGTCAGCGGGCCGAGCCCTTCGCCCGCCACCTCGATCACCGGCGCGGTCAGGCCGAACGTGATCGCGGAGACCGCCGCCAGGAGCACGCCTCTCGCGATCGGAGTCATCGCCACGACGCCTATAGCGCGAGAGCGCTCGTCGCGTGACGGGCCGCGCGTGATTCGCCTCGCGCCGCGCCGACGGTGGATAATGCCGGCGATGGCGGGCTGCGATCGCTGTGGCGGCGAGCGGCATGGTCCAGGCGACCGGTGCCCGGCCGAGCGCATCGGCGGCACGGTGGCGTCGCGATATCGCCTGAAGCGACTGCTCGGCATGGGCGGCATGGGCGTCGTCTACGAGGCCGAGCACCTCGGGCTCGGCACGTCGGTCGCGCTCAAGACCCTGCACCCCGAGCTCGCGACCGATGCCGAGGTCCGCGAGCGTTTCCGGCGTGAGGCGCAACGCGCCGCGTCGCTGCGCCATCCCGGCATCGTCACGGTGCTCGACTACGGCCAGGACGAGACGGGCTCGCCCTACATCGCGCTCGAGCTGCTCCGCGGCGAGAGCCTGCAGGACGTCCTCGAACGCCACGGGCCGCTGCCCATCGCGAAGTCGGTCGCCGTGGTCGCCAGCGTGCTCGAGGCGCTCGAGCACGCGCATGGGCAGGGCGTCGTGCACCGTGACCTCAAGGCCGCCAACGTGTTCCTCGCGCGCGGGGCCACCGACGACGAGCCCACGCGCGTGAAGGTGGTCGACTTCGGGATCGCGAAGGCCACCACCGACCGGCAGAAGCTCACGCGCACGGGGATGATCCTGGGCAGCCCCGAGATGATGCCGCCCGAGCAGGTCGTCGCCGCCGGGCACGTCGACGCGCGCGCGGACGTGTACGCCGCCGGCGCCCTGCTCTTCCAGCTGTTGACCGCGACGCCTCCTGCGCGCGGCGCCTCGGTGTTCGAGGTCGTCTCGCGGGTCGCCCGCGGCGACATCGATCGACACCCGAGCGCGCGTCGAGCCGAGGTGCCCGAGTGGCTCGACGCGATCGTCGCGCGCGCGCTGGCGCGCGAGCCGTCGGACCGCTTCCAGAGCGCCGAGGGCATGCGGCGCGCGCTCGTCTCCGGCGCGGGCCAGCTGGCCGAGGTGGCCTCGCGATCGTCGGCCGCGCGGGGCGACGCCTCGGGGAAGATCGCCATCGGCAGCTCGCCCGTGATGGGCGCCGCGTTCGGTGCGATGACGGTCCCGATGCCCGCCTCCGCCGGCAGCCCGACGGGGGCGAGCGCGGGCGCGGCGAAGGTGGCGATGGGGGCGACCACGCCCGCTCCCATGCTCGCGCTCCAGCCGGGCGAGCCCACGCGCACGCGCGGGAGAGGCGCGCTCTGGGCGTTGCTCGCGCTGGTGATCCTCGGTGCCTCCGCCACCGCGTTCGTGCTGGCCGGGCGCGCCGGGTGGTTCCGGCCACGAACGGCCACCTCGTCGCCCGCGCAGCCCGATCCCGCAATCCCGCAATTGCCGCCTCCCCCGACGGTCACACAATCGCCCGCTCCCCCGCCGAACCATCCTCCGATTCTCCCTCCGCCGCCGGTCACGGGTCCGACGCTCCTGCCCTCGACCCCTGCCGCGGCCACTCCCACGCTCTTGCCGTCGCCGTCTGGACCCTCTCCGACCCTCGTGCCGCAGTCACCCGTCACCCCGCCGACTCCGACCTCGTTCCCGCCCCCGACGCTTCCCACCTCGACCCCCTCGGCGTTCGTCGACGGACTGTGGCGCGGCGATTTCGGTCTCATGGCCTTTCGCACGATTGCACCCGGCGTCGTGCGCGGCGTCTATCCGCACGACTCCGGCACGTTGACGGGCACGTTGATCGGCAATCGAATGACCGGCTGGTGGTGCGAGCTCCCGAGCCGGGCCCCCAACGCCGACGCCGGCGAGTTCGAGATGCAGTTCGCCCCACACGGCCAATCCGTCGACGGCCGCTGGCGATACGGCACCACCGCGCCCTGGCGCGAGAACTGGAATCTCCGGCGACTCTCGATGGACATCCCGCCCGACCTCGCCTCCCGATTCACCGACACGTCGTCGTTCTGCACGCGGCCCTGACGGCCCGTGCACGGCCCAACGAACGAGCGCGACAATCGTGTTCCCGTGGGCGCACGATGGCGCGGACCGAAGCGCGCATCGGTGACGCGGGCAGGAGGCGACCTCGATGAATGGCGGCAACGAACCCGACCACGCCCTGGCTTGGAGCGAGACCGTCCGCCACGCGGCGGCGGAGGCCGATGCCCTCGCCGCGACGCTCGCGGGCGAGCCGCACGCTTCCTCGGCCGCCGCGACGCCTGCCACCGAAGGCGAACGCTTCCGTATCGTCGGCACGGTGGGCGAAGGCGCGATGGGACGCGTGCTCGAGGCGAAGGACCGCCAGTTCGGCCGCGTCGTCGCGTTGAAGGAGATGTCCTCGCCGACGGCGTCGGTGCCCGCGCTGCGCAGGTTCGTGCTCGAGTCCGTCGTGACCGCGAACCTCGAGCACCCGGGGATCGTGCCGGTCTACGAGCGCGGCGTGCGCGACGGCATGCCGTATTACGTCATGCGCCGCGTGCGGGGTCGGACGCTCCGCGCGATGATGGCCGAGGCGCACACGAGCGAGGCCCGGAGCAAGCTGATCTCGGTCGTGGTGCAGGTGGCGCACACGCTCGGCTTCACGCACGAGCGCGGCGTGGTCCATCGCGACGTCAAGCCCGAGAACGTGCTCGTCGGCGGTCACGGCGAAGCCATCGTGCTCGACTGGGGGCTCGCGAAGCTCGTCGCGGTGGAGGGATCCGACTTCGTGCGCACGAGCGCGATGCCCGATCCCGGGGTGCACGCGACGCAGGACGGCAGCGTGCTCGGCACGCCGGCGTACCTGGCGCCGGAGCAGGCGCGCGGCGCCCTCGACGAGATCGACGCACGCACCGACGTCTTCGCGCTGGGCGCGCTGCTGTACGAGATCCTCTCGGGCCGGCCGCCGTACACCGGTCCCACGCTCCCGGCCGCGCTCCTGGCGGCGTCGGAGTGCCGGCATCCACGCCTCGGGTCGCTCGTCCGCGACGTGCCCGCCGAGTTGCTGGCCATCGTGGAGCGCGCGATGGCCGCCCGACGCGACGACCGATACACGACGGCGACGGAGCTCGCGCACGCGCTCGAGCGCTTTCAAGCAGGCGCGCTCGTGGTCCGCGAGTCTCGCGCCATACGCGCCGCCTCCGCCGCCGTGGGCGTCGCGCTCGTGCTCCTCGTCCTCGCGGGGGCGTTCGCTGCGGTCGCCGCGCTGCCCAGCCTCCGCGAGCAGGGCCCGGGTGCGTACGTGGTCGTGGCGCTGGCCCTTTTCGGGCTCGGCCTCTCCGCGGTCGAGTGGCGAACGCAAGGCCGACACGCGCTCTCGCCGCTCGTGATCGGTGTCGCCGCGTCCACTGCGGCCGTCGGCCTCGCCTACTCGTTGGCCGGGCTGCTCCAGGTGGCGTCGGCGCTGCACACGCTCGCCGACGACGCCGTTCGCTACCGCGCGATCGTGGCGCGGGGGGCGTTCGAGGCGCTCGGCGCGTGCACCACCGCGCTCGTGCTGGTGGCGTTGCAGGCGGTGGCCTGGGCGCTCGTGCAGCGTGCCGCGCTCCGACGCAGGCCGAGCCGCGGCGGCGGATCCCTCGGAGCGAGCCTGCTCGCCGGCGCCTTGGCGTGCTCGCTCGTTGCGTCCGGGTGCGGGGACGACGACGCGGCGGCGCCCGACGCCGGACCGACGGACGCGTCGAGCGAGCCCGACGTGCGCACCCTCGACGCCGCCCGCGACGACGGCGAGACGCCGCGCGACTCCGGAGGCGACGGCGGGGACGCCGCGAGGGTGGGCCCCGATACCGGCGTCACCGACGGAGGCGCTCCGACGATCGCCTGGGATCCCGAGCGCTTCCCGTGGCCGATGGCGCACCACGACACGCGTCGAACGGGGCTGTCGCCGTTCGCGGGTCCGACGCGACTCTCGCTCTCCACGCCGCGCAGCTATCGCTACCGCGCAGTGGGTGGCTCCTCCATCAACATCCAGGCGGCCGTCACCTCGGAAGGCGTCTACTTCGGGACGTGGGGGTCGCAGCGGAGGCCTGCCGGCTCGGCGGTCGATGCATGGATGAAGTCCGACGGGAGCTACTACGGTCTGTCGCTCGTGGGAAGCGGCGGAGAAGCTGCCACCTTGTTCGCGCCGTTCGAGCCAGCCGCGGTACCCGCTTGCTACCTCTGGCCCTCCGAGCCCGTGTCGTCGTTCGACGAAGCGTTCTGCCCCGATCCCGGCGACTACCATGCTTCTTTCTACAACGGGACGATCGAGGGAAGCACGCTGGTCGATCCCGAGAACGGGGCTCACTACGTGGGTCGCGGCGATGGACGTCTCTATGCCATCGATCCCGTGGAGGGCCGCGTGCTCTGGGCGTTCCGCACGTTCGATCCCACGGACCCCGAGCACCCGGACGGAGGCGGCGAGGTCGTCGGAGGCGCCGTGATGGATCCTCGTGGGCTCGTGTGCTTCGCGAGCTATGGCATTCCCTGGCCGGGGACTGCCGATCAGCCCCGGCGCGAGACACAGGCAGTGTACGCGGTCCGTCGCGACGGGACGCTGGCATGGAGATACCCGTCCTCGACGCCGAGCCTCGACAATCCGGTACTCGCGTCTCCCGCCTTGTCGCCCGACGGAGACACCCTGTATGTCGCGACATGGTTCGCCGACGCAGCGGTGACGGGGCGGCTGCTCGCCTTCGATCTCACGCTGCCACCCGACGCGCCCGACGCGTCACGCCTGCGCTGGTCGCTCGACCTCCGGAACCCCGACCGACCGCTCCGTCCGAACGGCTGGGCGCGGCACGTGAGCGTCGGCCCGGAGGGCGAGATCTACGTGGGAGGCGGCTCGGCGCAGGGCTTCACGACCATCGCGTTCGTCACCGCCGTGCGCGACGAGGGAGATCACGGTGCCTTCGTGTGGACACCCGCGTTCGTCGAGCCGCACGGCTCGTCGGCGGCCGACGTCGGTCATCTGGTCACCGGCATCGCGATCGACGAGCGCGCAGGCTCGCTCGACGTGCTCTACGTCTCGACGGGTGATCTCAAGGACAGCAACGGGCCGGGAGGGTCGCTGTTCGCGCTCGATGCGACGGGCCGGATCCTGGCCAGCTTCGATCCCGCCGGCGCGTCGCCCGCGGGTGTGGGGACGTTGACCGCGCCCACGCTGGACGCGAACGGGACCGTCTACGTGGGCGCACGCGGCAGACACGACCTGCTCGTCGGCCCCGACGTCCCGACCAGCCAGTGGCGCGAGGGCGTCCTGTACGCGGTGCGCCTCGCGGGCGACGCGTTCGAGGTGCTCTCCGCGCTCGAGATCGAGGGACAGCTCGACTGGGTGCCTCCGGCGATCGGCGCCGACGGTGGGCTCTACTTCGGCTCGAGCGACTCCTTCTCGCCGATCGACCAGACCTGGTTCGCTCCGGGCGAGGAGCCGTCGCGGCGCTCGCCGTACTTCCACGGCGTCTTCGAGTGAGGCGCGGGGATCGCGCCGTGTGGCCGTCGCCCTGCGCCGAGCAGCCCTGATGCCGCTCGGCACCGCGCTCCTGCGTGTCCTGGCCGCGACGTGGATCCTGCTCGCGGTCTCGGACGTCACGGCGTCGATCCTGGTCGAGCTGACGTTCGACTCGTCGGCCGTCGACTCCCACTCGATCGAGGCGCGGCTGAGGACGATCTGGGGCACCAAGCTCGTGGTCGAGCTGCTCGCGGTCCTCGTCACGCTCGGAGCCGCGGTACGCGGCGCGCTCGCGCCGCCGGTCGCCGAGGCCGACACACGACCGAAGGGGCGCGTGGCCTTCGCCGTCGCGTCCGCGTTGCTCGCGACCTACGCGATCGGTCGCGTCGTGTTCGTCTGGGTCCTCGTCACGAGGGCGCGCGACCCGCTGTCGTGGCCCGTGTGGCTCGGCCTCGAGGCGGGCGTGTACGTCGCGCTCGTCCTGGTGCTCGTGCCCGTTCGGCCGCGCGCGTGGATGGTCGCGGTGCCCGCGAGCGCGCTGCTGGTGCTCGTCTTGGTCGCGCGGGCGTGGCCGTCGGTGACCCTCCGTTGGATCGTCCTGGGCTTGTCGGCCGTCACCGACCTGACGTTCGCGGCGGCGTGCCTGACCGTGCGACGGGACGCGACCGAGGGTGTCGCCGCCACCGTGATCGAGGGAGGCGCGGTCGCCGCACGCGCGCTGCGGCAGCTCGCGTCGGCGATGGTGCTCCGTTGGGTGCTCGGCGGCATCGGCGCGGCGGCCGTCGGCTGGTCGGTATCGCGCGGAGTGGCGGCGGTGCCGTGGCTGATCGCAGCGGTCGACTGCGCGATCGCCACGTGGGTGATCGTGGCGCTCGTCGGCTACCGCAGGCTCGCCGAGCCGAGCCGTACGGCGGGCGCGGATCTGGCGCTCTTCGTCACGGTGATCCAGCTGCCGGCCATGATCGCGACGGCCTACGTGTCCGCCGAGCTCGCGGACCTGGTCGGACGCGCGCGCGGCGCCTCGAGCTTCTGGGCGATGCCGAGCCTGCGCCGCATCGAGGAGCTGGCGCTCGCCCTGCGCGCGCTCTCCATCGGCAGCGCGGTGATGGGAGCCCTCGGCGGGATCGGGCTGGCGACCTCCTTCGCGCGCACCGCAGAGAGCCTCGTGGCCGAAGAGGTCGCGCACGCGTCGGTGCTCGAGGACGCCAAGCGCTTGGTCGGCTGGGTCGCCGGCACGTCGGTCTCCGCCGCGGTCCTCGGTGCCGTCGTGTGGCTGGAGCTCGGTATCCCCGTGATGCTCCTGGCGGGCGGCGCGCTCGTGCTGTTGCTCGCCGCGCTCGCCACCGCCGTGCAGTGGGTCCGCGTCGCGCTCGCGCTCGCGCATGCGCTCGAAGAGCCGAGACGATC
>JADZFZ010000049.1 GCA_020854145.1 Deltaproteobacteria bacterium | reverse complement strand
GCGCGTCGGAGCGACGATGCTCGCGGTGCGGATGCATGCGTACGGAGGGCCCGACGTGCTGAGGCTCGACGAGGTGCCGGTGCCCGAGCCCGGCCCGCGCGACGTCCGCATCCGCGTGTGCGCGACCTCGGTCAACCCGGTCGACTGGAAGATCCGCCAGGGCGGGCAGCGCAACATCATCCGCTATCGGCTGCCGTGGATCCTCGGGCTCGACGTCTCGGGCGTCGTCGATGCCGTCGGCGCGCGCGTCACGCGCTTTCGCGTGGGCGACGAGGTGTGGTCGTCGCCGGTGCACACACGGCCAGGCGCGTACGCCGAGCACATGTGCATCGACGAGCGCGAGGTCGGCCCGAAACCGCGATCGATCGCGCACGAAGAGGCGGCGTCGATGCCGCTCGTCGGCCTGACCGCCTACCAGTGCATCGTCGAGAAGGGCAAGCTCCGGCGCGGGCAACGCGTGCTCGTCCACGCGGGCGCGGGCGGCGTCGGCAGCTTCGCCATCCAGCTCGCGAAGCACGTCGGTGCCGCCGAGATCGTCACCACGTGCAGCGCACGCAACACCGACTTCGTGCGCAGCCTCGGCGCCGACCGCGTCATCGACTACACGAAGGAACGCTTCGAGGACGTCGTGCGCGATCTGGATCTCGTGCTCGACAGCGTCGGCGAGCCAGCGTTCGCCGCGCACATGAAGGTCGTCCGGCGCGGCGGCCGCATCTCGAACATCACGCTCGACGTGTCGCGACACGTCGAGCGCTGGGGCAGCGTTGTCAGCCTGCTCACGCTCGGCGCGTCGGTCGGGTGGATGCACGTGTGGCCGCTCGTGCGTCACGGGATCGTGTTCCGGCACGTGATCAAGCGTTGTGACGGCGAGCAGCTCGGCGTGATCGCGAAGCTCGTCGACGAGGGCGCGATCAAGCCCGTGATCGACCGCGTCTTCCCGCTCGCCGCGATCGCGGACGCGCACCGCCTGAGCGAGTCGCACCACGCGCGCGGCAAGATCGTCGTGCGCGTCGCGGAGCCCTGATCAACGCGAGCCCGGCGCAGGGTTGACCGGGAACTGCTCCTCCACGCAGCGGCAGCCGGACTGAGCGCTCGTGCCGCGCTCCGCGATGCGCTGCGACATCGCGGTGTAGCCGGCCGGATCGCCCCGCTCGATCACCGCGAGGAGCGTCGTCGTCTGCGCGCCGAGCGACGTCGTGGGACCGTCGGGGCTCGCTTTCGATCGCGACTCGGCCTCGACCTCGACGTGGATGCTCGCGCCGCCGTCGTCGCTCGAGAGCCGTGCGCGCAGGCGCCGATCCTCGGCGTCGTTCATCGTCGTCCACTCGGTGGCGGCCCACTCGTTCAGCGGGGGCGCGGCCTCCGGCAGCACCGCGGTGCTCTCGTTGCGTCGGACCTCCTCGCGCACGATGGGCCACAGGGTGCTCGCCGCGACGCCACGGAACCGGTGCGCCGCGACCTCCTCGTCGGCTGCCATGCCACCGACTGCGAGACCGCATAGCTCCGAGCAGCCGGCGAGCGCGAGCAACGCGATCTGCGCCGCCGTCCGAGTGGCTCGCGTCATGGGATGCGCCGACTCTACACCGTCGCGCGCGTCAGCCCATGCCACGTTCGGCGAGCGCCACGCGCAGCCGTTCGGCATCCTCGAACCGGATCGCGTCCATGCCGAGCGCGCGCGCCGCGCGACAGTTGCGCTCGACGTCGTCCACGAAGACGCACGCGCCCGGAGCCACGCCGAGCGTCTCTGCGGCGCCGAGGTACGCGCGCGCATCGGGCTTGCGCACGCCCGTCTCGCACGACACGAAGCTCCAGCGGAGGAAGCGCGAGAGCCCGAGCTTGCGCTCGATGTGCCGCCACCAGATCGGGTAGTTCGAGAGCGCGTGCATCTCGACGCCGCGCTCGGCCAGCGCCGCGAGGAGCGGCTCGATCCCTTCGAGCCACGCGAAGCCGCCGACGACCGCATCGACGAACGCGCCATGGTCGTATGCGCGTCCGTCGGCGAAGAACGAGCGCAGGAACGTCGGCTCGTCGATGTGGCCGTGCTCGAAGTCGAGCCACGCGGTCGGGTGCTTCGCGCGCAAGAGCTCGTCGAAGCTCATCCCGAGCGCGCGCGGCATGTCCTCGTAGAACGGATCGCGCACGAGCGTGCCCATCACGTCCAGCAGCAGCACGCGCCTCTCGGTCATCTCGGCAGGATAGGCCCGTCCCAGGGGCGATCGGTGCGTCTTTCTGTCGCCCTGCTCATCCGCGATCCGCAAGGCTTTTGCCCTGTTATCATGCCGGCGCGCGATGGTTGTCGAGGTGTGCGCGCGAGACGACTGACCACCGACGAGCACGGGAACGGGAGCATGGAAGACACGCAGATCCAGCCGGTGAGCGAGCTGCCCGAGGCGCTGTCGCGCGCGATGCAGAAGGCAGCGGGCTCGCCCGAGCAGTCGGAGCTCTGGGACGAGGTCGAGGAGCAGGCGCGCGAGCACAACCGACCCGACGAGGTGGCGGCGCTGTTTCGCGACGTGCTCGCCGGCTCGCTCACGCCCGGCGTCGCCGCGACGGTCGGCGAGCACGCGGTGCGTTTCCACGACGAGTGGTTCGAGGATGCCGAGCCGCTCGTCGCGCTGCTCACGCGCGTGCTGACGCTCGATCCGGCGCTCGACTGGGCCTTCGATCGGCTGTCGTTGATGTTGACGATGCGCGAGCGCTGGACCGACCTGCTCGCGCTCTACGACCGCACCCTCGGAAAGACGACCGACCGCGCGCAGCGCACCAAGCTCCTGCGCGAGGCGGCGGACATCGCACGCGATCTCGCCGGGCAGATCGAGCGCGCCATCGAGTTCCAGAAGGAGCTGCACGCGCTCGATCCCGCCGACGGCCCGACGGCTGCCGCGCTCGAGCGGTTGCTCGAGCGACAGGGCCGTTTCCCCGACCTGGTCGCGTTCTGGACCGGGCTGCTCGACGTGTTGCCTCCGCCGGAGGCGGCCAAGACCCGCGCGCGCATCGCGGCTTGCTGGCTCGACGAGCTGTCGGATCCCGAGCAGGCGCTCGCGGCGGTCGATGCGCTCGTCACGGAGCGTCACGCGGACGCCGACGTGGCCGAGGCGTGCCGGCTGCTCGAGCGCATCGTCGAGCTCGAAGCGGCTCCGCGCGCAGTGCGGCGGCGCGCGCTCGGTCTGCTCAAGCGGCTCTACGACGAGACCGGTCGCGCCGCAGAGGCGACGGCCGCCCTCGAACGTGCCCTCGAGCTCGCGGAGCCGCGCGAGCGCCCCGCGCTGCACCGCGAGATCGCCGAGCGCCAGACGGCGGCGGGACGCGACGAAGAGGCGATGGGCCACTGGGCCGCGCTGCTCGTGCTCGCGCCCTCCACGCGCGACGTCGAGGAGAGCCTTCGCACGCTCGCCGAGAAGACGGGACGACACGATCGTTACGCAGACGCGCTCGTCGCGGCCGCCGACGCGTCGCCCGACGGCGTGCTCGCGGTGGAGCTCGTGGCGCGCGCTGCCGACGTCCGGCGCGAGGCGGTGGGCGACGCGACCGGTGCCGTCGCGCTCTACGCGCGCGTGCTCGGAGCGGAGGACGCTGCGCCGGCGCTCCGTCTGCGCGCGGCGCGCCAGCAGGCCGCGCTGCTGGAGCGATCGGGCCCCAAGCCGGTGCTCCTCAACGTGCTCGAGCGGCTCGCGTCGCTCTCGCCGGTGCCCGACGAGCGCAAGGCCGCGCTGGGTCACGCGGCGCAGCTGGCCGAAGAGCTCGGCATGCCCGAGCGTGCGCTCGCCGCGTGGCGCCTGCGCCTCGAGGACGACCGCAGCGACGCGCAAGCCATCGACGCGACCGTGGCGTTGCTCGAGAAGGTGGGCCACTGGGAAGGCCTGATCGACGCGTTGCAGCAGCGCGCGGCGCTCGACCGGGCCGAAGACCTGCGTCGCAGGGATCTCGTCAGGGTCGCGGAGCTCTACGCCAAGGAGCTCAACCGCATCGAGCCCGCGATCGAGGCGTGGCGCGTGATCGCCGACACCTTCGGCCAGGACGAGGAGACGCTCGACGCGGTCGCCGCGCTCGAGGTGGCGCGCGGTCGTTGGAAGGAAGCGGCGAAGCTCTACGAGGAGGGCGCGAAAGGCGAGCCCGATCCCGCGAAGAGAGCAGGACGGCTCGCGCGGCTCGGCGATCTGCAGCGCGAACGTCTGAACGCCCCCAAGCGGGCGCTCGGAAGCTATCGCACCGCGCTCGAGGCCGACGCGACCGAGGCAGGCGCTCGCGCCGGTCTGCACGCGCTCATCGACGACGCGAAGGTCGGTGGCGACGCGGTCGAGACGCTCGCCGGGGTCTACACGGCGACCGACGAGTGGCCGCTCCTGCTCTCGATCGTCGAGCCGCGCGTGCGTGCCGCGAAAGACGACGAGGCGCGCGCCGACGTCCTGGTGGAGGCTGCGAAGCTCCTCGAGACGCGCGCGGAGAAGCTCGTCGATGCGCTCGTGATGATCCGCCGCGCGTTCCCGCTCCGGCCGCGCGACGAGCTGCTCGAGGGCGAGCTCGTGCGCCTGGCCGATGCGACGTCGCAGCACGCGATCGCGCTCGAGTCCTACCGCGACGCGATCGCCGCGATCGGAGACGCGCAGGAGGCGCGAGCACGCGCCGCGGACCTGCGGATGCGCGAGGGTGCCCTTCTCGAGGAACGACTCTCGGATCTGGAGGAGGCGCTCACCGCCTATGGGCGTCTTCTGCACCGGCAGCCCGAGCACCTCGACGCGTCCGAGGCGGCCATCCGCGTCGCCGCCCGCATCGGCCGCTGGACCGCCGCGGCGGGGACGCTGGTGGCCGCGGCCCTGGCGCGATCGGAGACGCCGCGGACGCTCGTCGAGCGCTACGCCGAGCACGCCACGGCGCAGAACGCGTGGGACGCGGCGGCCGAGGCGCTCGAGAGCGCCATCGGCTCGGCCAAGTCGCTCGCCCCGGAGGTCGCACACGCGCTCGAGAAGCAGCTCGGCCTGTGGCACCGCGACCGAAGGGGCGACGACGCCGCCGCGGAGACGGCGCTGCTGCGCGCGGTCGCGCACGACGGCAAACAGGCCGACACCCTGGAGATCCTGGCCGAGCTGCAGCGCAGGCTCGTGGCGCAGGGTCGCGAGGGGGCAGGGCGCGCGCTCGTGACGACGCTGCTCAAGCTCGCCGACGCGAAAGGCACGCACCTGGCGGAGCTGCGTGAAGCCGCCGAGGTCGCGATCGGTCCGCTCGCCGATCGCGAGCTCGCACGTCCCATCCTGGTCCGTCTCCTGGAAGAGGCATCGGCGGACTGGTCGACGCCCGACGAGGTGACGCTCGCGTCGAGCCCCGGCTGGCACGGAGCTTGGGCGCTCGAACAGCTCGTCGAGACGCACGTCGCGGCCGGCGAGCACAAGCGCGCCCTCGATCTGCTGGTCGACGGCGCGAAGCTCCCGGTCGGCGCCGTCACTTCGCGCGCGCTCCGTCATCGCGCCGCCGAGATCGCCGCGGGCCCGCTCGAAGACCCCGAGCGCGCCATCGCGCTGCACCGCGGGATCCTCGAGGAGTCGCCGGCCGAGACGCGCTCGATCGGCGACCTCGTTCGTCTCTATCGCAAGACGGGCAAGCTCAGGAACCTGCTGGATCTGCAGCGTCACGCGCTCGGCCTGGTGGCGCCCGCGGAGGCGCGTCTCGTGCTGCGTCTCGACATGGCGGAGGTGCTGCGCGAGCTCGGCGACGAGGACGAGCGCGTGCGCACGCTGCGCGAGAACCTCGAGGACAGCGCCGGGCACGAAGCGACCATCGCCGTGCTGACCGAGGCGCTCGTCGCGTCGTCACGTCACGCGGAGCTCGCGGACGTGCTCTCGGAGCAGGCGACGCGATTGACGGAGGTGTCCCGCAGACACGCCGCTGCGGCCCTGTGGTCGCGCGTCGCCGAGCTCGCCGAGTCACCGCTCGGCGACGTCCCCCGGGCGATCGAAGCGCACGAGAAGGCGCTCGCGCTCGAGACCACCGACGCGGGCCTCGACGCCCTCGCGCGTCTGCACAGCGCACGCGGCGATCACACCCGCGCCATCGCGCGACTCGAGGAGCGGCTCGAGCGCGCCCTCGGCAGCGCGCGGGCCGAGGTGTCGCTCCGCCTCGCCCGCGCCTACGACGCCGCGGGCCGTCGCGACGACGCGCGCACCACGCTCGAGCGCGCCCTCGCCGAGGATCCGTCGGCTCACGAGGTGCGCACGCTGCTCGCGACGATGTACCGCGCGCGCAGCATCTGGCCGCCGCTGGCGCCGCTCCTGCGCGAAGGTGCGGATCTCGCGAACGACGACGACCTCAAGGTGTCGCTGCTGCGCGAGTCGGCCGACATCTACCGTCGCAAGCTGTCGGATCTGGCGACGGCGCTGCCGATCCTCGAAGCGGCCGTCGCGCTCTCGCCGAGCGATCGGCCGACGCGGACCGCGCTCGCCGAGACCCTGCGCTCGGCCGGGCGCCTGGACGAGTCGCGCGAGATCCTCGAAGGCATCCTCGAGGAGTTCGGTCGTCGTCGCCCGCCCGAGCGTGCCGCCGTGCACTATCAGCTCGGCCAGCTCGCACGCGCACAGGGCAAGCTCGAGGACGCGCTCGTGCAGCTCGAGGCCGCGAGCGCGATCGACATGGGTGGCGCAGCGATCCTCCGATCGCTCGGAGACGTGGCGCGCGAGCTCGGTCAGCTCGAGCGCGCCGAGCGTGCCTACCGAGCGCTGCTGCTCATCGTCCGAAGGCAGCAGTCCAAGACGACCGACACGGCGACGGGGCTTCCGATCACGCCCGACGTGCTCGAGGACGCCCTCGGACCGAGCGAGGTGCTCTTCGATCTGCACCGCATCGCGGCGTTGTCGAACCAGCCGGATCGCGCGAAGGAGATGCTCGAGTCCGCGTTCGAGGCGGCCGGTCAGAGCGAGCTCGAGGCGCGGCGTCTCGAGCGCACGTTGCGCCAGGCGGGCGAGCGCGAGCTCTTGCTCCGCGTGCTCGGAGATCGCGCGGCGCGAACGAGCGATCCCGAGGCGGCCGCCGACGTGCTCGCCGAACGGGCGGAGGTTCTCTCCGAGCTCGGCCGCGCGCCGGAGGCGCTCGACACCGTGCTCGACGCGATCGGAAAGAGCCCCCTGTCGGAGAAGCTCCACGGCCGGGCACGCGAGATCGCGGCCTCGACGGAGGGCGGTCTCGGCCGGTACCAAGAGCGCCTGCGCGAGGTCGGTGCCGCTCACGCGCAAGACCTTCCCGCGACGAGCGCCGACGTGTACCTGCGTCTGGGCCGTCTGCTCGAGGGCCAGGGCTCCGACGTCGCCGGCGCCATCGACGCCTACGAACGCGCGGAGGAGACCGGCGTGCGGCGCGTCGATGCCTGGCGTGCCCTCGATCGGCTCCGTTCGCAGCGTGGCGACGGGGCTGCGCTCGTGCGCGTGCTGCGACACCTGGTGGACGACACCACGGCCGACGAGATGGAGTCGCATGCGCGGACCGACGCGCTCTACCGGCTCGCGGATCTCCTGCTCGGCGACGCCGACGCGCGCACCGAGGGCGTCGATCGGCTCACGGCCGCGCTCGATCAGGAGCCCGACGCCGCACGCGCGCTCGCGATGCTGCGCCGATCGGCCGACGCCGAGCCGGCGCACGAGCCGACGTTGCGCCTCTTCGAGCGCGTGGCGCGCGGCGAGGGCGACGACGCTCTGCTGCTCGAGGCGCTCGAGCGCTCGTCGATCCTGCCGGACACGCCGAACGACACGATGCGCGAGGCCGTCGAGCTCGCGACGCGCACGGGCGACGACGCGCGTGTCGAACGGCTGCTCGAGCGCACCATCGAGCTGGCGCGCAGCTCGTCCATCGGCGTGGGCGAAGCCGTCTGGGCCCTCGTGGCGCTCGCCGATCGCCGCGAATCGCAGGGCAATCTGAGCACCGCAGTGCGCCTCCTCCGCGAGGCAGCGGACGTCGCAGATGGCGACGAGGCGTTCCAGCTCGGGCTCCGCGTCGCCGTGCTCGCCGCCGGCCAGCTCTCCAACTTCGATCTCGCTGCCGAGACCTACGAGAAGCTCCTCGAGCGCGACCCGAGCGACCCGCGCGTCTGGGAGCCGTTGCTCGACGTGTATCGATTGCGTGGCGATCGCGCGCGGCTCGAGGCGCTCATCGACTCGAGCGTCTCGACCGTGACCGAGGTCGACAAGCGCGTGCGGCTGCGCCTCGAGCGCGCTCGCCTGCTGCTCGACGATCCCGCGCGCGTCGACGACGCCGAGAGCGCGCTGCGCGACGTGCTCGACGAAGAGCCCGATCACGCCGAGGCCGCGCAGCTGCTCGGCGATCTGCTCGAGGGTGCCGGTCGAACCGAGGATCTCGCCGAGTTCCTCTCGCGCCAGCTCGACGGCGCGCGCGACCGGAGCGACAAGGCGCAGGTCGCCACGCTCTCGATGCGCCTGGGCAAGCTGCTCGAGCAGGACGATCGCGTCCACGCGATGGACGTCTACCGCCAGGCCGTCGAGATCGTGCCCGATCACGCGCCGCTCCTGCGCGCGCTCACCGAGCTGCACCAGCCCGACGACGACGCCGCCGACTATGCCTCGGTGCTCGAGAAGCTCCTGGCGATCGAGTCGGGCGATCGCGCGGCGGAGCTCGCGCTGACGCTGGCGAACGTGCGCGAGTCGTTGTCCGACGACGAGGGCGTCGGACGCGCGCTCGATCGCGGGTTCCGCGCGTGCCCGACCCATCTGGATCTGCGCGAGCGCCTGCTCCGGTGGTACGGAGACCGAGGCGAGTGGTCGCAGCTGGCCGGCGCGCTCGTGTTCGACGCGCAGCAACGCAGCTCTCCGTCCGAGAGCGCGTCGCTTCTCCGTCAGGCCGCGACGGTGCATCGCGAGAAGCTCGCCGACCCGGCTGCCGCGACCGACATCCTGCTGCGTGCGCGCGAGATCGAGCCCGGCAGCACCGACACGTTGCTCGAGCTGGCTCGCGCGATGAACGACGCCGGCAATCGACGCGGCGCGCTCGACGAGCTGACGAGCGCGCTCGAGTCGCGGCCCCCGGGCGACCGTGGTCGCCCCGAGGTCCTACGCCTGCGCGCGGAGATGCTGTCGGCGACGGGCGACGACGCTGGCGCCGTCACCGATCTGGAGGAGGCCGTCGAGCTCGGCGGTACGGCGTTCCTCGCCGACCTCGCTGCCGGGCTCGATCGACGTCGCGCACGCGCAGGCGCGATCGGCGAGTACGAGGTGGAGCGCGCGGCGGTGATGCGGCTCGGAGAGGTGCTCACGCGCCTCGGAGACCACGAACGCAGTCGGCGCGCGCTCGTCGACTGGGTACGTGCACACCCCAACGACCGCGAGGCCGTACGCATGCTCGC
>JADZFZ010000048.1 GCA_020854145.1 Deltaproteobacteria bacterium | reverse complement strand
GAGGTCGAGACGCGACTGCAGCGCTGCCTCGACGGTGAGCGGCAGCGCGATGGCGAGAGGGTCGTTCGTGCGGAGCGCCCCGCGCTCGGCGAGCTCGAGGGTGATCTGCTCCACGAAGAGCGGGTTGCCCTCGGTGCGCGCCACGAGCGCCGCCATCACCGCATCGGACGGAGCACAGCCGGCCACGCGCGTCGCGAGCTCGCGCACCGCGTCGGGCGCGAGCCCCCCGAGCTCCCAGCGCGCGACGTTTCCCCTCGGGCCCGTCGCTTCGCCGGACCCGAGCGCCTCGGGCCACGCGCGCGCCGTCGCGAACACGAAAAGCGGCGCGTCGTGGAGGTGGTGCAACAGCTCGGCGACGAGCGCGAGCGACGCGGGATCGGCCCACTGCAGATCCTCCAGGAGGAGCGTGGTGGGCCCGCGTCGCGCGAGGCCCGCGACGTAGTCGAGCATCGCGAGGTGGGCGCGGTCGGCGGCGAGCTGCCCCAGGCGCGAGCCATCGGCGTCGCGCGCCACGCCAGGCGCGTCGAGCGCCATCCGCTCCGCGAGGATCTCCGTCATCTCTCGCGCACGCGTCGGGTCCTGCACGGCTTCTCGCAGGAGCCCACGAACCGCGGCGAGACGCTCCATCGGTGGAGCGCGCACGTCGAGGCGCGGCGCGCCGTACGCGGTCGCGAGCCGGGTCGCACGTCTGCGGAGCGCCGACAGGAAGAGCGACAACGAGACGTCGCGCGACGCCTGCTCGCCGCGTCCCGTGAGGACGAACGTCGCGCCGGCGTCGGGAGCATGGAGCTCCAGCACGCGACGGATCGCGCTCTTGCCGATCCCCGTGGGTCCGACGAGCACGACCCCTCGCGCAGCGCCGGAGACCACGACCTCGCGCAGCTCGCGGCTCAGCGCGTCGAGCTCGCGTCTGCGTCCGACGAGCTCCGCAACGGGGGCTGCGTGTCGCGCGAGCCACCCAGCGGGGCGCTCTGCGAGCACCTCGTGCCAACCGTCGCTGCTCGCCTCGATGGCGAAACGATCGCCGAGCGCCCGCGCAGTGTGCACGTCGACGGCGACCCCGGCGAGACGCCTCGCGCAGCCGTGCTCCGCCGTCTCGACGGCGCCGCCCGCGATGCCGCGTTCGGTGGCGCGCGCCCAACCCGACGCCACCGCCACCCGCTCGCAGGCATGTCGGCACGCGACGGCGGCCGAGACGGCCCGCGCTGCCTCTTCTCCGTCCCAGGATCCCGCGCCGAACACGCCGATCGCGGCGCCCGCGAGGAGCTCGACGAGCCTGCCGCCGCGCGCGCCGACCTCGTGCTCGACGAGCGCCATGTCGCGCACGCCGCGCGCGAGCAGCGCGGCCACGATCCGCTGCTCACCGGCGCGGATGGCGGGCGGCGGCACCGGGGCATCGGCCGCCGCGGGCGGCGGGATCGCGACGGCGCGCCCGCGGGCAGCGTCGTCGAGCGCAGCGGCGAGCGCGGACACGCTCGAGAGGCGCTCGTCGGGCCGCTTCGCCAGACACGCGTGCACGACGTCGGCGACGTGCGCAGAGACCTCGGGCGCGAGCTCGCGGAGCGGCCTCGGTGGATCCTCGACGATGGCGAGCAGCGTTCCGACCGGAGACTCACGGTCGAACGGCAGCACCCCCGAGAGCGCCTCGTAGAGGACCACGCCGAGCGCCCACACGTCGGTGCGTGCGTCCACGTCTCGCCGCGACTGCGCCTGCTCCGGCGACAGGTACGACAACGTTCCGAGCACGGCGCCCTCGCTCGTCAGCGTCGCCGCCTCCGCCACGCGCGCCACCCCGAAGTCGAGGACCTTCACGACACCGTCGCTGCAGCAGAAGAGGTTCGCCGGCTTGAGATCGCGGTGCACGATGCCGGCGGCGTGCACGACGGCGAGACCGGCGCAGGCCTGCGCGACCACGTCGCGTGCGTCGGCCTCGCTCGGACGCGCGCGCGCGAGGCGCTGCGCGAAGGCCTCGCCTTCCAGCCACTCGAACGCGATGTACGGCGTCCCGTCGGGGTCCACGCCGGCGTCGAGCACCCGAACGACGTTCTCGTGCTCGATGCGAAGCGACGCCTCGCGCGCGAATCGCGCCACCGCCGCCGCACGGACCACGCCGGCGCGCATCGTCTTGACGGCGACCCGCGCGCCGCGCTCATCGAGCGCTCCGTAGACGACGCCCATGCCACCTCGGCCGAGCACCGTCTGCACCCGGTAGGGCCCGACCCGATCGCGGGCGGGCCTCTCCGACGCGCCCGCGCCTGGAGGCACGGGGACCGACGGGAGGGTCGCGTCGAGGCGGTCGTCCACCAAACGCCTCACCTTGCCACCGATCTTCAACCACCCGCGAGCCCCAGCTTGCGGAGTCGCAGCTGCAGCCCGCGTTTGGAGACGCGGAGAGCGCGCGCCATCGCGTCGATGTCACCAGCGGACGAAGCGAGGGCCAGCTCGAGCTCGTCCTTGCCGAGGTCGCTCGCCTTGCGGATGGACGCCGATCCGTCGATGAGGTCGTAGAGCGTGCTGCGCGGGATCCCGAGCGCGGCCGCCGTCGGGCCCGCGGCCCAACCGTGCTCGGCGAGCGCTGCGAGCAGCTCCTCCTCGCCGACCTTCGGCCGCGGCGAGACCGGCCCGGGCGCCGGTGCCCTCGCCGCCGTCGTGCCCGCGCCCGGCGAGGTCGGGGCGCGAGCATCGAGGATCGCGGTGACGCTCGCGTCCTCGCGCAGGGTCGGCTGGCCGCGGCTCGAGATCACGAGCTGGCGCACCACGTTGCGGAGCTGCCGCACGTTGCCCGGCCAGTCGCAACGATGGAGCCGCG
>JADZFZ010000047.1 GCA_020854145.1 Deltaproteobacteria bacterium | reverse complement strand
TGCGCCCCGCGACGATCCACTGGCCACGCGTGCTCAGCACGCCGCTCGCGCGCACGAACGACGATCGCTGCTCGGGCCCCTCGCCGATGCGGAAGAAGTAGATGCCGGCGGCGCCCAGCATGAGGTCGGTCTCTGGCGTGTAGACGACCACCGGGAGCGCAGCCCAGTCGGTTCCATCGTCGTCCTCGTCTTCGTCGGGATCGGCGCTGGCGCCCGCATCGGCGGTCGTTCCGGCGTCGCCGGCGTCGGTGGCCGCGCCCGCGTCGACGGTCGCGGCCGCTTCGACGGTGGCGCCCGCGTCGGTGGTCACGCCCGCGTCGGTGGCCGCGCCCGCGTCGACGGCGAGAGAGCCATCCATCGGCGACGCGCCCGCGTCTGCCTGTGCCCTCGCGAGAGCCGCCGGCGCCAGTGAGAGGGCGAATGCCATCGTCGTAAGGGCACTCGCACGCGCACGGGGCACCGGGGGGATGCTAGCGACCGCGCCGCCGCGGGCCAAGGCCCGCGAGGGAGCACAGCCAATTCGGGACCCGTCTTCACGGGGAGTCGCAAGAGGGGGCAAGCTCGTAGCGCAGCCCCTTCTTGCCGCGAGGGGCCGCGGGGGCGAGCACAGCCCCCGCCAGCCAGCACAGCCAATTGGCGGCGGAGTGCGCGACGGATCAAGCTCGGGCTTCCATGTCCCTCGTCCCGCTCCGCACGCGACGCGACGGTCGTCGCGCTGGTGACCTGCACGCCTTCCTCCCGACGACGCGGGAGGAGATGGACGCGCGCGGCTGGAACGAGCTCGACGTGCTCATCGTGTCGGGCGACGCGTACGTGGACCACCCGGCTTTCGGTCCCGTGCTGATCGCGCGGTTCCTCGAGGGGCGAGGCTTCCGCGTCGGCATCGTCGCGCAGCCGTCGTGGACCCGGCCCGACGACGTGCTCCGCATGGGGCGCCCTCGCCTGTTCGCCGGGATCAGCGCGGGCAACCTCGACTCGATGCTGAACAAGCTCACCGCGCAGAAGAAGGTGCGCTCGGTCGACCAGTACTCGCCCGGAGGCGCGAACGATCGACGCCCGAACCGCGCGACCATCGTGTACGCGAACCTCGTGCGCCAGGCGTTCCCGGGCCTGCCCATCGTGCTCGGCGGGATCGAGGCGTCGCTGCGCCGCATCGCGCACTACGACTACTGGTCCGACTCGGTGCGCCGGTCGATCCTGCTCGACGCGAAGGCCGACCTGCTCGTCTTCGGGATGGGCGAGCGACCCGCGTGGGAGATCGCGACGCGCCTGTCGAAGGGCGAGCCGGTCTCCGCGCTCTCGGACGTTCGCGGCACGGCGCACGTCCGATCGGCGCCGGCGAAGTGGCAGTCGGTCGCGGACGATCCGAGCCGCTACGTGCGCGACGGCAAGGCCGTGGTGCTGCCCTCGTACGAGGAGGTCGCCGCGAGCAAGGAGCGCTACGCGCTGGCGGCCCGTCTGTTCCAGTACGAGACCAACGCGCACAACGGCCGGCCCCTCCTTCAGCTGCACGGGCGCGAGGCGGTGTACTTCAACCCTCCTGCGCTGCCGCTCGAAGAGCGCGAGATGGACGAGCTCTACGACCTGCCCTTCCAGCGGCGAGCGCACTTCTCGTACGCCGAGCCGATCCCCGCGTTCGAGACGGTGAAGCACTCGATCGTCACGATGCGGGGTTGCTTCGGCGGCTGCACGTTCTGCAGCATCACGGAGCACGAAGGGCGGATCATCCAGTCGCGCTCGGAGGCGAGCGTGCTCCGCGAGGTCCGCGCGCTCTCGCGCATGGAGGGCTTCTCCGGCGTCATCACCGACGTCGGCGGGCCCACCGCGAACATGTACAAGATGACGTGCAAGGACGACGAGACGGAGGCCGCGTGCCGACGCCTGTCGTGCGTGCATCCGGGCATCTGCGAGAACCTCGTCACCGACCACGACCCGCTGGTCGGTCTGCTGAAGAAGGTGCGCGAGCAGCCCGGGATCAAGCGCGTCTTCGTCGCGTCGGGGATCCGCTACGACCTGGCCGAGAGGTCGCCCGCGTTCGTCGCGGAGCTCGCCGCGCACCACACCGGCGGCCAGCTCTCGGTGGCGCCCGAGCACACCGACCCCGACGTGCTGATGCGCATGAAGAAGCCGGGGATCGAGAGCTACGAGCGCTTCGCGCAGGCCTTCTGTCGCGCGAGCGAGCAAGCGGGCAAGGATCAGTATCTCGTGCCCTATTTCATCGTCGGGCACCCGGGCTCGACGATGAAGGACACCATCGCGCTCGCGCTCTACCTCAAGCAGAACGGGATGAGGCCGCGGCAGGTGCAGGAGTTCATCCCGACGCCGATGGCGATCGCGACGGCCATGTACCACACGGGCATCGACCCGCTCACCATGCAGCCCGTGCCCGTCGTCAAGGAGCTGCGCGAGAAGCGCATGATGAAGGCGTTGCTCTTCTTCTGGGACGAAGAGCACTGGCCTCTCGCGCGCGAAGCCTTGCGCAAGGCGGGACGCGCGGACCTCATCGGCAAGAGCGCACGTTGCCTGATCCCTCCCGAGCACGCGCAGGTCGCCCGACGGCCGGCGCGCGGAGCGTCGATGCCGAGCGGGTTGGCCGCGAAGCGGGGCGGCACCCAGCGCGAGCGTCCGAAGGGTCCGCGTCCCACGCGGTGACGCGGGCGGAGATCGACCTGTCGGCCGCCGTCGCGGAGGGGCCGGCGTGGGTCGGTGCGCCGGCGAGACGATGGGAGGTGCTCGCGCCGGGCGGACGTCGTCACGGGCGTGACAGACACTCCGCGACGACGCGGTGATTCTCCGGATGCGTGAAGAGCATCCAGTGCCCGACCGGGAACCATCCGTACGGAGTCTCGATCGGCTCGAAGCCCTCGGCGTCCCACGACGACCGCGGGGTCATCACGTCGCCGCGCGTCCCGACCGAGAACATGCGAACGCCCACCGGCGTCGGCGTGGCGCGCAGCTCGCGCATCAAGTCGTTGTCCGGCGTGGTCTGTGCGATCGCGTGCGCGGTGCGCGACGGCACGAGACCGGTCACCCGGGCGAACGAGCTGCCGTTGAGCGGTCCGCCGACCGACACGAAGCGCTCCACGTGCGCGGCGCCGTCGAGGCACTTCAGGTAGTAGAGGCCGGTGAGCCCGCCGAGGCTCATGCCGACGAGGTTCACCCGCGGAGCGTTCGTGAGCGCGCGCACGCGGCCGACCTCGTCGGCCACGATGCGGGCCGCGACGCGCACGTCGCCATAGCCGAGCAGCCGCTGCGGCGCGGCGAAGGTGCGGAGCCCGTGACGCTCGAGCGCGAGGCCGTACGTGCGCGCGGCGATGTGCGGCGCGCCGAGGCCGCTGATGATCACCACCGGTGCGGTCACTGCAGACGAGCGTACGCGTTCCGCGCTCGGCGTGACCACCGCCGTCGCGCCAGCACCGCCTGCGGGGAAGCGGGGGAGCTCGGCGAGCTTCCGTTGCATACGCAACCAATCAATAGACGCTACGCCAGGGGACCGCCGGATCCACGTCCCAGTGGAAGTGGTTGTGGTGCTCGCGGTTGTAGTGCGGCGAGAGCATCACCGTGAACACCCGTCGCGCCGCGACGCCGCAATGGATCCGATGGAGCGCCGCGCTCGCCGCGGTCACGCCGCGCACGCGACGACGGCCCCGGCGCGGGGCGGTCATGGTCGCGGGCGTGCAACGCAATCGCCTGCGTGCACGGGGTCCCCAGTGCTCGAGCACACGCAACGGAGGTGCGTTCTCGCGCACGAACGCACCGATGTCGATGGCGAGCGCGCGCGGGTGTCGGCCCGAGCTTCCACGGTAACGGCGACGACGGCGGGCACGCCGCGGCGGAGCGGCGGGCGCCGCGGCGGGACGGTAGATCGAGTAGGTCTCGATCCGCACGACGCCCTCGGTGCGCAAGATGTCGGAAACCGACAGAAGCGCAATTGCCAGAGGACAGGCCACGATGTCGTGGACGCGGGTCGAGGTCGTGCTCTCGACGACCACGCCACCGAGCGGGCCGCGCAGCC
>JADZFZ010000046.1 GCA_020854145.1 Deltaproteobacteria bacterium | reverse complement strand
TTGCGCTCGATCACCGCATGCCCGCTTGACGTCGATCGGCGTGGGCGTAGACGCGGCGGCGAATCGAGGTCCGCCATGAAGACACATCCCGTCGCCGTGCTCACGCTTCTCGTCCTCGCCGTCGGTGGCTGCGCCGCCGAGCAGCCCGAAGGAGCGCTCCAAGATCCGGCCGAGCCCGACGAGACCCTCGACCTCGGCAAAGCCGACGCGATCGAGACCACGTCTTCGTACTACTTCATGCGGCGCGACTACCGCCGGTGCGCATCGCCGATGTGCGGCGGGTGGTTCGTCACGCGACCCAACAGGCTCGTCACGCGCTGCTCCGACGGGAGCTACGCGGCCGAGTGCTACGTCGCCGAGGTCGACTGGTCGCGGCTCGCGCTCTCCGCCGACGAGCAGGGACAGCTCGACGCGGACGTGGCTTCGGGACGGGCGTTCGTACGCGCCGACCTCGAGCCCCTCGAGCACGAGCGCGGGGACTACTACCGCATGGTGCTCACCGAGGCCTGGCGGGGCGTGAGCGATGCGGAGCCCTACGGCGTCTTCTATCACCTGACCGACAACGGCGTCCGCTGCGTCACTCACCCGTGCTTCTCGATCCACGAGGCGAGGCTGCACTCGACCTTCGATCGCGAGATCTCGAGCGTCGACGCGAGCGCGACGGGCGCCACCGACGAGGAGATCGCGCGAGCGCTCGAGGGTCTCGGCCGCGGCGGCGTGATGGCAGCGGGCTTCAACTGGCTCGTGCGGCGCGCCGGGCCCGCGGGCAGGGGCATCCTGCTCGAGGCCACGCAGCTCTACACGCGCGTCGTGCCCGCGCCGGTCGAGGCCACGAGCTGCGAGACGGACGCCGACTGCGCCCTGGGCGTCTACGGCAGCTACGTGCACGACGCGTCCGAGTGTTACTGCCCGCGCTGCCCCGTGCCGATGACGACGTCGGCGATCCACGCGAACGCCGCGAGCTGGTCGTTCTGGTGCGAGTACCCGCCCGAGGGTTGCCCGCTGCCCGTCTGCCCGCCGCCGCCGCCCGTCGGCTGCCGGGCCGATCACACCTGCGGCTACGTCTTCGACGAGGGCTGACCGATCGGGCGCGATCGTTGCGGGCTCCGTTCCCCGGCGTCGGCCTCGGCGCGCGGCGAGGAACGCGAGCTCGGCGTCGCGAGCGTCCCCGACGCGAACGAGGCTGTCGCGATCGTGGGGTCGTGCGACCATGCCCGCGTGTGGAGGGGACCTTCGCTGGTTGCTCTCGTCCTGGCGTTGGCCGCGCCCGCGCGCGCCGCGACGCTCTACGTGGACGACGGAGCGCCTTCGGGCGGAGACGGCTCGCGCGCGCGGCCGTTCGCGAGCCTGCAAGCGGCGATCGATGCGGCCGCGCCGGGCGACGACATCCAGGTCGCCGAGGGGACGTACGAGGCCATCTCCGTCACGGGCAAAGAGGTCCGGCTCTCGGGCGGCTACGACGCCGACTTCACCGTGCGTGGCGCCGGGACGCCGAGCGTGATCCAGGGGACCGCGGACGCCGCGACGGTCACGCTCTACGAGACGGGCAGCAGCGTCCTCGACGGGTTCGTGATCCGCGGCGGCCTCCGGGGGGTCGTCATCGACGCCGACTTCATGTCGAGCACGAACGCGCCGGAGCTTCGCGACAACGTCATCGAGCAGAACGGCTCGGCGTCGTCGATCGGTGGCGGCATCTACGCGGACCACTGCGACGCGCGCATCGTCGGCAACACCGTGCGCGCGAACCAGGGTGACCGTGGCTCGGGCATCGCCTCGCAGTGCCAGAGCCTGCTGATCGAGGACAACGTCATCGAGGACAACGTGTCGTCGGGCGATCACGGCGGCGGCCTCTATCTCACGGGAGCTTCGCTCGTGGTCCGTGGCAACCTCGTACGAAACAACGAGGTCGGCGTGATCATCGGCTACGGCTGGGGCGCCGGTGTCACGGTCTTCGGGCTGGGCGTGAGCGCCAGGTTCGAGCGCAACGTGTGGACCGCGAACCTCGCGCAGTCGGTCGGCTCGGGGGCGTTCGTGGACGACGGCGCCGTGGCCGTCTTCGATCACGATCTCTTCTACGCGAACCGATGCGGCACGGCGGGCGGCGCGGCCCTGTACGTCAATGGCTACGACACGGACGTCTCGTCACGCGCCGAGCTCATCCACGTGACGATCGCCGATCATCCGTGCGAGGGCACGACCGGCAACGCGGTCTTCGTGGAGGATCAATCGGCGGTCACGATCACGAACAGCATCCTGTGGGGCAACGCCGGCGACGACTTCTTCGTCGTCGATGCCGCCTCGAGCATCCGGGCGACCTACACGCTCAGCGAAGAGCCGCTGGACGGCGTCGGCAACCTGTCGGCGGATCCGCTCTTCGCCGATCCGGCTGCGGGCGACTTCCACGTGCGCTCGACCAGCGGTCGGTTCGACCCCGCGACGGGCTCCTTCGTGCGCGACACGGTCCACAGCCCGAGCATCGACGTGGGCGATCCGACGTCCGACTACGCGATGGAGCCGGGACCGAACGGCATGCGCGTCAACCTGGGACACACCGGCAACACGCCGGAGGCCAGCATGGGCGGACCGGGCGGAACGCCGCCGAGCGACGCGGGCGTCGGTCGCGACGCGGGCCCGACGCGCGACGCCGCGCCGAGCGCGGACGCCGACACGTCGAACGATGGCGGCCCGCCGGTGCCCGGGGATGCGAGCGAGGACGCGCCCACGCCGCGGCGCGATTCGGGCACGAGCGGAGGTGGCGGCGACGCCGACGGTTGCGGCTGTCGAGCTGCAGGTCGACGGACGTCACCAGGTGCCGGGCTCGGCGTCGCGCTGCTCGGCGTCGCGCTGGTCGTGATCTCCCGCCGCGCGAGACCCCGAGGACCAGGCCGTCGCGCTCGTCCGGTCGCACCGCGACACCCTCCAGTGCAGCCTGCTCCTGCAGGGTCATCGACGCTCGGTGCCTCCTACGGCTCGGCGCTCGCGCGCGTGCCGGTCCCGGCGCGCAGGCCGACCCCGACGATCGGACCGTAGCGCACGGGCTCTGCCGTGACGGGCCACGAGAGCTCGGCGATCGCCGAAAGCCAAGGCACGATACGCACCTCGACGTTCGCACCGACGATCACGTTGAGCGGTCCGTCCTGGACCTCGGCGTCGGCTGCATCCGAGGTGAATCGCTCGACGTTGGTCGGGTGGTTCTGCATCGAGACCACGCCGCCGAGGGTCGTCGTGTCGTCGATGCGCCAGCCGGCGGTCACGCTGAGCGCGTAGAGGCTGACCGCATCGCGCTGGTGCCGCTCGACCACCGCGCCGTCGGCGAGCCCGTCCTCGTCGCAGTACGACGTGCAGGTCGCGATGACGTACGAGGGCACCGAGAGGACGAGCGTGTCGACACCGAAGGACAGCGTGAGACGCGACTCGGGGCTCGTCGCGTGGACGACGACGCCCGGGCCGAAGCCGATCACGGCGTCGCCCGGGTTGGGCAAGGTGGTGGGCGCGGCGGCCGTGGCGCCCTCGGCGAGACCCACGAGCCAGACGGTGCGGAACGCGACGCGTGGCCACGCGTAGGAGAGCGCGCCGTTCAGCTGGGTGCGCGGGATCCACAACCCGGCGCGCTCGTTCGGAGCGAGCTCCGGCCGGCCCAGGAACGTGACGGTACGATCGCCCACGTACGCGTCGACACCGCTCCGGGTCAGCTGCGGAGGAGGAGGAGGAGGCGGCGCCGCGACGGGCACGAGCGACGACTGCCGCACGTCGTAGGTGATGCACGCGCTCGCCGCGCAGACCGAGAGCGAGCCGACGATCAGCGCGATCATCGGACGATGGCGTCGATGTTCCACGTCGCCGGATTGGGCAGCTCACGTGCCACGCGAGCCCGCAGCGGACCGCGCGGACGTGTTGCCGCCGCGCCCAGGGTGCGCGTGTCGTCACTTCACGCGGGTGTCGTGCCGAGGCGACAGTCGCGCTGGGCCTCGTCGCCGGCGCAATGCCGCGGTGAGCTCGCGGCGCGGCCGCGATCCCCTGCGCGCGACGCGCCCGACGTGGTCCGCCGAGGCCGTGCGTGAGACGATGGACGCGTGCTCGGAGAGACGCTGCGCGCGTGGACCGCGACCCTCTCGTGGCCGATGGTCGTCGCGGGGTTGCTCGTCCAGAACCTCGTCGTCTTCGGGCTCGCGCTGGCGGGCGGAGCGCTCGTCGTCCGCCTGTTCCGCGGGCGACGCGTGACGGCGCCGCCGCCGCCGCTCGAGCGGCGCGAGGTCGCGCTCGCGGCTTGCACGATCGTGCTCAACACGGCGGTCACCGTCGTCGGGTTCTGGCTCTGGCAGCGTGGGACCGTGCGGTTTCGCGACGACCTCGGCCTGTACGCTTGGCTCGACGTTCCGGTGATCTTGCTCGCGATGGATCTCGCGATGTACGTGCTGCATCGCGTCGCGCACGTCGGGGGGCTCTACGGGTGGCTCCATCGGCCGCACCACCGGTACGACCGACCGCGGCCGCTGACGCTCTTCGTGCTCGCGCCGCACGAGACGCTCGCGTTCGGCGCGCTCTGGCTCGTCGTGATCTCGGTGTACCCGGCGTCGTGGCTCGGGATGTCGATCTACCTCGCGCTCAACGTCGCGTTCGGCGTGGTCGGCCACGTCGGCGTCGAGCCGCTCCCACGCGCGTGGGTGCGGCTGCCCGTCCTGCGACACGTCGCGACGAGCACCTTCCACGCGCAGCACCACGCCGACCCGCGCTTCAACTTCGGCTTCTACACGGTGCTGTGGGACCGGCTGCTCGGGACGCTCGACCCGCGATACGAGCGCGCCTTCGGCACGTCGATCGAGGCTGCGCCGAGCGTCGACGCCGCGGGCTCGACCGGCGCGTGACCAGGGCGCGACGTCGATGAGACGCACGTTGTTGGCGGATCTCGTGTTCGACGGCACGCGGCTCTCGCGGGGGCTCCGTCGCATCGCCATCGAGCACGGCACCGTCGTCGCCATCGATCCGCTCGACGGCGCCGACGCGCTGCGCGACGGTGCACCCTCGATCGACGCGCGCGGCTTGCTCGTCGTACCCGGGCTCGTCAACGCGCACGTCCACGTGGCGCGCGGCGGCGCGTTCGAGGCGCAGGAGCCGCCGCTGCCGCTGCAGGCCGTGCGCAACCTCGCCGGCGCCCTGTCCGCGGGCACGACGACGATCGCCGATCTCGGCTGCCCGCCGCGGATGATCGGGCGATTGCGCGAGGCGACACGGGCGCCATCGACGGCGGGCCCCGACATCGTGGCGGCGGGCCCGGTCGTCACCGCGCCGGGGGGTTACCCGCTCGACTGGATGCCCGCGTGGGTCGCACGGCTCGGCGCCGCGATCGCGTGCGGCGGCGAGCGCGAGGCGGGTCGCGCGATCGAGACCATCGCCGAGGCCGGGATGGATCTCGTGAAGCTCGCGATCATGCACCGCGGCTACCACGATCGGCCGCTGCGCGCGCTCGACGTTCCGACGACGGCGGCGCTGGTCGCGCACGCCCATCGATCGGGCCTGCGCATCGTGGCGCACGCGCACTCCAACGACGACTATCGCGTCGCCCTCGCGGCGGGCGTCGACGCGCTCATGCACTCGTCCTTCGAGCCGCTCGACGACGAGCTGGTCGGCCGCGTGAAGGACGCCGGCGTGCCGGTCTGTCCGACGCTCTGGGTGTTCGAGTCCATCTGCGCGCTCGACGACGGCGAGCCGCCTTGGGAACGCTACCGCGCGCACGTGGGCCGCACGGTGCACCGATCGCTGCGGCGGTTCGCCGAAGCCTTTCGCGCGAGCACGGTCGTCCCGGATGGGCCGGCAGCCGGCCTGCCCAAGACGCGCGTGCGCGAGGCCATCCGCACGGCCGCTGCCAACCTCGCGCTGCTCCACGACGCCGGCGTCCCGATCGTCTTCGGCAACGACGCGGCCTACGGGTTCTCGCTCGTGGCGCGCCCGGTCGACGAGCTCGCCGCGATGCATCGCGCAGGGCTCTCGGTCGAAGCGTGCTTGCAGGCTGCGACGCGCAACGCCAGCCGCGCGCTCGGGCTCCACGACCGCGGCGAGATCGCGGTGGGCAAGCGCGCGGACCTCGTCGCGTTCCCGGCTCGAGCCGAGCACGACGTGCACGCGCTCGGACACCCCGAATGGGTGATGAAAGCGGGCCGCCTGGTCGATGGCCGAGACGGATCGCCCATCGCGCTCGCTCTCGCGTACGGGCGCGGCTTGATCGCGACGCTGGGCCATGCGCTCGGTGCGCCGCGGCCTCGACGAGACATCGACCCGTAGTCGTCATCGCCCCGGTCAGCGACGCAGAGCGGCCCACACGAGCGTCGGGCTCTGTCCTCCTGCGCGGACCATGCGGATCCACAGGAGCGTCATGTGCTCGAGGTGCAGGGCCTGCACGAGCCCGCCGACATCGAGGGGCTCGAAGCCGACGTCGGCGACCAGGCGAGCGACGTGCGCCTTGGCATCGCGGTCGTCGCCGCAGAACAGCATGACTGGCTTCACGCCGTAGCTGGGATAGGACGGATCCTCGAGGTTCTCGAATCCGTAGATCGAGAAGGCCTTCACCACACGGGCCGCGGGTGCGAGCGACTGCACGAGCTCGCTGCCGGATCGCTCGCTCTTCAGGCCGTGCGAGAGACCGGGACCGACGGGATTGGTGCAATCGACGAGCACCTTGCCCGCGAGGGCGGCGGCGAGCGGCTTCACGATGCCTTCGGTCGCCGAGAACGGCGCCGCGAGGAAGACGATCTCGGCGCCGCCTACGGCGTCGGCGAGCGGGCGCGCCGTGAGGCTCTTCGACCGAGCGAGGGCGGCGGCGAGGCTGGCCGAGGCCTCCTTGGTCTGTGCGAGCACGACGTCGTGGCCCGACGCGTCGAGGCGAACGGCCAGCGCCGCGCCGACATGGCCGGTGCCGATGAACGCGATCTTCATGAGAGCTCCTTTCGCCAGAACGCGGGGCGCTCCGGCAGCGACGCATCGCAGCGGGCGCAGCCGCGGTGATCGTCGGAAACATCCTCGAGCATGCCGCACGCGGTGCAGCGCACCCAGAGTCGGTCGATGCGCGCGGGCGTCCACACGCTCGTCCACGGCGACGTCACGACGCGCTCGTCGAAGAGCTGCTTCATGGCGACCGCGTGCCGACGGTGCGCGCGCGCTTCATCCGACGTCAGCGCCCCAGCGTCTCGATGACGAGCTCGGCCGTCTCGGCGCCCGAGAAGTTCTGCTGACCGGTGATGAGGTTCCCGTCGCGCACGGCGAAGCCGCGCCAGAGGCCCGCCTGAACGAAGTTCGCGCCGAGCTTCTCGAGCTCGTCCTCGATGCGCCATGGCATGAGGCGCGCGTTCGCGGGCAGGGCGCCCATCGCGCGGACGGCCTCGTCCGCGAAGTCCTCCTCGACGTTCGCGAAGCCCGTCACGGTCTTGCCCCTCACGAGGGGCTCGCCGCTCGACAGCTTCGTGTAGCGCAAGAGCGCGACTCCGTGGCAGAGCGCGGCGACGACCTTTCCTGCCTCGTAGGCCGCGACGAAGGTCTTCTGGAGAGCGGTCGCCTCGTGGAAGGTGAACATGGGTGCCTGCCCGCCCGCCACGACGATCGCGTCGAAGCGCGCGAGGTCGAGGTCTGCGACGGGCTTGGTCTCCTCGACGAGCGCCGCGAGGCTCGGCGTGTGGAGGAATCCCATGCTGATGAGATCCGATGCGGAGTAGCCGCTCGCGTCGCGCGGGTCGCTCATGCCGTCGGCCACGCACTTTCCGCCGAAGGGGCTGAAGACCTCGACCTCGTAGCCGACCTCGCGGAACGCGTAGTAGGGGTGCGTCAGCTCCGACCACCAGAAACCGACGGGCCAGCCCGTGGTGCTCGAGGTCGCAGGGTTCGCGACCACGATCGCGACGCGCTTGGGTTTGCTCCGCCGCGTGGGGTTCGAGTCTCGCAGGCTCATCTCGTTCTCTCCCGTCGACCGAATGAGGGGCCGACGCGAACCAACATCGAGCCGGTCGCGAGGTCCGACAACGAGATGCTCGGCAACTCGTACTTTCGTTTCGTGCAACTAAGGTCGAGGCTCGGTCCCGCTCACGCACGCACCTGGCGCCGCGGGCGCCGGCGGCCCTGGCCCGAGGTCGGATCGCTCGCGTCGAGGCGCGTGCGTGCCGCGTCGTGTCGCTCGCCAGCGGCTTCGTCCGCCGCACGCAGCAGGACCTCGCGCAGGAAGCGGTGGCCCGCATCGGCGTCGAGGCGCGGGTGCCAGACGAGGTGGAGCGCGTAGGGGCGGAGCGCGACGGGCGACTCGAGCGTTCGCAGGCCGAGCGAGACCTCGTAC
>JADZFZ010000045.1 GCA_020854145.1 Deltaproteobacteria bacterium | reverse complement strand
CCGCAGACCTTCCAGCAGCAGATCCTCGCGGTGCTCGCGCAGGCGCAGCAGCAGTCGGCGGCCGCGTCGCATCGGTTCGCGCCCGGCTCCACCGCGCTCGAGCATCGTCAGGAGTCCATCCGCGATCGCGCCGATTCGCGCATCGCCCGGATCGCGGCCCGCGCACAGCGCGTGATGGCCGCGGCTGCGCGTCGCGCACAAGCGCGTGAAGCACGCCGTGCCCGCATGGCGCAGCACGAAGCCGCACGTCCGGCGGTGGCCACGCGCGCCGCGTCGCAAGCGAGCCCGGTGCGCGATCTGCTGGCCCTCGCCGGCTTCTGAATCGCCGTTCACTCGCGGCGCGGACGGGGGTAACCTCCTCCGTCATGGGCGACGCGCTCGAGGTGCTCTGGGACTGGTCGTACGAGATCGAGCAGAGTCGACTCGAAGAGCTCTACGTCAAGGCGAAGCGCGAGCAGTGGAACGCGGACGTCGCGCTCGACTGGTCGCGCGTCGTCGATCCTGCGGGACGCATCCTCGACCCCGAGCGCATGGCGTTCTTGCGGATGGACTTCTTCAAGGGCTTATCGAAGTCGCAGATGGACGGCTTCAACGCGCGCTACTCGGCATGGGTGCTGAGCCAGCTCCTGCACGGCGAGCAAGGCGCGCTGATGGTGGCCGGGCAGCTCGTCTCGGCCGTCCCCGACTACGAGGCCAAGCTCTACGTCGCCTCCCAAGCGATGGACGAGGCGCGCCACGTCGAGGTCTTCGCGCGGTACATCCGGCGTCTCGATCGCATCTACCCGGTGCAGCCGATCCTCCGCGGCATCCTCGACCGCATCATGTCGAGCCCGTTCTGGCAGGCCAAGATGGTCGGGATGCAGGTGATCCTCGAGGGCCTGGCGCTCGGGTCGTTCATCAACGTGCGTGCGGCGACCGCGTGCGACCTGCTCCGCGACGCCCTCGCGTACGTGATCAAGGACGAGGCGCGCCACGTCGCGTTCGGCAGCTTGTACCTCGGGCGGGGGATCGCGGAGATGCACCCCGACGATCGCGCGGTCGTCGAGGACTTCGCGCTCGACGCGACGCGCCTGACGTTGCTCATGCGTCGCGGGATGGAGGGCTTCGAGGGCTTCGACGCCGTGCTTCGCGAGTCGGGCATCGATCCAGCCGACTTCCTGAAGGCGCTCTACGCCGAGGTCGCCGGCGGCTTCCAGCTCGCTTCGACGCCCGGCTCCGTTCACACGTTCCGCGGCCTCGTGCTGCCGGGCATCGTGCGCGCGGGTCTCGTCAGCGATCGCGTTCGTCCCGCGTACGAGTCGGCGCGGATCGAGCCGTTCTCGGACACGGCGCTTCTCGACGAGATCGAGCGAACCGGGGCGCTCGAGCGGCCCTCCGCTTGATCAGGGGGATGCCCGTACGACGCGGTTTCGCCCGGACTGCTTCGCCGAGTACATCGCGAGGTCGGCGATCTTGAGCAGCTCGGTCACGTCGTGCGACGGCCCGAGCTCGGCGACGCCCACCGAGATCGTGACCGGCGGCAGGTCGGTCCCGTCCGGCATCTTCAGGCGCTCGGCGGCTGCCGCGAGCCGGACACGCTCGGCGGCCGTCACGGCGTCGTCGATCAGCGTGTCGGGGAACAGGATGACGAACTCCTCGCCTCCGAACCGGGCGACCAGGTCGGTGGGCCGGAGGTTGCGGGCGAGGAGCGACGCCACCGTGCTGAGCACGTGATCTCCCGCCGCGTGGCCGAACCGGTCGTTGAACTGCTTGAAGTGGTCGATGTCGATCAACGCGACCGACAGATGGCCGCCGCTCAGACGCTGTCGCTTGACGAGCCGATGCAGCGTCTCGTCGAGCCAGCGGCGGTTGTGGATCCCCGTCAGACCGTCGAACATCGCGGCGCGCTCGTAGCGCCGTCGCTCGACCACGCTCTTGCTCACGGCGGCGTTGTTCGCACGCAGTCGCGCGGCCAGACGCATCAGCAGGTTCACGGCGAACGCGTGCGATGCGTCGGTGAGGCGCCAGAACGTCGCTTCGTCGATGGCGAGAAGGCGTGTGGTCTCGGTCGCGATCACCGTTGCCGAGACGGGGCTGCCGTCGAGCAGCGAGAGCTCTCCCACGGTCTCGCCGACGCCCAGCATCGCCACGGCCTCGCCTTCGTGACCCTCGAGAAACACGCCGAGGTGCCCACCGAGCACGAGGAACATCTGCTCGTTCGGCTCGCCGGCCCGGAGCAGCGTCTCTCCCTTCGCCAGCTCCCGCACGCGAGCGGACTCGATCAGATCGTTTCTCGCCGTGAGGCTCACGCCTTCGAGCATCACGAACTCGGCCAGCAACGCCACGGACAGCGGCTCGGCGGTGGGGCCGCCCTCGGGCGGGCGCGGGTGGGTGACCGTCGGTTCCTCGTGGTCGCTCACGCTGCCAGTATGGTCGACGCGCGCGCCGTCGTCGCGGGGTTGGCACGGACGGCCGATGCTCGTCACGCTTGGGCTCGGGTGAGCCGGCAGATTCCAGTCGACCTCGCGCGGGGCGCCGTCCCACTGGGCATCGTCGTGGTCGCGACCTTCGCCGCGATGGCCTCGATCGGAAGGCCATCGCGCGTGCGCGCGACCGAGATGGCGGCCACGTCGACGCTCACGCCCAGCGCCTCGCAGGCGACCGCGGTGACGACATCGGCCGTCTCGCCCGGTGTCGGGGGCGCGGCGCGGCGCGTGCTCGCGGTGCTCCGTCACGTACGCCGCACGCTCCGCGAATCGCGTTACCAGCCGCGGACGCACGTCAACGTAGGCCAGGGCGTCTACCGGTGGGACTGCTCCGGCATGACCGCGTGGGTGCTGTCGAAGAGCGCGCCGCGCGCGCTGCGGTCGCTCGGCAAAGTGCGACCGGTCGCGCGCGACTTCGCGCGCGTGATCGCGGCGGCGCCCACGAGCGGCGGCCGAACCTGGCGGCGCATCGAGCGCGTGGCCGACACGCTGCCGGGAGACGTGTTCGCATGGGAGTGCCAGCCGCCCCCCGAAGGCGTCGGCCGGATGCTTCTCGCGGCACGCGGCGATCGCGGTGCCATCGTGCGTCGCAGGCGACCGGGCGCGCGGCGTCGCATCATCACGGGGCACGTCGGCTTCGTGGTCGAGGTTCCGCGCAGGGTGGAGGGCGGCTGGCTCGTCCGCATCGCCGACTCGACGTCGGTGCCGCACGGCGACGACACGCGCACGGACACGGACGTGACCGGGTTCGGCATGGGGTCGATCCTGATCCTCGAGAACGAGCTCGGCGTGCCGGAGGCAGTCGGATGGGCGGGGCTCGGCAGCGCCTGGGTTCGACGGGTACCTTTCGTCATCGGCCGCGTCCTTCGCTGATCCGGCCGGCGCGCCGGAGCCGCCATCGCTCGCGTGCGATCGACGGATCTCGCATGCTCGACGGATGCGGATCCGCCATCTCGATGCGTCGCACGCGTCCGCCTGGCACGCGCTCCGGAAGAGGGCCGTCGCCGAGCATCCCGAGGCGTTCCTGACGTCTCCGGCCGAAGAGGAGCGCACGCCGCTCGAGACGGTGTCTCGCCGCCTCGGGAGCCCGGCATCCGAAGCGTTCGTGCTGGGCGCGTTCCTCGAGGGCGCGATGGTCGGCACGCTCGGCGTGTTGCGCGAGGCTCACGAGAAGGCGCGTCACAAAGCGCTGGTGTGGGGTGTCTACGTCGCGCCCGAGGCACGACGTCGCGGAGTCGGCAGGGCGCTCTTCGAGGCTGCGATCGGACGGGCGCGCGACGTCGGCATCGAGCGGCTGAACCTCGCCGTCAAGGTGGACAACGCGGCCGCGCGAGCGCTCTACCAGTCGATGGGGTTCGTCTCCTGGGGCATCGAGCGAGACTCGTTCCGCGTAGACGGCCGGCCGATCGACGAGGAGTACATGGTCCTCGTCACGTCGCGTTGAGAGGCACCGGGCCCCTCACCCTGCCTCTCCCCGCGTCTCGGGGAGAGGGGACGCGCGTCGTTTCGCGGCGGGAGCCGAGTCAGCGGACGCCCGAGTCGTGCTCGAGGATCATGCCGGCGTCGCCACCGCAGATCATCTCGACGCACGAGGGGGGCGAGCAGCTCGTGACCCAGCGGCACCCCGGAGGGGCAGGCGGGCACATCGGCGCGCACGCGCCTCCGTCGGGGCACTCGAGCACGCCGCACGACGGCGGGAAGCAAGACGGCTCGCCCACGTAGCGGCATCCGGCCGGCGGGGCCATGCACTCGATCTCGCACGCACTGGCGTCGAGATCCTCGCAGACGATCAGGCCGCACGAGCGCGGGTCGCACGACGGCTCGCCGACGACGCGACAACCGGGAGGGGCGGTCGGGCACTCGATCTCGCACACCCCCGCTTCTTCGCACACGACGGTGCCGCAGCTCGAGCACGAGCCACCCACCAGCGAGCATCCATCGGGTGGCGCGGCGCACTCCACGCACGACGTCGTGGCGTCCATCGTCGAAGCGTCCATGGGACCCGCGTCCTCGCACACGAGATCTCCGCACGAGCACTCGTCGTCGTTCTCCTCGTAGCGACAGCCCGCGGGAGGCGACGCGCACTCCGGGCGGCAATCCGACTCACTGCACGCGCTGGTCGACATGAGCCCCATCCCGCTCGTCGATGCCAGGGCAACCCAGAGGAATCGCGTTGGTGAGGTCATGCGCCGAGCGCTCGCAACGCACATGCCCCGTAAGTCGCGTGAGAGATGCCACGCGCCGCGCGAACGGATTTCGCCCGCACGCGCGGTCGTCCGGCAATGACTGCGCTGGGGCGTCGCGTGGCGGGTCGATCAGTGCTCGCCGTGTCCGGCCGCGGGCGGTGCCGGGGCAGGGGCCGCAGGAGCCGGGCACGCGTCGGCGCGCGTCGTGATGCGACGTTCGGTGCGGTTGAAGGGACCCGCGACGGGTTGTCCCTGCGCGTCGAGCAGCTCGAGCAGGAAGGTGTGGTCGCCCGCCGGGAGGTTCGTGACGTAGTACGGGACCCACGACGTCATCGGCTCGCCGATCGGCTGGCCGTCGATGCTCAGGCGCACGCGGTGACCGTCGGCCGCGAGCGTCGTGTTCGTGACGTAGTAGTCGAGCAGGATGCGCTGCGCGTCGTTGCCGCCGTAGCAGCCTTTGGGGCGCGAGTACGTGAGCAGCGGAGCGCGCGGATCGAACGTCCACTCGGCCGCGGGCGTGCGTCGCCCGACGTGGATGACCGCCATCGCGAAGGCGCCGTTGGCTTTGACGGACTCGTGCGACATGCGCGATGGGAAGATGCGCACGAGGTGCGAGCCCTCGGTGAGGTCACCGCCGAGGTGCTGGCGCGCGAGCGCGCGCAGGTCGAGCGGCTGCGAGACGTCGTCGAGCCGGATGTACGGGTGATTGTCCACGATCAGGTGGACGTGATTGCCGCCGCCGCCCGCGGGCAGCGCCCAGTTTGCGAGCCGGATGCGCAGCGGGATGGGCCCGGTGCCTCGGATGACCGCGTTGTTGCGCGGCGCCACGAGCGCGATCGTCGGCATCGCCCCTTCGATCGGCGTGTGCTCGCCGGCGCTCAGCGTGATCGGGGGCGGAGCGGGCGGAGGGGGTGGGGGCGTCGGCTCGGCCGGCGTCTCGGGCTCGGGTGGCGTGTCGAGCGCGGGCGGCTCCTCGACGGGCGGATACTCGGGACCGAGCTCCGTGCCGCCGCACGAGGCTGCGGCCACGACGAAGGCGAGATACGACGCCCGGCGAACGAGGAGTGTCGGCTTCATGCGGCGCTGTTTATCGAGCGCGCTCCGACCGCGCAAGCACGGAGCCGCGCGATCAAGCGCGGCGGAAGCCCAGGACGAACTTCACGAGATCGCTCTCGAGGTCGAATCGCAGCAGCGCACGCGCGACCTCGCGCTCCTCGCGCCAGATGGCGGCGGGCAGCGTCGTCATCGAGTCGGCGAGATGGAGCGCCGAGACGCTCTTCTTCCCGTGGAAGCGATACTCCTCGCCGTCGTTGCCGGGAAAGCGGAACTCGTAGACGAGGCGGCGCTTGATCAGCGGATTGATCTCGACCGTGCCGCGCAGCGGCTTGTGGTCGGCGAAGCCGATGGCGTCGACCTCGCCCTGCATCTCGCAAACCGGCGAGAGCGCGAAGCGCACGATGCTCGGCGACCGCACCGCGACGGTGAACGACATCGGTCGCTCGTCCGTGGGTGCGCTCAGGAGGTGGTAGGTGCCCGCCATCGTCTCGCGGAACCGGAAACCGAGCTTCACGACGAGCCCTCCTGCGCGGCCTTCCTCGCGCGTTTCTCGGGAGCGTCGAACTCCTCCGGCGGCAGCACGAGCCGCTCGACGAGGGTGCGCGAGGCGAACGACTCGATGATCTCCGGCACGTCGTCGAGCGTCACGTGCCCGTAGAAGACGTTGTCGGGCATGACCGCGATCGACGGTCCGGCCCAGCAGAGGTCGAGACACCCGGAGGTGCAGACGCGGACGACGTGGCGCAGCCCGCGTGAGTCGCACTCGCTCTTGAGCGCCTCTCGGATGGCCTCGGATCCGCCCTGCGCGCACGAGCCCTTCGGGTTGCCTTCGGGGCGCCGGTTCGTGCAGACGAAGAGATATCGCTCGCGTTGCGGCATCGCGCCCCACCATACCAGCTTCGGCCGCCGCGCCCCGCCCCCTCGGGACTCGTCACGGGCCAGCACCCAATTAACGCGTACGAAACACGGCCGAAACACCCTCTCGGTTAGACACACCGCGCGCTCACGACCCGTCCTCGAGCGCAGCCGAGGGACCCATGAAGAAGGTCGAAGCCATCATCAAGCCGTTCAAGCTCGACGAGGTGAAGGACGCGCTGTCCGACGT
>JADZFZ010000044.1 GCA_020854145.1 Deltaproteobacteria bacterium | reverse complement strand
GGGAAGCCATGGAGCAGGATCACCGGCTCGCCGTCTTCCGGGCCCATCTCGACGACGTGCATCCGCAGGCCGCCTGCATCGACCATGCTCGAGCGCGTACCGGGAAGCAGCGAAGGGATCATGGGTTTCGCCTTCCGACCAGGGTGCTTCGGGTGTGGGGCGTGGGAGGCTCGGAAGGCGAATTCCTCACGAGGGTCCCTCTGCACCGGCGCTCGGCAGAGCCGGCGCGGGAGCCCGCTTGCGCGCGGGCGGCTCGCGTAAGGGCTTGAGGCCGGGGGGTGCTTTCGCCATGCCTTCGAGCAGATAGGGAAGCGCGATCGCCATCATGTCGAGCGTCGGGTCGAGCTGCTTGCCGAGACCTTCGACCACGACGAGCGCGATGTCGACCACGGTGAACACCGGATCGATCTGCACCCGGTGGCGTCGCAGGATGTTCATCACGCCGCTCACGGCCACGCTCGTCTCTACCTCTCCCAGCTTCCTTCCGTAAAGCGTCGAGAAGAAGTCGACGAGGTCCCGCTCGAGCGCGTCGTAGTCGGCGGTGCCGACGCTCGGCGAGTAGCCGTAGAGCAGGCGCGCGACCGCCTTGCCGTCTTGCTGCGCGAGCCCGAGGAAGGTCTCGACCCAGGGCCCGAGCAGCTCCGGTGCGATCTCGGCCACGAGGCCCAGGTCCACGATGACGACCCGGCCGTCGTCGGTGAGCAGGATGTTGCCCGGGTGCAGATCCGCGTGCACGAAGCCGTCGAGGAACACCATCTTGAGCACCGTGCGCGCGCCGATCGCAGCGAGCGCGGCACGGTCGCCGCCGACCTTCTCGGGCTCGCTCGCCTTCACGCCGTGGACGAGCTCCATCGTGATCAGCCGCCCGGTGCACAGCTCGTCGTGGAGCGCGGGGAAGCCGACCTCGGGCATGCCCGCGAAGCTCGCGCGAAAGCGCCGATTGTTCGCCGCTTCGCCGCGGAAATCGAGCTGCCCGCGGAGCGCCGTGCCGAACCGGTCGACGGCGCCGGGCAACGAGAGGAGCCGGATCGACGGGATCACGTCGAGAAGCCGCGCCCCGAACGAGAGCAGAGCCAGGTCGCGCTCGATCTGATCCCGGGCGGCGAGCCGTTGCACCTTCAACGCGACCTCCTCTCCGGTGTCGAGCACGCCGCGGTGGACCTGCGCGACGGAGGCTGCCGCGATGGGCACCGCGTCCACGACGGCGATGCGCGCCCGAAGAGGGGGCGGGAGCTCCTCCGCGATCACGCGTGCCACCTCGTGGAAGGGCGCGGCGGGTACACGATCCTGCAGTCGCGCGAGCGCCTCGATGTGCCCGGGCGCGAGCAGATCGGGACGCGATCCGAGGATCTGGCCGAACTTCACGAAGGTGGCGCCGAGCTTCTCGAGCACGCCCGCTGCGATGTCGCCGCGCAGGCGATCGAGCGCGTCCTCGGTGCGGCCCTCTCCCCGCGCGCGACGCACGAAGTAGCGCACGGCCGCTGCGAGCACGACGGCTCCGATCTGCAGCGCCCGCGCGACGAGGCGGAGGAACGCCGAAGTGTCGCCGGCGCGCAGCGAGGACGCGGCGAGTCCTGCGGTCTGCCCGTCCAAAGCGCGCGTCAGCCCGGTTCGGCCGCGCTCGTGTCGAGCGAGCCGAGCACGGCGTCGCGCACCTTGGTGTACTCGGCGGGCAAGGCGATGGGCGCGTTGCGGTGCGTGTCGCTCGCGAGCTGGCCGTCGTGGTAGCGGACCTTGAAATCGGTGAACTTCAGGCCGTTGGCCGTGCTCACGACCACGACGCGTTGCCCGGGCTCCACGGTCCCGGCGGCGCGCAGCTTGACGAGCGCGGCGAGCGCGACGCCCGTGTGCGGGCACGTGAACATCCCCGTGCGATCCGCCACCGCCGCGGCGTCGGCGAGCTCTTCCTCGGTCGCCTGCTCGACGACGCCGTCGTGCCGTTGCAGCGCACGGATCGCCTTGGCGAACGAGACGGGGTTGCCGATGCGGATGGCGCTCGCTTCGGTCGGCTGCGCGACCACGGGCTCGAACTGGTCCCATCCGCGCTTGTACGCGAGGTAGAGCGGGTTGGCGCTCGCGGCCTGCGCGACGCAGATGCGCGGGCGCTTCGAGAGCAAGCCGAGCTCGATCATCATGTCGAAGCCGGCGCCGAGGGCCGAGACGTTGCCGAGGTTGCCGCCGGGGATGAAGACCCAGTCGGGCGCTTCCCAGTCGAACTGCTGCACGATCTCGACGGCCACGGTCTTCTGCCCTTCGAGCCGCAGCGAGTTCATGCTGTTGGCCAGGTAGACGCCCGGCTCCTCGGCGAGCCTCTGCACGAGCGCCATGCAGCCGTCGAAGTCGGTGTCGAGCGCGAGCACCGTCGCGCCGTGCGCGATCGGCTGGACGAGCTGCGCCGTCGTGATCTTGCCCGCGGGCAGCAGCACGACCGCGCGAAGGCCGGCTGCCGCGCAATAGGCGGCGAGCGAGGCCGAGGTGTCGCCGGTCGACGCGCACGCGATCGCGCGGATCGGTGCGCCGTCCTGGACCATCTGCTTCACGACGGAGACGAGCACCGTCATGCCGAGATCCTTGAACGACCCCGAGTGGCTGTTGCCGCAGAGCTTGACCCAGAGCTCGTCGAGGCCGAGCGACTTGCCGTACCGATCGGCCCAGAAGAGGTTGGTCCCGCCTTCGTCGAGCGAGACCACGTTCTCGTCGCGTACGTGCGGCGCGACCCACTCGCGTTTGCCCCAGACGCCGGAGCCGAACGGCCACGTCGTCCGCTTGTAGCGGTCGTCGAACAGCTTCATCCACGCCGCCGCGCTTCGCGCTCGGAGCGCCTCGAGATCGTGCGCGACCTCGAGCAGCCCGCCGCACGCGCGACAGCGATAGACGATCTCGTCGAGCCGATGACCGCCGGGGCAACCGGCGATGCAGCGGAGCTGGGCCGAATAGGTCACGCGCGCTCGCCTCCCTTCACCCCGACCGCCGCGTCGGTTCGCAGCGTCTGGCTGCGCTCGGCTGCGGTTGCGACTTCGCCTTCGCCCGCTGCGCGTGCGAAAGGCTCACTCGGAGCTCGCCACGCGCGTGAACTCGCGCGACTCGGTGATCGTCATCTGGAGCGACGCCTGTCCCGCGGGCGTCGGGATCCGCATGTCGAGCTCCGAGTCCATCGACATCGTGTCGCGCGGCGCGGGCAATCCCGGCGTGACCGAGAAGAGACCCCGCGGACGCATGCGCATCGTGCCGCGAACGACGCGCGTGCCCGGAGGCAGGTTCGCCACCTGACGGATGCGCATGGTGATGTCGACGCCGATGTCGAGGTACGTGCGGCCCGCCTGCTGCGCGACGCCGTGGAAGGTCGTGCGGCCTCGGATGTCGCCGGGGGACAGACCCGGGAACAGGTCGGCGAACGCGGTGACCATCGGCGCGACGGTGACGTTCCAGCGTT
Source organism: Deltaproteobacteria bacterium (assembly GCA_020854145.1). Lineage (GTDB taxonomy): Bacteria > Myxococcota_A > Polyangia > Polyangiales > JADZFZ01 > JADZFZ01. Next base: position 7,768 of record JADZFZ010000044.1, on the reverse strand, counting down.
CGCCGACGCGCCGCGGACGGCCGGGAGATCCGAAGACGTCGTCGTCGCTCGTCGGGTTGCGGCTCGCGGAGAACAGGATCTTGAGGTGCTCGCGCACGCGGTCGGACACGGCGCTGCCGTTGACCAGGAAGCGTCCTTCTGCGGGGCGCACGGCCGTCTCGATCACGAGCGTCGCACCCGCGGGGATGAGCGGCTCGGGACGGCCCGTCCCCTCCGCGGTGCACGAGGCGACCTCGATCTGCGAGCGCACCGCGTCTCCGGTCGAGTCGATCTCGAGCACGGTGTGCACGCCGGCCATCCGGACCACGAGAAGCTCCGTCATGTCGGTGGGCTGCCCGCCCGGGAGCTGACGGCGCTGACGCGACCGCTTCTCGCCGCGCGCCTCGAAGCGCACCGCGACACCGACCTGCGCCGGTCGATCGAGCACGATGGGGTAGCGCCCGTCGGCAGGTGGCGGCGGGTCGGGCGGCAGAGTCGGTCGCTGCGCGACCCCGCCGGTGACCTCCGGCGGCTGCACGATCACGGATGCGGTCGCGTCGGTGCCCGCGGGCGGCGGCGCCGTGGTGGTCGCACCGCTCGTCTCCTGCGGAGCAGCCGCAGGTGCCGTCGTCGGGCCCGTCTCTTCCGTCACGAGGCACGCCCCGAGTGCCAAGCTCGCGAGCGCGAGCACGAACCGGTCCGTTGAAACGCGAGCAACCATCGACATCGATCTCCTCCCGAGCACGGCGCGCCGTGCGACCACGGCGAGCCCCCGTCTACCTCGTAGACGACGCGACGCCAACAGGAGACGCGCACGAGGTCCTCGCTTCCGCGGAGCGAGGTGGCGCATCATGCCTACGCCGTCGACCAAGGCTCGAAGGTGTCTCCGCATCGGAGCCTTCGACACGTGTTTTCTCGGAGGCCCGATGATCTCGCTCGTTCCTTGTCCGTCCTGCCAACGCCATGTCCATGCCGGAAGCGCGCGCTGCCCGTTCTGCGCGACGCCGGTGGATCCCACCGAGCAGCCCCGCTCGATCGTGACGCCGGCGAACGTCGGACGGCTCGGGATCTTCCTCGCGGGCGCCATCGCGGCTTCGTCGTGTTGCAGCGCGCAGGAGACGCCCGGCGTCGTGACCCTGCAACCCGACGGCTCGGGCGGCGAGCAAGGCGGCGGCGCCGGAGGGTCGGGCGGCGCGACGAACAACGGAGGCGGCCAGGCCCAGCCGACTCCGCCGCCCCCGATGCCGCCCGCTCCCGCGTACGGCGCCCCGCCGCCCATGCCGCCCGGCGGCGGCGGCGGCGACGGCAGCGTGCACCCGATGTACGGCGTGCCCGACTTCAACGAAGACGAGTGAATCGGCACTCGTCTCGACGGGGGGTCGTAGGGGGCGGTCGCGCTCGAGCGCGACCCCTCCTACCAGCCGGGGGTCGGGGGGGGCGGCGTATGAGCCCCCGCCAGCCAGCAAGGACGAGAGAGCCACCACGCTCCGATCATGTGGCGGCGACTCGGGTGGCCGATCGACTGGCTAGGGTGATGGCCGATCACGGGGCGTGAGCGCGAATCCATCGAGAATCCCCGAGGGGCACGCGCGTTGCCATTGGAGCGCGCCGTGCTCCCCCTCTTCCGCCGCCACCCCTCGTTCGCTCTCGTCCCGTTCGCCACGCTCGCGCTCGCAGCGTGCGCCGCAGAAGGCGTCTCGATGGACGAAGCGTCCGGCGCGCCCGGGATGCCCGACGACAGCGACCCGAACGATCTGTCGCTCGGCGATCTGTCGGTCAACGATCTCAAGGCCGACGGAGTCTGGGGCGCGGCCACGACGTGCAAGGCGATCCCGGATCTGCCAGGCCTCTCGCAACCCGAGATCTTCATCTCGCTCGAAGGGCTGACGCTTCGCCTCGTCGATCGCGCGACCGGGTTCGAGAAGGTCTTCCCGATCGGCGCGGGTGCGCTCGACACCGACGAGAGCTCGACGACGTACGGCGAGTCGCTCTCGATGTTCCCGCAGCTCGCGTACGGCCGGCAGGACTTCGAGATCCGACCGACGGGCTCGGGCACGACGGCCTGCAAGGTGTGGTGGACCGATCCGGCCAACGGCCAGCGCCTGCCTGTGTTCGCCGGTCTCCCGTTCCTGAGCTGGAGCGGCAGCTACGGCATCCACGGACCGATCGACAACTACCGCGCAGCCAACGGCGGGTCCCTCCGTCGCGGCTTCGTCTCGCACGGCTGCATCCGCATGGAGTCGGCCGACGTGCTCGAGGTCTACGCGCGCATCCGCCGCTCCGCGCGGATCCCCGTGCGCGTGCAGCGCGAGCCCGAGCGTCGCGCGGATGGCTCGCGTGTGGACGTGGGCAGCGCCTGGATCGGCACCGAGTGCGACGCGGACTCCGACTGCAACTTCGCCGGCGGCTTCTGCGCGCACAACGCGTACTCGGAAGGCCGCGGCTTCTGCTCGCAGCGGTGCACGCGCACCTGCCCCGATCGCGCGGGCGCGCCGACGACCTTCTGCGTCGCCGATCCGAACGACGCCACGCAGGGTCTCTGCACGGTGAAGGTCACGCCCGTCAACGCGGAGTGCCGTCCCTACGAGCACATGGTCGCCCGCAGCGTCGGACGCTTCGGCCAACCGAGCGTGCGCTCCACCGTCTGTGTCCCCGGCACGCGCGGCTGGGTGGGATCCCGCTGCTTCGCGAACGAGGAGTGCACGAACGGCGCGACCTGCGCCGGCGCTTCGAGCGACGCTCCCGGCTTGTGCACGATGGCGTGTGATCGCTATTGCGCCGACGCGCCGGGATTCCCGATGACCTTCTGCGCAGACGACGCCGGCCCCGGCGGAAGCTGCTCGCGCCGCTGCACACCGGCTTCCGGCGCGAGCGAGTGCGCGGGCGGCACGGCGTGCGAGGAGCGCGTCGCGAGCAACAACCCCGCCCGACGCGCCTTCGTCTGCGTCGATCGCTAGCGCTCGCGCTCTAGCGGTAGAGTGGCTCCTCTTCGTAGAAGAGGCGCAGGTAGCTGACGATCTCCCAGATCTGGCCGTCCTCGAGCTGACCTCGGTAGGCGGGCATCTCGCTGCCCACGGGCTCGCCGCCTTCGCGGATCTTCCAGAAGAGGTAGCCCTCGGTGGGCAGGCTCGCCGCGACGAAGTCGGTGGGCGGCGGAACCATCCCGACACCTTGCGGGCCATCGCCGCGCCCCGTGTCGCCGTGGCACGAGACACAGCGCGCGTCGTAGAGGATCTGCCCGACCGTCGCTGCGTCGACGTTGTCGCGATAGGGATTCTGGAGGTTGCGGTAGCTCGCGGGCACGTCGGCTTCGCTGCCGTCGATGTCCTCGCGGTAGAGCTCGTTGCTGCACGCACCCACGAGCAGCGCGACGAGCGCGATCGCCGATCGGGCGGGCGTCATGGGATCGCGAGCCCCACGTGCGCACCGAGCGTGAGCGAGAGGTCCTGCCCGTTCTGCGCGCTCTCGCGATTACCCGGGTCGGCGGGCGCGAAGTCGAGCGACCATCGCGAGCCCGTCAGGCGCGCGCCCATCTCGAAGACGCCGAAACGAGCCGACAGCCCCATCGAGCCGTCGAGCCCCCACGCGCTCGCGGAGTCGCCGTAGGTCTCCGCCAACGTGCCGACACCCACCGCGAGCCGTGCGCCGAGCGTCGCGTCGAACGCGACCGCGCCGTCGTCGGACAGCTGGTAGCGCAACGTCGGCGCGACGCGCACGTAGCCGAACGACGCGGAGGGCACGACGTCGTTGGTGCCCAGGCTGACCTCGTCGAGCCCGCCGCCCACACCCAGCCCGAGGCGAACGCGTCCGAGATCGAGCTCGGCCCCGACGCCGCCGTGCACGCGCAACGCGGTCATCGAGACGGTGCCCGACTGCGAGCGCTCGGTCGCGGCGCCCGTCAGCGAGTAGGTGCCGCCGAGCTCGGCGTAGAGACCGCGCAGCAGGCCGTGCTCGGCGCGACGCAGCGGGTGCACGCGGACGTCGAACGCGGCCTCGGCGAAGATCCCCGAGTCGTGCACGGCGCGCTCGCGCGACGCGAGGTTCACCTCGAGGCGACGCATCCGGCCTTCGACCCCCGAGTGCACCTCGACGAGCGGGCGCGCGTCGCGAGGCGGAGGCGGCGCCGGGGGCGGAGGCTCGGGTCGCGTCGCTTCCTCGATCGCGCGCTCCTGGACCTCGAGCGCCTCGCTGTGGCGCGCGCGCTCGCGCACCGCGTCGTCGCGCATGTCGAGCGTGCGAACGGCGGCCGACACCGCGGAGAAGGTCGCGTCGGCCACCTCTTGGCGACCGTTGGTGCCGCGCAGCAGAGGCGCCGCCCGCGTGGCGAGCACCACGCCGTCGGAACCGCGCACCTCGATCCGCGTCGCGGTCTCGTCCACCCGCGCCATCACGATCACCTGCGCGTCGAGGCGGCGTGCGAGATCCGCGAACCCGCTGTCGGTCACGGGCAGGCCCGTGTCCCGGAGCGCGCCGCGCAGCCGCGTGCGCGGGATGACCTCGCCGATCGCCGCGACGCGCGACGCCGACGCACGTCGCGCGGCTTCGCCACCCCGCGCGTCGATCGGAAGGATCACGACGGTGCGTGCTTGGGCTTGGGCGAGCGCGGGGATCGCGAGAGCACCCAGGACCATCGCGGCCCCCAGCGCGGGCAGCCACGCGCGTGTCCGCCGGCGAGGCGGACGAAGCGCTCCACCCTTCGGGTCGGGGAGATTGCGCTTCGACGTCGGTCCCTGGGTCACGACGAGCCCAGTGGCAAGCCACGTACCGCGTGAGAACGTCCCTTTTTCACGGGGATCGCGCGCGATCCCTCGGCGCCGCCGGAGCGCGGAGCGCGCCCGGCTCCAGGGCTTGTCGCCCTAAGCCCCCAGCGCGCCGCGGCGACGCGTCCAACGTCGCCGGACGAGCCACGACCCGAGCAGAACGAGCACCCACCCACCGAGCCCAGAGGAACCGCTCGTGCGCGCGCCGCTTCGCGATGCCGAGCAACCGTCGCCCTCGATCGTCCCGATCGGCCTGCCCGTTCCGTCGGGACCCATCACGCGCACGAACGGACCCTCGCCCGTGGGAACGCTCGCATCGCGCCCGGGAGCAACCGAGGCATCGCGTCCGACGCCGGCGTCGCCCGGCGGCGGGGGTGGCGTGCCGGCGTCGGTGCCCGGACCCGCATCGGTCGGCACGTCCGCCACACATCGCGTACCGCTCGCGTCGCTCGCGCAACGTTCGCCGGCGGCGCACGCGCTCGACGATCCGATCATGCCGTTCGTGCAATGCGCGATCTCCGTCGCGCTCGCGCACACGTCGGCGTTTCCTTCGCGCGGGCAGATCGGCGACACGCAGCGCACGCCGACGGCGTCGTCGACGCACGTGGTGCCGAACGCGGCGCAGTCGCTCCGCGCGCAGTCGGCGCCGACGAGCACCTCGCCTTCGCAGTGCGCGCTGCACGTCGAGCCCCCGGCGGCGAACGCGTCGAGCTCGGCGCGCGTTCCGTCGAACACGTCCGTGTCGACGTTGCCCGAGATGCCCGGGATGCTCCCCGAGTCCGACGTCTGGTGGAAGACCCAGCTCGTCCATCCCGTCGGCAGACGCGCGCACGTGACGCCCCAGTGCGCGATCCAGAGCGGGTTGTCCGCGAAGTCCGTGGACGCGACGTTGTCGTCCCAGAAGTACGGGCCCGTGTAGATCATCGGCGTCTTGCCGGTCCCCTCGCGCACGCGATCGATCCAGGCCCGGACCTGCGCGCGCATCACGTCGCGCGACGGCAACGCGTCGCCGGGCGTGTTCTCCACGTCGATCACCGCGGGCAGGTCTCCCGGACCGAGGCGCCCGAGATAGCGGATCACGATGTCCGCCTGCTCCATGGCGTCGCGCACGGGGCGGAAGAACTGGTAGCTGCCGCGCACCATCCCGCGCGCGGCGATGGCCTCGTAGTTCCCCGGGAACGTCGGATCCTCGTAGAGCCCGTCGCCGATGCGTGTGATCGCGAAGTCGATGCCCGAGCCCGCCACGGCGTCCCAGTCGATGTCTCCCTGCCAGCGCGAGACGTCGATGCCGTCGACGGTCTCGCCGCGAGGGCAGTAGTCGAGCGCGCCGTACGCGCGCCCGACGCCGTCGTCCTCGGGCGCGACACAGCCACCCACGAGGGAGGACGCGAAGAGCAGCGCTCCGGCGGTGGTGAAGACGACCAAGCGATTCCGACCCATCACTCCCTCACGACCGCTTCGAACATCGCCGAGACCTCCGCGTGGCCCTCGGGATTCGGATGGATGCAGGTCAGGTCGAACCAGAGCGGGGCGTCCGGTCCGCGATAGCAGGGCGACTCGGGGCTCGTGCGCGCCCAGCCGTGCCCGCAGAAGTGCTCGAGCACGAAGATCATGTCAGTGCGCGTCTCGACCGCGATCGACGCGAACTGCTCGTTGGCCCAGATCACCATGTCGGCCAGCGCCATCGTGTCGTCCCACATCGCGCCGAAGCCCGCGAGGCCCGCGGCGGGACACGCGGCGACGTCTCCCGTGCCGTCGGTGAACTCGAACATGTTCGCGAAGATCACGAAGACGCCGTTCGGGAATCGCCCGGGCTCGACGATCCACCGGATCGCATCGCGCATCAGGCCGACGAACTCTTCGGTCTGCACCCAGATGTCCGGGATGGGCGTGCCGTCGATGCCCGCCTGCGTGATGGACGAGATGTCGTTACCGCCCATCGTCATCACCACGAGCGTGCGCAGATCGCGGTCTGCCTCGGGCATGCAGTCGGCCAGCTGCGATCCGTCGCGCATGAGGTCGTCGGTGCGTGCGCCCCAGCGGGCGCAGCTCGCGAAGTCCCCCGAGACGCGCGAGAACGACATCCCGTCGAACGGGTTGGCCGATTGCCAGAGCAGGTCGGGCGCCGTGAGGCCGAACCGCGCCGCGAGCGCGTTGGCGAGCCGCGCGCGATAGAAGTCGGTGCTGAGCGTCGGTGGCGTTCCGACGGTGACCGAGTCGCCCACGAAGACGACCCGCTCGATGCCCGTGATGTCCTGATGGTTGGTGCCCAGACAATGCGAGCCGGGCACGGTGCCGAACTGGTCGTAGTCGGGCCCGATCGTGGGGGGCGTCACGAAGTCGTCCGCGAAACAGCGTGCGACGGGGCCCATGCCTCCATCGGTGCCCATGGCGGCGTCGTCACCCGGCCCGGCATCGGGCGATGGAGGAGACCCACCGTCGAGCGCCGTGCTCGTGTCCAGTCCCGAGTCGCGCGGAGCGCCGGCGTCGGTGCTCGGTGCGGCGTCGCGCCCCGCGTCCGCCGGCGACGCGTCGAGACCGGAATCGACCACCGACGCGTCGCGGCCCGCCGCATCGGTCATCTGCATCGTGTCCGCCCGCGCGTCCGGGCTCGTGCCGGGCGAGTCGTCGCCGCCGCACCCGGCCAGCGCCGCCGCGACGAGAGCCGTGATGCGTGCCGCTCGCCTCGGGATCATCCCGAGATGATGCCGTGCGCGCGTGTGCGCGTCACCGACCTTCGGAGCGCACGATCTCAGCGCGGCGCGCCACGGGTGGCGGCGTGCACGATGTCGGCGTCGAGGCGCCCGAGAGCGACGGACTCGAGCGCATCGCGGAGGTCGGGATCGGCCGCGGTGCGCGCTGTCGCGCGAACACGCTGCGCCATCGACGGATCGAGCGCGACGAGCGCGATGGCGGCGCCGATGCGAGCCGAGACCGGAGCGCGAGGATCGTCGAGCACGAGCTCGAGCGTCGGGCGACCGATCGCGGCGTCGCGATACCCCGGGTCGGAGCGACCGATCGCGCGGAGC